>JAFDDH010000135.1 GCA_019310975.1 Deltaproteobacteria bacterium | reverse complement strand
ATGAAGATTTCCTTCACCGGCTACTGCATTATCACAGCACGGCCACACGGAGTGCGCGCAGCCGTGGAGAACGGACCCCCAGCGCTCAGTGGTACTCGCGGGTCAGCTCGAGCAGGGAGCTCGCCCCTGGATAGCTGAACGTCATACTAAATCCTACGGAATACATGGGTTGATCGATTGATGTGAAGGGCGCGGCCAGGTCCCGCTCGAATTTGCCACCGCACACCAGCCACGAGAGCTTACCGACGCCACGCAGCTCCTGAGTCGAGAAGGAGAGCTGCGGCTTCGACAGCAGCCACTGGATCCCTCCAGAGAGCCGGAAAGAGTCCGTGAAGTACCAGCCGATCGTCGCATCGACGGCAAACTCATCGGCGCGATCGCTCAGCGCAGGCGAGTCCATTGCAGCTCGCCCGTATGAAAAATCGGCATCCCAGTCGAAGGGGCCGATCCCCTGGTCCGGTATGAAGAATCCGGCAGAGACGACGAGTTCGTTGACCGTCTTCTTGCCGACGATGCTTCCGGAGCCATCCTCCCAGTCATAGACATAGCCGAGGTCGAAGTACCCGAGCTCGGGATCGCGCACGAACAGGCTCAGACCGGCTTCCACCCAGCTCGTGTTCCGCGTGCTCCCGACGAAGCCAGGCTCACTTTTCAGCTTGAAGGAACGATTGCCACCGGCCACGGCGACGCGCCCGCCCAGCCAGCTGAGGATTGGCACCGTCAGTACGCCTCCGACACCCCACTCCCCCAGTGTGCTTTCTGGCAGGGTCACGGAGCTATTGCCGACCTGGCGCGACGTCCCATCGACCTGTTCATAGACATAGCCAGCGAACACACGCCCGTTCAGCTCTTTCACGGCCGGCTTCGATGCAAGGACTTCGAATGGCACGAGCAGAGCCAGCAGGAGAATCAGCTTTGATCCACGAGGGAGTCTCATCTTGGCCTGCCGTTCTCCAGGGCTCGAAAGTCGGTCGATGGATGGGCGCACCGCAACGACCCTTGCCGATGCGTCGAGCACGATTCGTCTGCGTACTGTGAGTGCAACGATCCGGTGGCCAGGTGACGCTCCGATTGGCGATACATCTGCACGCGCGTGAAGAGCGGAAATCTAGCCCGAGATGCCCCCTGAGGCTGGTCTGTATCCGGGAAGAAGCACGGATTGTGCAGCTCGCAGGCAGAATGGGGGCGCGCGTAGGGGATCCCTCGCGCCTGCTGCCGTCCCAGGGAACCCAACGTATCCCGCAGGACTGGGGCCGTACACTCACCCGCCGCCGGGCGAATTACTCCGGAAGTGCTCTCACGTAGGCGGGTCCGCCGAGCATCTCGACCTGCGCGAGGATCCAATCCGAACGCGATTGCACGTAGTCGGAGGGACGGTCGGCCCGCAGGCGGATCGGGTTGGGGAGCACGGCCGCGAGAAGCGCGGCCTCCCGCGGTGTCAGTGCCGCGGCGCTCTTGCCGTAGTACGCGATGCTCGCAGCCTCGATCCCGAAGATGCCGTCACCGAACTGTGCCAGGTTCAGATAGACCTCGAGGACACGCTGCTTCGGCCAGAAGAGCTCGATCAGGACCGTGAAGTAGGCCTCCAGTCCCTTGCGTACGAAGCTCCGGCCCGGCCATAGGAAGAGGTTCTTGGCGACCTGCTGGGAGATGGTGCTGGCTCCGCGCTTGCGCTCGCCCTTGACGCGCTCATGCACGGCTTCGGCGATCGATTCCAGGTCGAAGCCGGGGTGCCAGGGAAAGCGCTGATCCTCCGCTGCCACCACGGCCACTCTGGCGTGCGGTGCAATGTACTCCCAGTCCACCCAATAGTGGCGCAACCGGTATTCGTCTCGACCCTGCAAGCGGGCGACGCGCTGGTCCCTGAGCATATAGGCGCTCGTCGGCGGGTCGATCCAGCGCAGGCTCAGCGTCGCAAGAGCACTGAGGCTGACAAAGCCGAGCAGGCTGGCTGCGATCACGCAGCCGGCCCGTCGGCGCAGGCGCAGGGCAGTGCGCGTACGCCACCGCCGGAGCAGCAAGTGATCTGCGAGCCAACCCATCGACCCATCATCGGCAGCCCGGCGACTCAACTTCGAAAGCCGCTTTGGGCGCCACCGATTGCAGTCGAGCTGCAGCAGTTCGCGTGGCAGCCCAACGCGCGGCAGTGCCCCTGGGGCGCATATCTTTCCCCAGCCCGGAACCGTCTAGAGCTTCAAGCCGACACAGCCAAAGGTCGATAGCCAAGGCTGGGAGGCACTGCGTGCCGAATCCACAGACCACGTTTCGCAACGTCTCGCTGCCTCGCAGTGGCCCCGGGATGAGGACCGTCTGGCTGGTCTTCCTCTCGACCTTCACGACCGCCGCCGTGATGGGCTGCGTGGCGGTGTATTCATGGTACGTAGAAGCCCAGACTCAGATCGCCGAGGTGCACCCAGCCACACTCGAGTGGAGCGCGGAATCCGTCGTCCGCCGACTCGACCAGGCCCTCGATCGAGCCGAGAGGCTCGCCGCCACGACGAATCCGGCCAGCAGCGACGCTGCCCTGGCAGCTCGGTCGAGCGAGCTGCTCGCCGCCTCGAGCCTGTTCTCCGGCCTCGTATTCCTCGACGCCGAGGGCAATGTCCGCGCCAGCGACGGACGGGGAATCGCCTATCAACAGCTGCTCGGGATCCTCGAACCCAAGCACGCGATCGACTCAGAGCTCTTCGACGTGATGGAAGGAGTCCAGCTCCGTCGCGAGTTGGCAGGGGTTCGTAGCGCCTTGATGCGCCTCCTCAGCCATGGCGACGACCGCGCCTGGGTGATCCTCTCGGCGCCCCTGCCGAGGACTCGGAGCCGCGCCGCGACGACCCTCCACGCGCTCTTGCGCAGCGACGTGCTGGCGGACCAGCTCCACCTCGACCTTCTCGCCGTCGGCGGTCTTCACCTGGCGGACAAGGAGGGCCGCATCATTGCCCTGGCGGGCGAGGTGAGTCCGGATGGTCCGCTGCCCAGCGAGGCCCTACGCGCCGGTGCGATCCCACACCTCGAGGTCCCGTGGACCACCGGAATCGGCTGGACGGTACGAAGCGCGCTCCCCATCGGCATGCTCGACCTGTCGATCACCGCGGAGCAGCCGGTCCTGCTGGCCTTCACGCCGATGCTGATCGCTGCGAGCTGGATCTTGGCGGCTGGCGCCGTGCTGGGCGCGGCCTTCACGCTGCTTGCCTCCCTCTTGGCGATGTCGTCCACCCGGCGGCTCCAGGTCCTCTTTGACGGATTCCGTGCCCTCGCAAAGGACGATTTCGAGACCCGACTGCCCCAGGAACACGTGCGTGGCCAGATCCAGCATCTCTATCGCGGATTCAACGCCGCCGCCGATCACCTGGCAAAGGTCAGGGGGCAGGCCCTGGCGAATGTCGAAGTCCTCTCGAAACAGAATCTGGGCTTCCAGAAGCACCACGAGCACCTCTCCAAGCTCTCCATCACGGACGGACTCACCGACCTTCACAACCACCGCTACTTCCAGGACCAGCTCTCCAAGGAGATCAAGCGCCTCACGCGCACCCACGAGGGCCTGTCGATCCTGATCCTCGACATCGACGACTTCAAGAAGCTCAACGACACGTTCGGGCACGCCGCCGGGGATGAGTTCCTGAAACAGCTCGCGCGGATCCTGACCGAGTCGGTACGCGCTACGGATCTACTGGCTCGCTACGGGGGAGAGGAGTTCGTGGTCATCGCCACGGGCACGAAGCTGGCGGGCGCGCAGCTCCTGGCCGAGAAGCTGCGGACCAAGATCGCCGAGACATCCTTCATCGTGGACGAGTCGATGCGGCCGCAGCGGGTCACTGTCTCGATCGGTGTGTCCGAGTACGTACATAGCAGGACCGGGCTCTTTACGTCGGCCGACGCCGCCCTCTACAGGGCGAAGGCCGCGGGCAAGAACTGCGTGATGACGGCGGAACCTCCGGAATCTCCCGAGAGCTCGGCCTGAATCCCCGGCGCGAGCGCGGCGCCTCAGTTGGCCTCGAGGAGCTTCTCTTCGAGATACTCCGGATCGTAGAATGACTGCGAAGATCGGACACGCAGCTCGCGGATCACTCTGCGAAGGGCGTCTCGCGTGCGCGCCAGAGCCTCGACGGCCTCGACCGCATGCGCGGGGCATGCGGTCGAACGAAGTGCTCCCAGGTAGGCGAGCAGGCCCTCGGTCACCGCGCTGGGGGGCAGCGGCCCCTGGAACTCGTCCACCACCACGGCGATCAGAAAATCTCTGAGATCGGCCTTCGGTGCGACGCTGCCAAAGGGTGGATTGGAGGCCGCATCAACGAGGCTGGGAATGGGTACGGGATTGGATACGCCGTCGTCCCGGCTTCGGCTGAAGAGGCTCCCCGTGACATCGGCCGTGCCGCTCTCGCTGGATACGCCGTCGATGAAGAACGCTGGATTTCCGTGGCCATTGCGGTGACATGTGTCGCACCGCATGCCACTGCGAGCGGCGACGCCGCCCAAGAGGATGGGCGAACGAAACGCGATTCGCCCGAGCGCGATCCACGCTGCACGCGACGGATCGGGTGGGCGGGCGACGCATTCGGACGGAGCCCGAGTCAGCGCCGCGCCGCGATCCGCCCTTCGGTCTGTCCACTTCAAGTCATCGAGGGCGAAAGCTTCGAGGCCTGCGGCCGCGCCGGGAGGATCGACCCCGAAGAAGAGGACCACACAGAGGAGGCTGCTAGCGCGCGGCCACACTTCGGGACTCGATCCGTCGTCTCAGGTCCTCGTATTCTGCGCAGCCGAAGGGACAGGCCCGGTCGAGCACCGCCAGGCGCTCCTTGGCCCGATCGATTCGTCCGAGCTCGAGGAATAGTTCACCCAGGTACTCGTTTGCACCGCGATGCATCGGCTCGAGCGCCAGATCCTGCTGACGGGTTACAACGTGCGTGATCAGAAGACCGCGATGCAGACGAATGTGTTGATGCAACTCGGGGGCTCGATGTCGCGGGAGCTGTTCTGAAGCGTGCCGTCGGTGCGCAAATCGTGGATGATGCCCGAATGACCGGTGAGCCCATGGTGACCGAGGATCAAGACGGAGCGCGCGCGAGCGAGGGCGCGGCGCGCCCCGCCACGAGCGGGAGGTCCAGGTAGGTGCGGATTCCCGGCTCGGCACGACACGCATAGGGGACCGCACTCACGCAGTGCACGGCCGTGGCCACGATCCCTGCGTTGCGCTCCAGCCCCGCCTCGATGCTCTCCGGCTGCCAGCCATGAAAAGTCACCTTGGAGGACGGATCCCCGCTGATCTCGACTTCGAAGCGCTCGCCTTCCGGTCCGAACGTCCAGGCGGGATCCAGGTTCTCCTGGCCCATGAACCAGTTGGTGCGCACCGTGATGACGGGCTCACCGCGGACTGTTCCCTGCCAGGTGAAGCGCTGCGCGGCGACGTGCCCGGGCGCGATCGGTCCGATCGGGGAGTCGATGGGCGCGGTCGCCACGGCGACCTCGTGACGTGTCTGCTTCTCGGCATCGAGGTCGAATGCCAGCGTGTCGGCGATCATGTCGATGGACTGCATGAACCCTTCGCCCAGCATCGCGGGCATGGAGCTCTTGGCCGCCTCTTCGGGGGTCTTGCCAAAGAGCATGATCTCGCCCACCACGAAGGGCGCGCCGTAGGTGCGGATGTCCGAGAACTCTTCGGCACGCACGTGGGTGACGGCGCGCGAGAGTGCAGAGATCATCAGTGGGAAGCGTTCGGTGATGCCGCCTGGGTGGATGCCCGTCCCGTGCAGGGTCACGCCACCCCGCTGGCATGCGGCCTCGATTTCTGAGACGTCGCGCTGGCCGGGGTAGAACCAGTCGAGAGGCGTGACCACGTTCTTCCCCGACTCGAGGATGCGAATCACCGTGGGCCGATCGGCCATGACGGGCGAGTAGACAACGCAGTCCGCATCGAGACCGAGGAGCGCCTCTGTGTCGTTGGTGGCCGTCACACCAAGCGATTCGCAGCCGGCGATCTCGCCGGCATCACGGCCCACCTTGTCGCCGCCGGACACCCAGGCACCCACGAGCTCGAGCTCGGGATGAGAGAGGATGCTCTGGATGGCAGCGCGTCCCACTCCGCCGGTGGCCCACTGGATGACTCGGTAACTCATCTTTTTTCGTCACCGGACCGATCCGGCGGGTTCGAGCTGTAGAGCCGGATCGTCCGCCCAGTGCGACCCCCGTGGACCTTCATCTGCGGTAGAGCTTCATGGACCCCGCTCCAAACCCCGACCTTCTGCGCCTCGATGAGTTCTTCGGCGCGGGCGGTGTAGCGCTCTGCCTCGATCTGCACTTCGACCTCCGGACTGGCGAATCCATCCATCCTCGTGCTGGAATTTCGTTCTGGACGCTCGGGTTAGCCTGACACAGTCGGCCGATTGCCGACAAGCCCAAGCTCGCGCAACAGGTCTTGTATGCGACCATGCGGGACTCTAGGGCGGCTCGATTGGATCGCCTGGCAAGAGGGTGAGTCAGTTCACGCACGGGGAGAGCAAAACATGGGTCGGCTCGAGGGGAAGGTGGCGCTCATCAGTGGCGCCGCGCGCGGCATGGGGCAGGTGGAGGCACGCCTCTTTGCGGAGGAGGGCGCCAGGGTTGCAGTCTGCGATGTGAGCGTCGGCGAGGGCCGGAGCGTCGCCGAGGAGATCGGGGCAAACGCGATCTTCTGCCGGCTCGACGTCACGAACGAGGACGATTGGACGGGCGCCGTATCCGCGACACGAGATGCGTTCGGCAAGCTCGATGTGCTGGTGAACAACGCGGGCATCGCCGAGGGTGCTCCGCTCCACGAGATGACTTTGGAGAGCTACCGGCGTGTCACAGAGGTGAATCAGACGGGTGTCTTCCTCGGGATGCGCGCGGTGGTGGAGCCAATGACCTCGGCGGGCGGTGGCTCGATCCTGAACATCTCTTCGATCGACGGCATGGTCGGGATGAATGGCATCCTGAGCTATGTGGCCAGCAAGTGGGCCGTGCGCGGTATGACGAAGGCTGCGGCCATGGAGCTCGGCCCACGCGGCATCCGTGTGAATTCGATCCACCCGGGCTTCGTCCTGACCCAGCTCGGGATCCCGGACGGCACGGATTTCACGGCGATCCAGAATTTGATTGGCGAGCACGCCACACGGCTATCTCCGCTGGGCCGCCCGGGCGAAGCCGGCGAGATCGCCCGGCTTGCTCTCTTCCTCGCCTCCGACGAGAGTAGTTACTCGACTGGTTCGGAATTCGTGGCCGACGGCGGGCTGATCGCTGGCTACCCCGCACCCGGGAGCTCCTTCTAGCAGGTCACACCAGGCAGCCAATCATCGGGGCTGCGAGGAGAGCGTGCGGCGGGCCATCGCGCGCTCGTAGGCGGCCGGCCAGAGCCGCGTGATCCACCAGGCGAGGTGCGCCTCGGCACCGACCAGCACCAGGGGCCGCCTCTTCTGCACTCCGCGGAAGATCGTCTCCGCGGCATGGTTGGGCTCGATCTCGCGGCGCACGCCGCTGCGCGCGCCTGCACCGGCGAGCTGGCCGTGCTCCCCGAGCGCCCGCTCACCGATCCCCGTCCGCACGAAGGAGGGACAGACCAGCGTGACGCCCAGGCCGTCGCGCGCGTGCTCGACCCGGAGCGATCCGAAGAAGCCGTGGAGGGCATGCTTGCTGGCCGCGTAGCCGGCGCGCGTCGCGAGGGGCGCGAAACCGGCGACGCTGGACAGTGCGGCGACCTGCCCGCGGCGTGCCAAGAGCGAGGGCAGGGCGGCGTGGGTACAGTGCACGGCTCCGAGGAAGTTCACCTCCAGCACACGCTTGATCACCTCGGTGTCCGTATCACGCACCAGGCCGACGTGGGTGATGCCCGCGTTGTTGATCAGAACGTCGATGCCACCCCAGGTCGTGACTACCTGCTCTAGCGCAGCTGTGCAGTCGGCGGGAGAAGTCACATCACAGGGAAGGGCGAGCGCGACGGCGCCTCCGCTCACCAGCTCCGCCTCGCGTGCAGTGACCGCCGCCGCGTCGAGGTCAATCAGAGCCACCTGGAATCCCGCCCGCGCGAAGCGGTGTGCCAGGGCCGCCCCGATGCCCGCCGCCGCCCCCGTGATCACGACCGATCGCATGCGGCTAGGCCCCATAGCGCAGCAGGCAGTAGCGCTCGAAGCACTCCTCGCTGGTGTAGCGAGGAGTGAAGCCAAACTCGTTCTTCAGTTTCTCGTTCGAAAGCACCGGCCGGTAGCGCAGGAAGTCCACCTGCTCGCGGCCGCGAGCCGAGAGCCGCAGGGTGTGAAGAGTCCCGAGTGCTGCGGCAAGTAGCGTCGGAGGCAAGGGAAGGTAGGGGCGATGGAGGCGTCGCGCGATTTCGCGGAGCTCGATGCTGCCGTCCCCGGCGAGGTTGTAGACCCCCGTGCTTCGCTCGCGAATGCCCTTCACGATGCAGTCGGCGACATCCTCGTCCCAGATCAGGACGAAGGGTGCGTCGGAGCCGGCCACGCCGACGACTACACGCCTCTCGAAGAGAGCAGTGATGGGGCTCGCGACCTCGGCGCCGAGGATCGTCCCCGGCCGCAACACGAGCTGAGCCAGTGCCGGATGCTCCTCGCGGTGGCGGGCCAACTCCTCCTCGGCGAGGCGCTTGTGCCACGCGTAGGCAAATGCCTTGTTGCCGCGCAAGGGGTCGGTCTCGCGCAGTGGCACCGGGTTGCTCGCGTGGAAGCCGTAGGCCGCACCGCTACTCGTATAGATCAGCTGGCTCACATCGGCGTGCAAGCAGGCCTCGACGACATTCCGCGTGCCGAGCACGTCGATCTCGTACTCGAGCTGGCGCGAGCTTCCCGGTCCGGGTGTCACGATGGCCGCGAGGTGCACGACGGTGTCGACCCTATGATCCTTGAAGAGCTTGCCCAGTGCCGGATCGCGCACGTCGGCGGTGACGTAGCAGACGCCCTCCCGAAGCATCTCTGGTGCGGCGGGCGGATGCAGGTCAGCGGCCACCAGGGTCCCGACTGCGCCGGGCTCGGCCGCGAGTCGGGCCACCACCTGGCGGCCTACCAGCCCCGACGCTCCCGTGACGAGTACCGATCGCGTGGCCGCCGTCGAGCCCTCGGCCGTCGCGCTCACTCGCCCGGCTCGAGGTGAATCCGGCTGATCACGTCGAGGCCCGCTCCGTGACTGACCATGGGAGTTCCCCTGCAGATGAGGCGCGGTGCCCCGCGTCTGGCCCCGGCGCGCGACACCCCGGGACAGCGTGTGCCTCCCGAAGGGCCGGACTGGGGCCTCCGCCATTTCCCCTCAGCAGGAGCAAGAATCGCGCCTGCGCGAGCGACCTCACGGGAACGATCATCCCCGGTGGCGGGCGGTTGAAGACAGCCGGATAGAGGGCCTGTCTCAATCCTCTCGGTCCGCCGCCGGCAGCGCCACGCGAAAGCGGGTGTAGCGGCCTGGCTCGGACTCGACCGAGATGTCGCCGCCGTGGCTGGCTACGATCTGGTGGGAAATCGAAAGGCCGAGGCCGGTCCCCTGGCCCACCGCCTTGGTGGTGAAGAAGGGGTCGAAGATCCGCTCGAGGGACTCGGGCTCGATGCCGCAGCCTTCGTCCTCCACGGTCACGACCACGCACCGACCTTCGTGTCGGGTGCAGATGCGAATGGCATCACCCTCAGCGATCGCCTGGGCGGCGTTGATGACGAGATTCAGGAATACCTGCTTCAGCTCTTGAGCGGCGCCGAGCACCGGGGGGACGTCGGCGTAGTCGCGCTCCACCCGGCACCCTGAAGGCAGCTGCGCGACGGATACCCGCAGCACCGAGTCGAGCATGGGGTTCAGCTCGATTCGCTGTGCCCCCACCTCACGCGTGTGGGAGAAGCTCTTGACGTCGCGCACGATGGCCGCCACACGGTCGATGCCGTCGAGGCTCTCCTCGATGAGCTCGCGGCCATCGTCGATGGGAGCTTCGAGCTCTTCGTAGCGCTCGCGCGGCAGCTTCGAGACCAGAGTATCGAGGATACTCCCCATACTCCCCAGGTTGGCTCGCACGAAGGCAATCGGGTTGTTGATCTCGTGTGCGATTCCCGCCGCAAGCTGCCCGACTGCGGCCAGGCGATCGGATATGACCAACCGACTGCGAAGGCTCATGACTTCTCGCAGGTCGCGAACCACCAGCACCAGGCCGATGGGATTGTGCCGCTTGTCGCGCAGCGCTGAGGTGCAGACCGCGACGGGTATGGATTCACCCGAGTCGGATCTCAGCGTGCAGTCGCGCTCGCTGCACTCCTGGGCGATTTTCAGGGGGAGCGCCTCGATGAGCGTATTGATCAGACGAGCTTCGAGTGCCCCGCCTCTTACACCGGCCAGCTTCTCCATGCCCGGATTCGCCAGGCGAATGCGGCCGTCGACTTGCAGCAGAGCCACACCGTCGGGAAGGGTGGCGAGGATCTCCGACGCGAAAGTGCCCGGTGCAATCAGCGAATAGCCGAAGTGCTGGAAGCTCCAGGCCACGGTGCCCGCGAAGAGGGAGATGGACAGAACGCCGAGTCTGGGCACGTGATGACCGAGTGCGGGAAGGATTCCGTCGGTCACGGATGCGACTCCGAGGCAGAACATCATCGCGCCCACCAGCACGATCGCCTGACGCCGTTCCGCTGGCACGATGGATCTTCGGAGGGTCCGGATCTCGATGATCAAGCCCGAAATGAAGGTCAGGGCTACGTACGCATACGCGACGTAGAAGGCCGGCCCGACCTCGTATCCCCAGCCCCACGATGTCCTGACCGCGGCCTTGTCGAGCCAGGGCGTCGCGACGGACACGCCGACGAGCGCTGCGTTGATTCCGTAGAGCGTCGCGAGCAGCAGGCGACTGCGCCGCGCGGCGCTCCCGCTCAGCTCGAGGAAGAGGTGGAAGGTAATCGGTCCAATCGAGATCCAACCGATCGCGGCAAGGCGGATCAGATAGAGTGCGATCTGAGGATCGGTCGCGCTGCTCCAGAGGATCTCGCAGAAGGCCCAGAAGGCTGCTGCCAGGGTCAGGGCTGCACCAATGCGATTGGCGGGGTGGTGCGACCCGCGGTCCAGAATCGCGACTGTCAGCGCGCAGCAGATCATGCACGCAACGACCGGAAGCAGAATCAGAAGATTCATCGAATAGGCCCCGTCGAACACGCATCGTCCGCACGGGCGCGGGCCTTGACGCGTTCCCTTCTGCTGGGCGCTGGTCGACTGCCACCGGAATCCCGCTTGGGAGGACGCTGCGCGGATCCAGGGCCCCGCCTCCTCCAGCGCGAGCAGCGCGAGCGCTCTGTGGCCGCGCGGTTCTCACAGAGCGCGGGCGTCGGGCTGGCTATTTTGCTGCGATTCTCAGCGTAAGCGCCCAAGATTCATCATGAAATGGATCCAAGTCTCGAGGCTCGAGGAAGGACCGCATCGTTGTGCCAACGGCCCTCGCGATCGTCTCTGCACCTCGAATTCGGCGCGGGAGCGCCACCTCCATCGTGCTGGAAGCGTGACCTCTATTGAGCCCGGGCGACATCCCCAGGTCTGGGGATGTGTGGTGTTCGCAGCGGTGCTGCGAGCGGGGGGAGTGGGCGCAGCTCACCCATGACCCGATTCGAAACGACTAGAGATCGCGGGCCATGCGACGCTCGACGCTGCGGCAGGCTGCGATGAGGGCGGGGACGAAGAGATCCGCCCGGGCCACGCAGGCGCCGTGGTCTCCGTCCACCTCGAAGACCTCGGCGCCGGCGATCGATGCGGCCAGCTCGACCTGGCGCCGCGGCGGCACCAGCTCGTCCCGGGTGGTCACGATCACAGCCGTGGGCACGTCGACGCTGCCGATCCAGTCGTGGGACGAGAAGCCGCTCAGCGCGTGTGTCGCCTGGATGACCGAGGCAGGATCGTGGCCCGCGAACTCGCGATGGATGCGCTCGCGCAGCTCGGGATGCTCGATCCGCGCCAGCATGCGTTGCAGCAGGCGCTCCCGGGCGGTCGACGGTGCCAGCCGAGCCATGCGGGCAGCCGCCGGCAGGGCAATGCGCGCCGCGCGGGCGACGTTCCGGGGCATGAAGTGGCGGGCCGTGGCGCACAGAACGAGTCCGGCGACCTGGTCCGGGTGCCTCCGCCAGGTGAGCGAGGCGATCGGCCCGCCCATCGAGTAACCGACGGCGATGAAGCGCTCCAGCCCTCGGGCACGGGCCAGCGCGGCCGCATCGTCCGCACACTGCTCGAGGCGAAAGCGATGCGTGCGCAGGCCGCGCCCGTGGCCACGGTGGTCCAGGCTCAGGACGCGAAAGTGCTCCGAGAGGGGCCGGAAGCACGGGCCCCAGTTCAGCCGGGCGGTGGCCCCGAGCCCGTGGAGCAGCATCACGGTCGCGGCGGCCGGCGGGCCCGGGATGTCCCGAATCCTCGTCGTGCCATGCTGGCCGAGCTGAACCTCGTGGTCGATCGCCGAAGCGGTCATGATCGCCGTGCTCAGGTCCCGTCTACGCCTGGTGCTCGCGGTAGTAGAGGTATGTGTGGACATAGAGGTAGGCCGTGCAGATTGCGACCGCGGGAATCGTCCAAACGTTGTAGAGGCCGATCAGGGCAATGCCTGCCAGCGAGTACGTCGCCGCACCGCTGAACCGATGGTATTTCGACGTGGGTAGCACGCCGCTCTCTCTGGCCGCGCGAACCATGATCACGCCCTGCGCCGCATAGCAGACCAGAAGGGCGAGATAGAGCGCCCAGTGCATCTGCCCCGCAAATAGCTGAAACGTGAAGATGCCTGCGACGACGATCGCATCAGCCGCCTTGTCGAAGTTGGTGCCGAAGTCCGTGACCTTGTCGAGCCGGCTCGCGGCCCATCCGTCGGCGGCGTCCAGTGCCAGGAATGCGAGATACGTGGCTGCCGCGAGCCCCGGCGAGCCCTTCCAGAGGAAGTAGAGGATCGGCGCCAGCAGGAGCAACCGGATCGCCGTAATGGCGTTGGGAACGTTGAGCTGGGGACCGGAGCCGGGGGCTGCGCTGCCGAAGAGCCGAGACACGATCTCCCCGGCCGCTTCGACCCTCGAGCCCAGCGAGTTGTACCAGTGGCCACCCTTCGTATCGCCCGGGGCGCGGTCGTTGTACTCGTCGATCTCCTCGAGGTCCCCTCTCAGGTGGTAGTAGTTCTCGGCGTAGATCCGCCACGCACAGAGGTCGACCGGACTCACCTCCTCCGCATCCTCGAATTCCACGATGCCTGCCGTCCTGAGTGCAGCCGCGACCAGCTCCGAGCAGAAGAATGGCTCCTCTGCTTTCACGGCGTTCGTCGCGAA
>JAFDDH010000347.1 GCA_019310975.1 Deltaproteobacteria bacterium | reverse complement strand
GTCCTGGCCGAAGCGCTGCGTCTGGGCGGCGCGCAAGTGACCTTAGTGACGCCTGCGACGCAGGTCTCGGCCTGGGCATTCAACACCGACGAGCAGCCGCGCACGCAGACCTGGCTGCTCGAGAACGGGGTTGCGATCGAGACGGCCATGGCGGTCGACCGGATCGAGAACGGTCACGTCGTTGCATCCTGCATCTACACGGGGCGGGAGCGCGAGATCGAGGCTGACCATATCGTGATGGTGACCGGCCGGTCGGCGAACGAAGCGCTCTACGCCGAGCTATGCGATCGGGTCGACATCACGCGTGTGGGAGATTGCAGCAGCCCGGGGATCATCGCGGCGGCGGTCATGGCCGGGCATCGCTATGCGCGGGAGATGGACGAAAAGCCGGATGGCGTGCCCTTCCTCCGCGACGACGCGGAGATTCGCGGCTAGCGGGCCACGCGAATTCGTCAGCTTCGGATTCGCTCACCCTTGGGATCGTAGAGGGGCCGCAACGAGGCTCGCGTGGCGTGTCGCACGCCGGCGATCTCGATCTCCCACGTGCCCGTTGCAATATAGTCCCTTGTGACAGGTTCTCCGGGCTCGACGTACCCGAGGCCGACACTCGCGCCGAGCGTGTGCCCGAAGGCACCGGCACGAATCGAGCCCACGGCGACATCGTCGCGCCAGATCACCTCTCCGTGATACATCAGCGGCTCGGGATCCTCCAGGAGGAACTGCACGAGTCGTCGGTTTGGGACGCCGGCCTTCTTCTGAACCGCCAGTGCGTCTCGCCCAATGAAGCCGTTGGGCTTCTCGAGCGCCACCGCGAAGCCGAGGCCGGCCTCGTAGGGTGTGTCGAGGTTGCCGATGTCGTGCCCGAAATCCCGGTACGCCTTCTCGAGCCGAAGGCTGCCGAGCGCCTCCAGGCCGGCGTGCCGCAGGCCGTGCTCGGGTCCGACCTCGAGCAGGCGATCGTAGACTTCCATTGCATGCTCGGTAGGGACGTAGAGCTCCCAGCCGAGCTCGCCCAGGTAGGTCACCCGCGTGGCCTCGACCCTCGCGTAGCCGATGTCGATTTCCTGGGACGTGAGATAGGGGAAATCCTCGTTCGCCAGCGAAGCCGTCGTGAGCTCGCTGAGAAGCGAGCGCGAGCGCGGGCCCTGGATCGTGAGCATCGCATACGCCGAGGTCACGTCGGTGATCGTGACGTGACCGTCCTCCGGAAAGTGTCGGCGCATCCAGGTTTCGACGTGGCGATGGACGGTATCCGAGCAGACGACCAGGAATTCCTTCTCGGATCGTCTCGTGATGGTCAGGTCGGCCTCGATCCCGCCGGCCGCGTTGGTCCACTGCGTATAGACGATCCGTCCGTTCGGCACATCGAGAGCGTTGCAGCTCACACGCTCGAGAGCGGCGAGTGCGTCCCGCCCCTGCACGACGAACTTCGACATGAAGGACATATCCATCAGGATCACGTCCTCGCGGCAGGCGCGATGCTCCTCGGCCGCGTACTCGAACCAATTCTGCCGCTGCCAGGTATAGCGTTCGACCTCGGCCTTCTGCCCCTTCGGTGCATACCAATCCGCGATCTCCCAGCCGGCAGACTGCACGAAGAATGCTCCCGCAGACTCGAGGCGATCGTGCAGGACGTGGCGCTTCACGTTCCTCGCTGTCTCGTACGATTCGTTCGGGAAGTGCACCTTGTACATCTCGCCGACGATCTCACTGGTCCGATCCTTCCGATATGCCCGATTGGCCTGGTAGGGCTGAAAGCGGTCGATATGGAGCTCTGCGACATCGAGATCGGGCAGGCCATCGACGATCCAGTTGGCGATCAGGCGGCCGATTCCACCACCCTGCAGGATGCCCAGAGAATTCAGACCCGCTGCGACGAAGAAGTTGCGCAGCTCGGGCGCTTCACCGATGAGCGGCGAGAGATCGGGCGTAAAGCTCTCCGGCCCACAGAAGAACTGACGAACGGTGGCCTCCTTCGCCGATGGAATCCGCTCCAGAGCATTCTGCAGATAGGGAATCATCCGATCGAGATCCGGCTCGAGCACACCGAACGAGAAATTGTCGGGAATTCCGTCCAACGACCAGGGTGCGGCGACGGGCTCGAAGAGCCCGACCATGAGGCCCGAGCCCTCTTCGCGGAAGTAGCCGTATACAGACGGATCCTCCAGGACGGGCAGCTGCCTGTGCATCCCCTCTACTCCGTCCAGGATGACGTAGTAGTGCTCCGCGGCCTGGAGTGGGCAGCTGACACCCGCCATCTCGCCGACCTGACGAGCCCACATACCTGCGCAGTTGATCACGTACTCCGCTTCGATGGATCCGTGGTCCGTTACCACGCCCGTCACACGGCCAGCGACCTGATCGATCCCGACGACCTCCACGCCTTCGACGATGCGAACGCCCCGCGCCTGCGCGCCCTTCGAGAGCGAGATCGTCAGGTCCACCGGGTTTGCCCTGCCGTCGTCCGCGGTGAAGAAGCCGGCGAGCACGTCATCCAGGTTTGCCAGGGGCCAGTGTTCGCCGATCTCTGCGGGAGAGAGCTCTTGCGTGTCGATGCCCATCATTCGACCGAACGTCGCCTTGCGCCGAAGATCTTCGAGGATCTCGCGATTGGCGGCGATCTGGAGCAGCCCGACCGGGTTGAAGCCGGTTGCGAAGCCCGTCTCCTGCTCCAGCGTGGCATAGAGGTCGCGGGTGTACTGGGCGATCTTCATGCCGGTGCTCGTCGTGAACCCAGATGTCACCACCAGCCCCGCGGCATGCCACGTCGTACCAGACGTCAACCTGTGACGCTCGAGCAGCACGACATCGCTCCAGCCGCGCTTGGCGAGATGGTACGCCGTGCTGCAGCCAATGACGCCACCGCCGACAATGACCACGCGAGCCGAGCGCGGAATCGACGAGCCCGACTTGGGCTGAGACGCGTTGGGCTGCTGCGACATCGTCGATCTCCGCCATTCGGTCGTCTGGATGGTCGAAGCTCATCGACCCGATCGAAGGTACGTATACACGTTCCAATCAGCGCGTGCATGCACGCCCGTCGAGCCGCGATGTGGAAACACGACCAATCGAAGGGCATCGGCGATCCGGGTCTACGCTCCTTCGATTGGTGCGGGCACCTGTCGGCGACGCTCCAGGTCGATTAGTGGCCCACGGCTCAGCTCGACCGTGACGCGTTCGTTCTCGATGTAGGTCCACGCCAGCTTCAGCCGTGCATGGGGATGCTCGACGGATGCGTGGCCGATCGTACGTCGCATGCCCCAGGACCAGCTCGAGCAGGCGATCAAGCCGATCTGGCGATCGGCGCCGTCTATCGTCGCATGGAGGGTCGAGCCATCTTCCGGCTTGCGCTCGTCGTCCATGACGAAGCTGCGCAGAACGAAGCGAGGTCCTTCTCGCTTCTGGGCGGCCAGCGCCTCTCGGCCCACGAAATCCCTGGTGTCGAGATCGACCAGCCAGCCGATGCCCAACTCGAAGGGTGAGCGTTCGAAGCCGGGATTCGGATCTGCCTCGGTTGCGCAATCCCAGCCCGGCACGATGAGGCCAGCTTCCAGTCGACAGGCCTCCAGCGCAGCCAGCCCGTATCCAGGTATGTCGATCTCCATCGCCCGACTCACCGACATGATTCCGTCCTGGAATGCATCGCGCTGGTGGGGCCCGAGCCAGCACTCGTAGCCGAGGTCTGCGGTGAACCCCATCCGCGAGATTCGCATGCTGGCGCCGTCCAACTC
>JAFDDH010000134.1 GCA_019310975.1 Deltaproteobacteria bacterium | reverse complement strand
GGCCCGCCGGCGGCCGGCGGCGACGCAGCGGCGGTGGCGGCAGTGGCGGCCGCGGCGGGGACGGCGGCCGCTCCGGGGGCCGGGGAAGACGCCGGAGGTAGCGTCCCGACGGACCCGTCTGCCAAGGCTGCCGGCCCTCCTCTCGGTGCGGAGACGACTCGCGCTGGTGTTGCATCGCCACCTGCCGCACCGCGCCGCGTGAACTGGCTGCTCGGTGCTGCGCTCGTCTTGATCGCACTCGTGTGGTTCTCGCTCACGCTGGATCGTGGGCTCAGCCTGCGAGACGAGGGCTACCTGCTGCACATGGGCGCGCGGGTTGCGAAGGGTGAAGTTCCGCATCGCGACTTCGTCGAGGCCTACGGGCCCGGAGTCTTCACCACGACGGCCGTCCTCCTCGAGACCGCTCGCTTCGAGATTCTTGGGCTGCGCCTGGGTCTGGCCGCAATCAAGGCCGCCACCGTCCTGCTCAGCTTCGCGATCCTGCTGCGGATCACGCCACGTCGCATTGCATTCATCGGTGCGCTCTTTGCCATCGTGTACTGGGGTCGCGCGAGCCTGAACCTCAATACCCCGACCGCCGCTCTCTACACGATCCCCATCGGGCTGCTCGCAGTGCTGCTGCTGCTGCGCGCCGGCACGCGACCTACCCGTGCAGCGCATATCCTGGTCGGACTCGCCGCCGGCGTGGCACTCCTCTACAAGCAGTCGGTCGGGGCGATGAGTGCGGTCGGGCTCGGGCTCGCCATCGCTGCACTCAGCGTGCTGGAAACGCGCGAGGAAGAAGAGGATGGAGGCGGGGCGGCCACACCCCTATTCGTTCTGCTGAGCCTGTGGGCGGCGGCAGCCATCTTGATCCTGCTCCCGACAGCGCCTTTCATGGGGGCACGCGACTACGTGATCCACGGGCTGCCCATCCACCTGCTGATGGGCGTGGTGGGGCTGGCCGTCCACCGCAGCGCGCCGCGCGTTCGACTCCGGTGGATCATCGTCGAGCGCCTCCTCCCCTACGCGGGCGGCGTGGCGTTGGCCGTCGTGCCGGTGCTCGGCCTCTATGCCGCATGGGGTGCGCTTCCGGAGCTGCTCTACGATATGTTCGTCTTCCCGCAATCGCTTCGGAACTACTACCTGCCGGTCTTTTTGCCGCGCCCCGCCTTTGCACTCCTTGGTCTCGGCGTGGCGACGTTCGTGGCGAGCGGGCTGCTGGCACTCTCGGGACGCCGCCGCACTGCCCGCCAAGGCGCACTCCTCTGCGGCGTCTCGCTCGTCGTCGCCTATGCGGTCTGGTACCGATCCGGCACGACAGGGCTCTTCCCCGACGGTCTCTGGCGCGTTTCCGCACTCTTCGACTGGATCCTCCCGGCTCTGCTCGTGCTCGCGGCCACCGGCGTCCTATGGCGCGACACGCGCAATGGAAAGTGGGAAGCAAGAACGAGCGGCCTGCTCGTGCTGGCCTTCCACCAGGCATTCCTCTGCTTCCAGATCTTTCCGCGCGCGGGCCACAACGTGTGGATGCTGGGGGGCGCCATGGTGCCGTTGGCGACACTGCTCGCACACCGGGGCTTTCTCGCCGCGACGGGCCGCGAGACCACCCGCGCACGGCGTCGAGCCGCTGCATTGCTCTGCGCGGCGCTGCCGCTGTGGCTGGCGGCGCCGGTCGCCGCGAAGGTGCTGGCGATCATCGTGGAGTCCGAGCCCGGTCGAATCGTTCGTCTGCCGCACGCAAAGGGCCTGACGATGGATCTGGAGGATTGGAAGCTCCAGCAGGTCGATTCGCTGCAGAAGCTCGTCTGGCATCTAAAAGCCACCGACGGGCCGGAGACGCGCGTCCTCTTGATCGGCAACGAGCTGATGATCTACTTCGCCAGCGACCGGCTCCATCTGGTCCCGGAGCGCGAGTTCCTGCTCTACTCGGCGGCCTCGGGGATGATCCCGCAGAGCGAGGTCCACCGACTTGGCGACGAGGAGATCGCGCGGCGCCTCGAGACGGCCACGGATGTGACTGTCGTGATTTCCGATGATCCCTCGGCGATGCGGCTGCTGGCACTGCTTCCCGAGGCCGGGCGGGTGATCACCCGACACTACCGGGTCGATGCGCGCTTCGGTCGCTACGCGGTCTGGCGCCGCAAGGAGGACCACGGCCACAGCATCGCCAGATAGAGGGGCAGGAGGAGTACCAGACCCAGTCGACTGATCCGCCGGCCGAGGCGCAAGCTCTCGGGCTCGAACGAGAGCACGACCTCGTGCACACCGGCGGGCGTCACACATCCCATGAAGTCGCCGTAGACCCGCTCTAGCGATGCATCGCGGCCGTCCACGCGTACCCTCCATCCCGGGTGCCAGCTCTCGGATACCGTCAGCAGCTGACGTGTGCTCGCGCTCGTCTCGAGCCGGATCTGGCCGGGGCGATCTGCAAGCACGAGCACCCGGCCCGGCTCGCCGGCCACGAGCCCGAGTGGTCGCTCGACGAGAGCCGTGGAAGAGACGTCCACGCTACCCATCTGTCGTGCAAGATCGTGCGTCACACTCGCCTGGGAGAGCATCCGAAAGCGGGACAGCCGGCCCTCGATCGGCTTCGCCGCAAAGGCGCCCGCGTTCGAGACCCGAAGAGAGTTCAGGAGCGCGGCCGACGGTCGTTCTGGCAGCGCGAATCGATCGGTGGGCAGGCGCCGACTCGGCACGAGCCCCGCATAGCCATTGACGAGCCTGACACCCCGCATCGTCAACGCGGGCGGGCCCCAATGCAGCCGATACGAGACCGTCCAGTCGGGCACGTGGCGGCGGTGGATGAAGCGCTCGAGAGAGACGGGCTCGGTTCGCCGCATATGCGTGAGCGCGTACCCACCCAGATCAGCCGCCGTCAGCACCACGAGCAATGAGAGTGCGATCCGCTGCCCCCTTGCTGCGAGCGCCACGGCCGTCACGGCGGCCAGGACGAGGACGGATCCCGCGAGCAATCGTGGCGCGGAAGAGACCTGATCCGCGAAGGGCGCTGCCGCCACGCCGTGAAAGAAGAGCGGAATCGCCACAGCCAGACCCGCCGGAACCAGGAGCGGCAGCAGATGGCGCCACACCCTGATCGCTTCGCCCGCGCAAACGCGCGCGAGATCCGCGTACGCGAGCGCGCCCAATCCCGCCGCCGCCAATTGAAAGAGGACCAGATAGCGTGCCGGTGCGCGAAAGTGATCCAGCACGGGAATCGACGCGAACAATCGATAGACGAGGCCCTGGCTGCCCAGCGCCAGGAAGATCGAGAGCACCGCACCAAAAAACATCGTCCAGATGGCAGCACGTGCAGCACCCCAAGCACGACGTCGGATCCAGAGCCAGGTGACGAGTACCGGCAGAGCCGCACCGCTGTAGAGCGCATACTCGGTGCCGTCGGGCGCACCGCTTCCAACGGAACGATCGGAAAAGAGCAGTGGCGACACGAGCTGGGCGAGGTTCGCCGGATGCAATGTCAGCGCGTACGCAAATTGCGAATCGACTCTGGCGCGTTCGGAGAGCTGCAACGACTCCCACTGCGGAAGGAGCTGCACCGCTGCGATCAGGGGTGCGAGGAGCTGGGCGAAGGCGAGCCAGGGCAAGCGGCGCCACGCCGATGCGATTCGAGCAGTGGCCAGGGCGTGGAAAGCCTCGGCGACCAGGCAGAGCCAGACCGTCTGCGGGTGCCCAAAGAACAGCTGGGAGGCCGTCGTGAGCGAGAGAGCCAATGCCGCCCCGGCCCTCACGTTTCGTGACTCCCCGCGAAGCGCAATGTCGATGAAGAGCAGCCCAAAGGGCAGATGGGCGACCTCCGCAACAAGATTCATGTGCATGAAGTGCATCGTGTTGAACGCACAGAAGGCGAAAAGAGTCGCACCGAAGACGCTCGCATCTCGCCGGATTGCGTAGCGCCGGAAGAGCAGGTAGCCGCCGACCAGAAGGAAGATGTAGTTCCGTAGGAGCTCCAGGTTGAACGCGATGTCCAGAGGGAGCAGGCCGTAGGAGAGTCGGTTGAGTGGGTGGTAGAGAACCGCCTGGCCCTCACCATGCAGGTAGTAGCCATTGAACTGGAAGGGGAACCAATCGAAGTCGTCCCCCGCTGCGAGGCTCTCGGCATAGAAGTGCCGCAACGGGAGGTGCAGGTTGCCAAGATCGGAGTCGACGATGACATTGCGCTGGAGAGCGGGCAGGCTCATGCCGACGAGAATCAGGGCGGCCGCAGCGATCGCGATGAATAGTTGTCGTCGCTCCACCTTCCTCCGCCCCCCACGTCTATACTATCATTCGACCGCCGGAAGGATCCGGCAGCGCGCCCATGACCTGGCGGACAGACCTCCACTCACTCGATGGCCCCTTTCGCTCACTGCGGGAGCCGGGCCGCTGGCTCTGGGCGGCCGCGCTGGTCGGCTTCGCGTTGCGCGTGCACTTTGCGGTGTTCACCCCGGGCACACTCGATGTGGTGGTATGGGACGGACACGCGCAGGAGATCGCCGAGCGCGGCCTGATCGCCTACTACCACGGCGGCCGGTTCACGTTCAATCACCCCCCGCTATCGGGTCTGCTCGTAACCGGGCTGTGGAATCTCGCCCAGACGACCCCGTTCTCCTTCGCCTTCCTGCTACGCGCACCCTTTGCGCTGCTCGATGCCGGGACCGCACTGCTGCTGGTCACGTGGCTCGCCGGGGCGCGCAACGAGTCGCTGCGCCGAGGCCGCTTCGTCATCGGCGCGCTCTACTGGCTCTCCCCGCTCGCCATCGTGTATTCCGCCCACCACGGCAATACGGACTCCGCGGTGGCCTTCTTCCTCGTTGCAGCGGCGCTCTTCGCCAGCCGAGAGCATGCGATCGCATGTGGCTTCGCCCTCGGCCTGGGCCTCTGGGTCAAGATCCCGGGCATACTCGTGGCGCCGCTCCTCTTCATGGCACTTCCGAGCTGGCGCGCGCGGATGCAGCTCGTGGTCACGACCACGGCGACAGCTCTCGTGGGCTACCTGCCCTGGCTCGTGCAGGACAGCGAGGTCATCGTGCGCGCAGTCTTCCTCTACCCCGGGCTCCTGATTCGCACCCCTGGCGGCACGCCGATCTGGGGAATGCAGGTCTTCTACCCGGCGTTTCGCTCACTATCCGACGGCCCGCACGAGGTCATTCGCGCCTTTACATCAGCCTGGTACGCGTGGAATACGCTCGTTTGCCTGGTCCCCATCGTGGCCTGGAGCTGGATGAGACGTGGGCGACGCACGCCCGAGGATCTGGCAATGGGAATTGCTGGTGTCTACGTGATCCTCTATGGATTGTCGAACTTCTGGGCATTTCAATACCTCGCCTGGTCACTGCCCTTCTGGCTCGTGTGCGGGCTGCCCTTTGCGATCAGCGCGACTCTAGTCGCGACGGCCTATGTGTACGGACTCTATGCGTGGCTCTGTGGTGACTGGCTGATGCGCGGCGAGTGGCGCTTCATTGCCCTGCCCGACTGGCCGATGCCGATCCTACTTGCGCGCAACGTGGCCGTCGTCTTCTTTTTCGTGACCGCGCTCCTTTGGCTCGCGAAGCAGACGCGAGAAGAGATCGGACGCTGGCGGGCGAATTCGGACGTCCGGTAAGCTCGCTCCAGCCTCTCTCCACCACCGGCCGTTGATGGCATGCGGCCCAGGGAATGTTCGAGAGCCCAGAATGCTGTTCAGCTCGACCATCTTCCTCTTCGCCTTCCTGCCGGTCGTCCTCTGCCTCTACTGGGCGCTGCCGGGAATGCGCTCACGAAACGCGCTGCTCCTTCTCGCCTCCCTGCTCTTCTACGCCTGGGGCGAGGCCGGCTACGTGCTGATCGTGCTGGCTTCGATCGGGCTGAATTGGGCATTCGGGCTCTGGATCGATGCGCGCAGGAACCGGGCATCCGAGCGGCTGATCCTCGCCGCAGCGCTGGGCGCCAACCTCCTGCTCCTGGGCGTCTTCAAGTACGCGAACTTCCTTTCTGACAACCTGAATGAAGTCCTCTCCATCTTTGGCGCGGCGCCTACCAGACTGGATCCAATCCACCTGCCGATCGGAATCTCCTTCTTCACGTTCCAGGCCATCACCTACCTGGTGGATGTCCATCGCGGCGAGGCTCCCTTGGAGCGAAGCCCGTTCCGGGTGGCGCTCTACATCGCACTCTTCCCCCAGCTCATCGCCGGTCCCATCGTTCGCTACCGGCAGGTGGCCGCACAGCTCGTACACCGCCATGCTTCACTGGAAGATCTGAACGAGGGCGTGCGGCGCTTCATCCTCGGGCTCGGCAAGAAGGTGCTGGTGGCCAATACTCTTGCGCTGCCCGCCGATCGCATCTTCGCCATTCCGCCCGACCAGCTCGAGCCCGCCACCGCGTGGTTGGGCCTGACCTGCTTCACATTCCAGATCTACTTCGACTTTTCCGGCTACTCCGACATGGCGATCGGCTTGGGACGCTGCTTCGGCTTCCGATTCCCCGAGAACTTCAACTGGCCCTATCGCTCGCGCTCCATGCGCGAGTTCTGGCGCCGCTGGCATATGACGCTCTCGAGCTTCTTCCGCGACTACGTCTACATCCCGCTGCGCGGAAACCGCGGCGGACTCGGCCGCACCTACGCGAATCTCCTGATCATATTTCTGCTCTGTGGCCTCTGGCATGGTGCGAGCTGGACCTTCGTCGTCTGGGGGCTGATACACGGTGCATTCCTGATCGTCGAACGGACGCGCGCTGGAGACTGGATCCGAGCGGCCCCGCGCAGGGTGCAGAGCCTCTACGTGCTGAGCGTCGCGATGGTCGGCTGGGTGTTCTTCCGCTCGGACGATCTGGCACACGCGATCGCCTTTCTCAGCGCGATGGTGGGAGGGGGCGAGGGCGATCCGAGCTTCCACCCAGTGGCACTCTATTGGAACGCGAAGGTGGGCTGCACTCTGGCTGGCGCGGCGCTGTCGACGACTGCTCTTCCGGCCTGGCTCGCGGCGCGATTCCGCGAGACCGCCAGCCGTCATCCAACTCCCTTTGCTGGTGCGCGCATCGTGAGCCTTCAGCTGGTGCTGCTGCTCTGTGCCATGTCATTGGCGGCGGGCACCCACAACCCCTTCATCTATTTCCGATTCTGAGCGGTCGTGATGGAATCAGCACAGACCGACATCCGAGACAGCCCGCGAGCGGAGCCGCGATGGGCGAACGTGACGACTGTGGCTCTCTTCCTGCTCACGCTCTGGCTACCGCTGATCACGAGCACGTTCATCGGCCACACCGAGATCTCTGAGACCGAACAACGCTTCCTCGCCCCCTTGCCCTCGTTCGGCCCGGACTGGGCGAGCTTTCCACGTCGGTTGGAAACCTACTACGACGACCACCTCGGATTGCGCAGTGCGCTCATCCGCCATCAGGCGTTGATCGACGTCGGAGTCTTCGGCGTCTCACCCACCGAGAAGCTGGTGATCGGAAAGCGCGGTTGGCTCTTCTTCGGCGACCCCAACGCCATCGCCCATTACCGAGGAATCGCACCGCTTACGCAGGCCGAGCTCGACACCTGGACGCGGATCCTCGAGGAGCGGCGCGACTGGCTGAACGAACGCGGAGCCGCCTTCCTGCTCGTACTCGTGCCGGACAAGCATCTGATGTATCCGGAGTACATGCCCGACGGGCTACCGCGCATAAGCGAAGTGCATCCACTCGACCAGCTCGCCGACTACCTCGCGCTGCACTCCGACGTCGAGGTCTTGGACCTGCGCGAGGCCCTGCTCGCCGCCAAGGAGCAGGACCGCGTCTACCACCGCACCGACTCGCATTGGAACGAGCTGGGCGCCTACGCGGCCTATCGCGCGATCCACGAGCGGCTGCGATCACTCGTGCCGGCGCTGGCCGACGTCGAGCCGATCGGCGTGGAGCGCAGCCGCCGCGATGAGCCGGGCATGGGTCTGGCGCGCATCGTTGGACGGGCTGCAATCCAGCACGAGGAGGTGCTGTCAGCGACGCCCGTCGACCCGCGCTCACGCATCAAGCCGGAGCACCGCGCCACCTACGCGGAGCGCGTGCGCACCCTGGCCCCAATCGCCCACGGGGTGGACGACGACGCGCTGCCGCGCGCAATCATGTTCCGCGACTCCTTCGCGAACGCATTGATCCCCTATTTATCCGAGGATTTCCAGCGCATCCTCTACGTGTGGAATCGCGACGTCGATCCGCGCATCGTACGGGTCGAGCAGCCAGACGTCGTCATCCAGCAGATCCTGGGCCGCTTCCTGGGCCGCCAGCCGGTCGGAATTTCGGAGCAGAGGGGCGTCCAGCATCGCGCCAAGCGTTGACCCTGCCGTCACCGAGTCAGCATCGAGCGAGCTCGACCTCGAGCAGCGAACGCGTCCGGCGCGATCATGCCGGCCGCCGAAAGGGCGTCGGCCACCAAGCGCTCGACCTTCTTCTCCCACAAAAAGGAGACGTGGCTCCCCTCATACCAGTCGAGGCGCGGACGCCCCCAATGCCTCCACAGCTCACGCGCTTGAGTGGGGGCAGCGAGACCGTCCACGCTGGCGGCGTAGAGGAAGCGGCGATCGTGGGGCACCACGGGTGGCATGGCGAGCGGGGAGATTACCTTCAGCAGCTGTCGTAGCGAATCAAAGGGAAGGCCGAGACGCCCGGCCCAGCTCACCGCGAAGTCGGGCATATGCGATTCGAGCAGCGCGACGAAGTCCGTGGCGGGGATGCCGATGATGCTGAGATCCAGATCACTGTCGAGACTACTGAGCAAGGCGGCCGTGTAGCCGCCCAGGCTCACGCCGTAGACGGCAATGTCGGGCGCACCGCGCCCACGCAGCCAACCCATCAGCCGACGGGTGTCCCAGACCGCCTGGCTCTGCGCATGGACCGTGTCGACGAAGTCCCCAGAGAGAAAGTGATCGCCATTGCGCCGCCCCACGTTTCGTGGTCCGTGCAGCGGCATGACGGGAATCGCGACGTTCAGCCCGAGCTCTCGGTGCAGCCACTTCACGCGGAAGCCGACCTTATCGATCAGCGGGCGGCCCATTCGATAGCCGGGCACGCAGACCACCCAGGGACGCGGCTCACCGGGATGCTCGAAGAGCCACGCGTGGCCAGTGCGATTGGCCTCCCAACCGAGCCAGCGCTCGCGGCCGGGCTCATCCACATGCGGCTCGTAGCCGCTCTCGAAAGCGATCCGCTGATGGGAGTGGTTCTTGAAGGCGGTGCTCACGTCCTCGTAGCTCACGTCGCTGAGCGGCGGAGGCGCCTGGTGATAGCTGGCCGGGTCCTGCAGCCAGCCGCGATCGGCATAGAGCTCGAGGCAGCCCTCGATCTCCGAGGCCAGGCGGTGGCGATGGCCGAGCGACACGAAGGTCGCGGACGCCAGCTCGGATATGAAGAAGATGTCGTCGAGCACGACCTTCGAGACGAGCCCGAGCGTCCAGCGCACCGGCGGCAGCTCATCGCTGCGCGCGCCCAGACCGTGACGTGCCCAGCGCATTCCGAGTGTGAAGGGCACGGCGACGGCACGCGCCGCAGCCGTCATCCCCGCCTCCACGTTGACCGATCGCGCCATACGCGCCCTCGTTTGTGGCGGTTTACATACTATCGATGAATCGACCGCACGGGAGAGCAAAAGATGAGATCGGGGCCCCCACGCTCGCGCGTGTCGTGTGCTGCACGCAGGAGACGGATCGCGGGATCGCGTGGCGCGCCTTCAGGGCGCGGACAGACGTGAAAGGGCCACCGGATCGATCCGCCCCACCGAGAGGTCGAGTCATGGCTTGACGGCGGATCGGCGACCGGTGGCCCTATAAAATCACATCCAGCGGTGTCGGTCTCCCGCAGACCCCCGCGTGGTGGACCGTTGGCGCAATCGGGCTCGTGTGTAGATGAGTCTTGCACGCGGCGTGCCACGCCGAGGGCGAAGCCGGCCGCCCGTGGCTGGCATCGGGCTCCCCCATACGTGGCTTCCCGCCTCGGGATGTCACATCACACCACACTCGCAGCCACGAGCCTCCACTGGGCGGGCGTCGGCGTGGAACGACAGTTGCACTTCTCGAGTCCTGGATATTGTGACGGAATTGGCGAGATCCGCCTTGCAATTCGAAAGCCGAGCACGATGCTCTGCCGCCCGAACGCGCCCCCCCCCCAATGCAACGAGGAACGCCCCGATGAACAGGCTGCAGAGCGCCGACGAATCGGTACCCACAGTGCCGGGTGATGCGTCGCACGAGCTGCTCGAGCCGGTGATCGACCGCGTGGGCGACACAGTCTCCCCAGAGAACGACTGGGATGACTTCCAGCGCGATCCAGACTTTGTCGCAGCCAGTCTGCCGCTGCTGCGCGCCCTCGACGGCTATTTCGGGACCGAGCTGCGTGGCTGGGAGAACATACCCGAGGGAGAGCCGGTGCTCTTCGTCGGCAACCACTCCGGCGGCATGATGACTCTGGACCCCGTGTCACTGATGCTTCGCTGGATCGAGGAGCGTGGCGCAGCCGCGCCCATCTACGGGCTCACCTACGACCTGCTCTTCGCCCCCGGCATCGGCTCCCTGCTGCGCCGCTTGGGCTGTCTGCCCGCGAGCCAGGCCAACGCGCGTCGGGCGCTGGACAAGGGCGCCAGCCTGATCGTCTTTCCAGGCGGTGATTACGAGGTCTTCCGGCCGTGGACGGAGCGCAATCAGATCCAGTTCGGCGGACGCATGGGATTCGTGGAGCTCGCGTTGCGCGCGGGCGTCCGGATCGTGCCGATGACGATCCACGGCGCCCACGAGAGCACCGTAGTTCTCACGCGCGGACGGCGATTCGCGAGGCGCATCGGTCTGGACCGGCTGCGGGTGAAGGTTTTCCCCTTCATCTGGAATTTCCCGCTTGGGGTCACGCCGGCCTTCATTCCCTCGATTCCGCTGCCCGCCAAGAGGACGGTCAGCCTCGCCGAACCGATCGACTGGCGGCACATCGATCCCGAGGACGCGGACGACCCCGAGATCCTGCAGGCCTGCTACGACGAGGTGACCGGCGTCATGCAGGAATCACTCGACGAGATGGCCCGTGAGCGACCCCGACCCTACCCCTTGCTCTCGCGAGCGGCGGACTGGCTGCCTCGCTGGTAGGGGTTCAGCGCGCGACGGACGACGCCCGTCCCGCGAGCTCGAGCAGATTCTCGCGCTGGCCGACCACGACGATCATGTCGCCGGGCAGGATCACGCGCTCTGGGACCGGCCCGGGCCAGACGCCGATTATGATCAGAGCGACCAGAGCTGTCCCTCAGAGCTGAGGGGTTGCCCCTCGCCGAATCACACCGTCGAGATCGTGATGGTGGTCATGTAGAAGGCGTCGGAGAAGCTCCAGCCCTCGATCACCCTATACCCGAGCGTACCGAAGATCGTCACGCAGCTGAGGCCGAGCAGGATGAGGAGGGCGCGGCGCGCGACGTATTGGTCGACCTGCTGCAAGTCTTTCAGCGCGACCTATTTGATGGTCAGCACCGGGCACGGCGCGTGACGCAGGGTCCGTTCGGCCACGCTGCCGAGAAGGACGTGCTTGAGCCCGGTATTGCCGCGCGTGGCCATCACGATCAGATCTGCATCGACCTCCTTGGCCAACTTGTCGATGGCCACGTCCGGCGGGCCGTCGCGCAGGTGCGCCTTGACCTTCACACCCGCCTCGGCCACCTGCTTCTCCACCGCATCGAGCTCACGCTGGGCCGCGCCACGCGCATCTCCTACGAAGTTGTCGGGCAGGGCCACCTCGTAGGGCGTCAGTACCGGTATCGGGATCTCGAATGCGTGAACTACATGCACCTCGGCGCCGAATTGCTTGGCCAGCTCCACGCCCGATTTTGCGGCCTTGGCGGAGTGCTCCGAGAAGTCCACGGCGATTACGATTCGATCGTAGAGGGCCATCGATGCGTGCTCTCCCGTCTTTCGTCTTTCAACTCTCCGCCCGCTGGTACCAGCCACGGGCTTGTCCTTCGTGTGAGCGTGTGAGCGTGCGAGTCTGCGAGCTCGCGCGATCAGCCGTACGCGACCCGAGCTTCCAGTCTACCACCCGCCCCGCGCATGACAATCAAGCGGGACATACAGGGCATGCAGTAGACGCGATCGCCTACCCGCAGCTCGCGTGTGGAGCGGATGACCACCTTGCAGACCGGACACAGCACCTCGTTGGACGCGAGCACGTCCGCGGGTCCGTCCCACTTGCGGTAGAAGCGGCGGTACTTCTTGGGCACCTCGTCGAAGCCCGAGTCGTCGAGAACGAAGCGCTGGCGGGGCCCGGCGGGCTCGCGCGCTTCGCCGGGAAGGAACTCCGTCAGGGGATCACTCATTCGTCGAAGCCCAGCCGCGTTACCGAGGCGAGATAGCGTCGCCCGAGCTCGGGGCGCTGATCCATCGGGACTCCGACCTGCTCCAGCGTGTGCTCGAAGGTATCGAGCACAAGGGGATCGAGCTCACGTCGCACCTCGGCGAGGCGTGCGCGAATATGCGGCGCCGCGATCAGCCGCCGCCCGAGATCATTCTCGCCGAAGCCCATGTGGCGGCGCTCGTCCTTGATGATGCCTTCGAGCACCTCGCGTGTGATCGGATCGGTACGCTCGGCGTGGGCCTGGAAGACCGTGAACTCCATCGCCTCGAGGATCACGTTCTGCGCAAAGACCGCCGCCTCCCAGTCCTTGCCATCGACGAGCTGCAGCAGCCGCTTCTTGAAGTGACGCAGTGCCGGGTTCGCCCGGCGCTCGATCTCGGTCTCGGCATCCTTGACGCCGAGATCCGCGAGCCGGCGCATCAAGACTTCGAGATGTCGAGCCTCGTCGACGACCTGGGTGGCAAGGAAGATCTTCGCGTGCCGATTGGGCGCGAAACCGATCATCCCACTCGATGCTTCCAGGGCCGCGGTCTCACCGATGCAGTAGTTGCAGAGCGTCGTGATCAGCGCATCCCGCGCAGAATCCGACTCCGGCGCGTCGTCGTCGCCGCCGACGGAGTGTCCATAGGGACGGCCGGAGAGATAACCCTCCACGGCCTGGAACCAGAATTCGAACGAGTGGACTTCGTCGAGAAATTGGTCATGGCCAAGTGCGTGCGGCTCCTCGAAGGATCCCGCGCCGCTCGATCGGCCTTCCGTGGTCATCTTCGTCCCGTCCGCTCAGTGCTCGGCGTGCCGCTCCACGTCACTTCCGTTGAGCTCGCCACCAAAGCCGCGGCGATAGAGAGTGCGTCGATTGATGCCGAGGATCTTCGCGGCGCGCGCCTTGTTGCCACTGGTGCACTCGAGCACGCGGGCCGTATAGCGGTCACCGAGCTCGCTGAGTGTCAGCTTCTGGGCGAGCGCCTGACTGAGGAAATCGTCCAGCCCGCGGTGGGTGTCGCTTGCTCGGCCGTCCTGCGGAAGCGGGATGTCCTCCGCGCGCAACTCCCCCTCCTCGGAGAGCGCCACGGCTCGCTCGATCGCGTTCTCGAGCTCGCGTGCATTGCCGGGCCAGTGATAGCCGCAAAGCCTCTCCATCCCGTCCCCGCTCAGCCGATAGTTGCGGCCCTCACCGTGCTTGATCAGAAAGGCCTCAGCGAGTGCGGGGATGTCATCGCGTCGATCGCGCAAGGGCGGGATCTCGATCGGAATGACGTTCAGGCGGTAGTAGAGATCCTTTCGGAAGCGTCCGCTTTCGAGGTCCTTCGTGAGGTCCCGGTTGGTCGCGGCGATGATGCGCACATTCACGGGCTTGCTCGTATTGCCGCCGACGGGTCGAATTTCTCCATCCTGCAATACGCGCAGCAGCTTGCTCTGCAGTCCGGGGCTCATGTCGCCGATCTCGTCCAGAAAGAGCGTACCGCCGTCCGCCTCCTCGAATAGCCCACGCTTGGATGTCACGGCGCCGGTAAACGCACCGCGTACGTGACCGAAGAGCTCACTCTCCATCAGGCCCTCGGGCAGGGCCGTGCAGTTGATCGGAACGAAAGGATTGTCCGAGCGCGCACCCGCATAGTGGAGTGTGCGCGCCACGAGCTCCTTGCCGGTCCCGCTCTCGCCGGTGACCAATACATTCACGCGTCGATCGGCCACCTTTCGGATCAGCGCGAAGATCTCGCGCATCGCAACGCTCGACCCGATCAAATCGCCGAAGGAGCCGGTGCGATCGACGGCGCGCCTCAGGCGGCGGTTTTCCTCCTCGAGATTGCGGTGCTCGAACGCGCGCTGCAGGCTGACGAGGACCGCGTCGTGCTTGAAGGGCTTGGTCACGTAGTCGAAGGCACCTGCCTGCATCGCCTCGACGGCCGAGTCGATGCTCCCGAAGGCGGTCATCATGATGACCGGCGTATCCGGACGGATCTGACGGATCTCTCCAAGCATCTCGATGCCCGAGCGGCCCGGCATGCGGATATCTGAGATCACGGCATCGAAGTCGTAACCTCGGAGGCGCTCCACGGCAGCGTCGGCGCTGGCCGAGCCCTCCGCGTCATGCCCTTGGTCCTCGAGCATGGCAACGACCATGTCACGCATCGCCTTGTCATCGTCCACAACCAATACGGATCGCTTGCTTCGTTCCATACCTGATTCTTGGAGCAGTTTGCGTGCCAGCTTCCAGCAGCACTGAGGACACTCTCACTCGGGATTCTGAGACGTTTTGCCACGATATAGTGACATTATGAGGCATATTTACTCGTTCTGGATCAGAGAATCAAGCCTCATCTTCGACGGTCCCGGCGGGGAGGCAAACCGTGAAGCAAGTTCCCTCGCCCGCCTCGCTCACGACCGAGATTTCGCCGCCGTGCTCCTCGATGATGCCCTTCACGACGACGAGACCGAGCCCGCTGCCGTGACCGGCAGCCTTGGTCGTAAAGAAGGGGTCGAACACATAGGCCATGGCGTCCGGGAGGATCCCCGTTCCGGTGTCCGCGATCCGCATGCGGACCTGCTCGCCCTCCGGAAGGGCCACCTCCACCCGCAGCACACCACCATCTGGCATCGCGTCGATGGCGTTGAGGAAGAGGTTCAGGAGCACTTGCTGCAGCTTCTCGGGGTCGCCCTGGACCTTCACGCCCGGCGCCAGCTGCGTCTCCACGCACACGCTGCGACGCTTGAGCTTTTCGGCCAGAAAGCCAATCGAGGTCGCGACCAGCTCATCAAAGGCCACGGGCATGCGCAATGACTCGCGCGGCCGCGCGATATTCAGGAGCGAGTGGATGATGGTCGTAATGCGGTCGATCTGCTCCAGAATCATCTGCAGGCGCCACCTTGCGCGATCGCCCTCGACCGCGGACTCGAGCGACTCGGCGTGGCCGCGAAGCACCCCCATCGGGGTTCCGATCTCGTGTGCCAGGCCGGTCACCAACGTCGCTACGGAGGCCAGCCGCTCGGCGGCTTGCGCGCGAGCCTGGCTGATTTCGAGGCTGCTCTTGGTCTCGCCAACCTCGCGCGACAGCGCCCGGCTGGCCGCAGTGAGTTCGCGATTCAGGTGACGCAGATCCTCCTCGCGGCGCTCGACGTACTGCCGAATCGCGAGTTGTGCATCGAACAAGAGCCGCTTCGAGAGCGCTGCAACGGCTCGCTCCTCGTCGGCCGCGCCACGGCCGCGCATCGCCTCGCGAACGATCGGCAGCAGCAGCCGAAAGTAGAGTGCGTAAGCGCCCAGATACCAATGAGTGTCGAGGCCGATCCGCTCGTGGGTGGCACCGATCGCCATGCGTCCATCGACGTAGTCCTGATCGATCACGGGACCCGTCAGGCTGAGTAGATAGGCGCGCTGCTTGACCAACAGGCTCTGGCGCAGGTCTTCGCTTCGCAGCAGATTCTGCGTCGACGGATATTGCAGCAGGTGGCGGTAGAACTCGTCCACCACATCATCGGCGGCGGCCTCGATGGGCTCGCGGAGCGTCGCCAGCAGCTCGAGATCTTCCGGCTCGATGCCGAAAAAGGCGAGCTGCTGCTTGAAGGGAAATTCCGTCATGACCGCAAGATTGTTGGCGTCCCTCCAGGGCACGGCAAGACCTGCTGTGATGCACCCGGCCCACCCCTACGTGACCCCCTGCCCCACGCCGGCCGCTCTCGCTCGAAACACACGGATCCGAGCGCTGGCACGTGGAATGCAAGCTTCCGGTGCTTGAAGAATCCAGGAAGAGCCATGACGCCCGACGAGATCCGAGCAAAATTCCTCGAAGACCACGCACACCTGCGCGGCAAGGCCTCGGTGCTCCGCTCGCTGGCCTGCCAGGTCCTGCGCGGCGACTCCGAGCTCACCGAGGCGATGCGACTCAAAGGCAGGGACATGCAGTTCTGCCTGATCAAGCACATGCAGTGGGAGGAGGCGAAGCTCGCCCCCCTCCTGCGTAGCGTGAACACCGCAGCGGCAGATGGTGCGGACCAGCTCTTCGAGGAGCATCGGGGACAGCGAGCCAAGCTCGCCGATTCACTGATCGCCCTCGAGGGCGCCGACGACGGCGACGGGACTGCCCTAGCGGAGCATCTGCTCAGTCTGATTCGCTGGCTCGAGCGGGACATGCAGACCGAGGAGAAGGCGATACTCATGTGGATCGACTCCAATCGAGAACCCCAGCACACGCCCCGGCGCCACACACCGCGCGCGTGATCAAGCGAGCAGGCCGACCAGGTCGAAGAGCGAGATAATGCCGACCAGACCGCACCCGGCCTCCTGTGGCTCCGTGACAAGCACCCGGTGGATGCGGTTTTCAATGACCTTCGCCACGACCTCGGCGATGGTCGAGTCCGGCTCTACGGTGATCACCATCCCGGTCATCACGTCGTGCGCGGTGCGCCGGGAGAGGCGATCCGCAAAGCTCTGCGCTCCTTCACGCAACGTCTCCTGCGTCACGCTGATGTCGTCGCGGAAGTAGCCGAGATTCGCATCGGCCTCGTCTCGTTCGTCGCGCTCATCGCGCAGCAGATCACGGATCGTAATCACGCCGACGACCTCGCCACGGTCGTTCACGACCGGCGCGCCGCTAATCTCCTCGTCGAAGAAGAGCCTGAGAACACTCGAGAGCGGGTCGTCGATTCCGACCGTGATGACCCGAGTCTGCATGATGTCCTTGGCGAGCTCCGCCATGGCGACCCCCTGGCTCCCTTCTGTTCCGCACCTGCCCTCGCGACGGAAGGGCCCACCGCGGACACGAATGTGCCGAAACGACGGGCCCTGCGCATGGTACGAAGTGTTGCAGTCCAGGAGGAGCTGCGGCAGAGGGTCGAGAGTCTGGGTGGCGAGAAGGCGCTTGCGGCCGATATCCAGCGCGGCGTTGATCAAGCCGGACGAAGCCGCGAGGGCGCAGCGCTCTCCGACGACCCGCTGGACCATCGTACAGATGCTGTCTTCGAGCGGCACGGGGCCATGGATCAGAACGCCCCTCCGGGCGTCCCGGTGGAATGGGGCAGACAGCCGCGCCCAGACCCGGGGAGGTGTGACCGGCCGTCGACATCGACCGGCGCCCGGCACGCGGCCAGACGAAGCGCTTCGAATCGAACCGACGGGCCTTAGATCTCGAGCAGGACCTCCTCCAAGGGCGCCGATAGGCGTCGCAACTGGAGGCTGTGCCCGGTGCAGCTGAGGCGTACGAATGCCTCGGGCGGAGCGGCCCCGCCACCCGCCGCCAGCGCCTTCACGTCGAGCAGGCTCTCGTGCCTGGCACTCTCCTCCAGCGACTCGACGAGCCGCGCCGGCTCACCCACGATCAGCGGCAGCGCATCCGCGCGCCGCGCCTGCCGAGCTCGCCGGGATGCTTCGACGCGCACCGCCTCGCCCGCCGCATCCGCGATCACGATGGAGCCCGATCCGCACGCCGGTCGACTCAGACACCAGTCGGCCGCGGCGCCGGCGTGGCCGAAGCGTTGCAAGCACTCCTGGATCAGCAAGATGAAGGGAGGCGCTCCGGCTTCGCCCGCTTCGGCGACCCTTCCCGGCACCCAGGCCAGCGCCAGACCGCTCTCGTTCACGCCCGCCACCGCGGTGGCGAGCCAGGGCCACGTCACTTCCAAGGAACGAAAGCCGACCTCGGGATCACTGCGGCGCAGGATCCAGCCGGGGCCGGCCTCGCCCGTGGCCGCCAGACCCCGCACGAGCGTCGGGCCCGCATGGCCGTCCAGCCCGCTCGCAGCCAGTGCGACCGCGGGCCGCAAGAGCCGCTCGGTCCCGGAGGCACCGGATAGCGTGCACGCGTGCAGCTCGAGCAGAGAGTCCGTCGGCACGCCCGCCCCGCGTGCGAGCCCATCGATGCGCTCGGAGAGATGTGTGTAGTGCCGGATGATCTCACGCGCGGTGCCGCCTCCGCGCACGCGACCCGAGGTAAACGCGGATAGAGCAGGCCATGGATGGCGTCGGTGCGAGAGATGACCTCGCTCGACACATTCGACGACGGCTTGTCGGCAGGCCTGCCCCTGCAGGCCCCCCATGTCACGGGGATGGCCCGCACACTCGATCACATGCAGCATGATTCCTCTTCGCGTTCACGAGCCGAGCGTGCGCCGGTCGGGCGCAATCAGCCTTCCTCGGTGGGCGCCTCCGAGGTGCGCAGATCCGGCGACACTTGATTGAGCGAGCCCATGCGATAGCCCTCGAGGTCGAGGCATACCCAGCGGAAGCCGAGCGGCTTGATGGCGTCGGTGATGGCACGCATGCGCTCGGCGCTGAGTCCCTCGGCGAGCTCGCTCGGATCGATCTCGATGCGCGCGGTGTCTCCGTGATGGCGCAGGCGAAGCTGGCGATAGCCCAGGGCGCGCAGACGCTCCTCACCGACCTCGACCTGTCCGAGCCGGTCCAGCGTCACCTCGGTCCCGTAGGGCAGACGCGAGGCCAGGCAGGCCGAGGCGGGCAGGTTCCAGCAGGGCAGGCCGGCCTCGCGCGCGAGCGTGCGCACCTCGGACTTCGAGAGTTCGACGTCGAGCAGCGGGGAGAGCACGCGATGCTCGGCGGCGGCGCGATGACCCGGCCGGAAGTCCCGCTCATCGTCGGCATTGATCCCATATGCGACGGCGTCGAAGTCGAGCTGCTCGAGCAATCTGTCGAGGCGCTCGAAGAGCTCGCTCTTGCAGTGGTAGCAGCGGTCCGGCGCGTTGCGCCGGTAGTCGGCGCTCCGCATCTCCTGGGTTTCGACGAAGAGATGCGGGATCCCGAAGTCGGCGACGATCTTCTCCGCCAGCACGCGATGGCTCTCGGGATAGGAGGGCGAGACCGCGGTCACGGCCAAGCACTCAGCGCCGAGCACGTGGTGCGCCGCCCAGGCCAGATAGCTGGAGTCCACACCCCCCGAGTAGGCGACGACGAGCCGCCCGGCCTCGCGCAGAAGCTCGAAGAGCGCCGCCTGCTTGGTGGCCACAGCGGGGGCAAGGGAACTCATTCGAGCAGGGTAGGAGACCCTCCGAGAGGGGGTCAAGCTGGCCCCAGGGAACCACGCAGGGGCGCGCGGCGTCACGAACCATCACGATAGGTCGGCTATGCTGCCTCACAGGGGGAGGGGATTCATGGCCAAGTTGCGCGTTGGCCTGCTCTTCGGAGGGCGCTCGGTGGAGCACGAGGTCTCCATCGCATCGGCGACCTCCATCCTGCAGGCGCTCGACCCCGATCGCTACGAGGTCTCGCTCCTGGCCGTCGATCAGGCCGGGCGCTGGCACCTCTCCGCCGGCACCTCGCTGATCCGGGCGTCGAGCATCGAAGCGCCGGAGGTCCTCTTGCCGGCGGCACCCGGC
>JAFDDH010000346.1 GCA_019310975.1 Deltaproteobacteria bacterium | reverse complement strand
CAGAGGAGAAGAGGAGAGCCGACGATGATTCACAGCGGGTCACTTCTCGTCATCACCGCGAGCCTCGCGCTCTCAGTCGCTTGCCCGATCTTGGCAGGCGCAGCGCGCGCCGCTGAACAACCGAACGTCATCATCTTCCTCGCCGATGACATGGGCTGGGCAGATGTTGGCTACAAGGGCAGCCCGATCGAAACACCCTCCCTCGATCGGCTGGCGCGAGAGGGAACGCGTCTCGAGCGTTTCTACGCAACACCGGTCTGCTCACCGACTCGTGCCGCGCTGATGACGGGACGCGATCCCATGCGTCTCGGCATCATCTATCACGCCTTGATGCCGTGGCACAACCACGGCGTAGCTTTCGATGAGCGCTTCATGCCCGAGGCATTTCGGGACGCCGGCTACCAGACGGCCATGATCGGCAAATGGCATCTGGGACACACATTCCCCGAGCATCTACCCAACGCGCGCGGCTTCGATCACAGCTACGGACACCTGCTCACCGCGGTCGACTTCTTCGAGCACACCATCCAGGGCGGCTACGACTTCCAACGCAACGGCAAGAGTCTGAAGGGGGAAGACGAGGGGGAGTACGCCACCACCCTGGCTGGACACGAAGCCGTGCGCTGGATTCGTGCCCGCGACAAGAGCAAGCCCTTCTTCCTCTACATTCCCTTCCTGGCGCCCCACAACCCGATGCAGGCACCGAAAGACCTGATCGCCAAATACGACTTCATCCCCGAGAACACGCCAAACCAGCGTCCCTTCGACCGGCGTATCAATGCCGCGATGATCGATGCCCTGGATCAGGCCATCGGCTGGACGCTGGACGCGCTCGACGAGCAGGGCATCGCCGACGAGACGCTCGTGCTCTTCTTCAGCGATAACGGCGGCTCGGTGGCAAACGGATCCAGCAACGCCCCGCTCCGCGGCTGGAAGCTCCAGACCTTCGAGGGTGGGATCCGGGTGCTGGCCGTGGCGCGCTGGCCGAAACGGCTCCCGGCCGGAGCGCGGAGCGACCAGCTGATGACCGTCGCGGACATTTTTCCGACCGTGGCGTCAGCCGCGGGCGTGCCCGTCGGAGCGGCCAAGCCGATCGAGGGCCGCGATGTCTGGCAGGGGCTCACCAGCGGGACTCCGATCGAACGCGATGACGATCTCTTCTTCACCTGCGAGACCGCCATCGAAGACATCTACTTCCACGCCGTGATTCACGATGAATGGAAGCTCGTACAGAAGGAAGACCACGTGCTCGAGCAGTTGACCCTGACCAACTACCTCTTCCGGATTCGCGACGACCCGAACGAGGAGCACGATCTCGCAGCGGAAAATCCCGAGGTCGTCGCAGACCTCTCGGCGCGCATCCACGATTGGCGCGCCCTGCACCCGCTTGGCGGCACCGGAACCGGCCTCGTACCGCACCCGGGGTGGCGACCGCCGCGGGATTGGGCCGATCTCGCGCCGGCCATGGGCGCGATCCAGAACACTGACGTGAGCGGGGAGGATCTCAGCATGGGGTTGCCACACCTCCCTGGGATCAGGGAGCAGCTTCAGCGGGCCTACGGGGACCGCGGCCGCATGCTCTACGACGCCGACCTCGACTGAGTCACGAGGGGGAGAAGTCCACCAACGATGAGCGGTGCATCGGGAATTTCGCGCAGGCGCTTTATCGAGGGATCCGCAGGCACCCTGGTGCTATCGCTGCTCCAGCTTCGCTGTGGGGGTAGGCGGGAGAGCACCGAGGGCGATGCGACCGTCGATATCGACTCTGGCATCGACATCGCACCCTATCGTGATTGGCGAGATCTCTATCGCGAAGCGTGGACCTGGGATCGCGTCGCGAAGGGCACCCACCACGGGAACTGCTGGTACCAGCGCTGCTGCAACTTCAATATCTACGTCAAGGAAGGCATCGTATGGAGAGAGGAGCAGGCCGGCACCTATCCGCAGACCAGCGCGGACGTACCGGACTTCAATCCGCGCGGTTGCCAGAAGGGCGCGTGTTTCAGCGAGCGCATGTACGACGCCAGCCGCCTCCAGCATCCCCTCAAGCGAGTCGGTGAGCGGGGGGCTGGAAGATGGAAGCGGATCTCCTGGGAGGAGGCACTCCGCGAAATCGCGGACCACTGCGTCGACGCCCTGTCGACGGAGGGACCCTCGGCGATCCTCTGGGACGAGGGATCCGGGGGATCGAATATCGGAGTCCAGCGGACCCACGCGTTGCTCGACACGCCCGTTCTGGATCTGGATTCCGAGTTCGGCGATCACCATCCGGGCGCAGCCGTCACCTGCGGAAAGATCTCGTTCTGCAGCTCGGCCGATGATCTCTTCCATTCGGACCTGATCCTGATCTGGGGCGGGAATCCCAACTACACCCAGATTCCGACCGTCCACTTCATCAACGAGGCGCGCTATCACGGTGCGCAGGTGGTCACGATCACACCGGACTACAACGCCTCGGCGATCCACGCGGATCGCTGGATCCCCGTCGAGATCGCGAGCGATGCAGCCCTGGGTCTCTCGATGGCCCATGTGATGGTTGAGGAAGACATCTACGATGCGCGCTTCGTTGCCGAGCAGACGGATCTTCCGCTGCTGGTGCGCCGGGATACGCGGCGATTTCTGCGCGCGAGTGATCTCGAAGCAGGAGGCGACGAGGAGGGCTTCCTGGTCTACGACCGCGCAACGGGGGAGGTACGAGGCGCTCCCAGGGAGAGCCTCGCACTCGAAGGCCTCGATCCGGCCTTGGAAGGGGAATACACGGTCGCGACCCGCGATGGAGAGGTACAGGTCGTGCCGGTCTTCGCGCTCCTGCGCGACCGGCTCCGCGACTACTCGCCGGCTGCGATGGAGCGGGTCACGGGTGTGGCGGCAAGCACGGTAGAGTGGCTCGCCCGCGCATTGGCGAAGGCGCGCTCGGCAACCTGCATCACGCAGTCGAATTTCGGGAAGTTCTACCACGGTCTCGAAATGGAACGCGCGCAGTTCCTGGTCTTCGCCCTGGCGGGGCAGTTTGGCAAGAAGGGCAGCGGCATCAACGGCTTTCCGCATCTCTGGCTGTCGGGCCACGAGGGGCTGATCGTGGGGTCGGGCAAGCTGCCGCCAAAGTTCGGGATGCTGGAGGCGGGGCTTCCCACTCTGCCCGATGTCCTCGGCATGAAGTGGAAGGGATACGCTCCGGATTCGGTGATGTACGAGCTCATGCGCCGCCGCCACAGCGCTGGGGGACAGCCCTCGAGCATTCTCTTCCTACACGAGCACGGTGGCCAGGAATCGCTCTTGGGCGGGGCGAAGAGGTGGGATCCACTCCTGCCTCGAGAAACACGAGAGTACCTGGACGAGGCCTACGAGGACGGGCGACAGATCCCGGTGCGCAAGCGGCCGAGGATCTTCTTCGAGGTCGGTGGAAACTATCTGAGGCGAAACCGGGCCTACCAGACCATCATTGACGAGCTCTGGCCAAAGCTCGACCTGGTGGTCACGATGGACTTTCGGATGAGCTTCACAGCGATGCACAGCGATATCGTGCTTCCGGCCGCCGCCTACTACGAGGATGACGCGATTCCCTGGACAACTCCCATCGCACCCTTTGCCCACGTCACCACCCGCGCTGTGCCGCCCATCGCCGAGTCGAAGTCGGACTGGGATTTCCATTGCCTGTTCGCAAGAGCGCTCCAGGAGCGCGCCAAGGAGAAGGGGGTGCGCAGCTATCAGGACCGGTCGGGCGAGTCGCGAAGCCT
>JAFDDH010000345.1 GCA_019310975.1 Deltaproteobacteria bacterium | reverse complement strand
CATTGGTGACGTAGCCGTCGCGGCCGTTCGAGCTAGTGGCGATGCTGACTGGGAAGCACCTGCTCCGCATCGAACAGCCGCACGAGCTTGGAGAGCTGTGCAAGCAGCGCGCTCGAAGTGTCCTTCAGGTCCTGCGTCAGCTCGACCTCGCTCTTGATCGACGGGTCGAAGAAGGTCTCGCCCCGGATCCGTTTCAGTGCGGGCTGCTGCACCAACACCTCGACGTGTTGTGCGATTTTCATCACCAGCTTCGCGCTGCAGCGCGGGCACTCCGCATCGAAGTCCGGCTCGTTGTCGAATGCCGCCACCGCCTTGCTACGTCCCGCTTCCATCCCGCGTTCTCCTCAGAATCGATCCAGCGTGAGATCCGAACCGCACCACGCAGTCTGCCCTTCCCGCGGCTCGGATTCCATGCGTGATGCATCACACGAGGCGAATCCCTGAGAGCGCTCGGGCGGCAAGACCCCCATTGGGTGGGGCGACTCGCCCCTCTGTGTCCAGCTTCGACGCTGCGCGGTCACGCTCTTCTCTGGGCGGCGGATCTAGGAGACCGTGTTGCGCTCGGTGCCTGGCGTCCGCGCTCTGCCTTGGACGTTCCCCTGTGCGGCTTTCGGTGGCCGCTGCCGCGCGCTCCGGTAGGCGGCGGTGTAGAGAACTCGCGCGGCCACGGAGAGCACGCGGTCCGACAACGCTGCCGGCGGGAGGTCTGCGTAGATCGCGTAGTCGAAGCGCTGGAGCTCGTCGCCCAGGATGCCCTGCATGACCTCCACCTGTCGGGGCGTGGCATCGTGTCGCCATGCCTCGGCACGCGACGCATCCGGCTCCGACAGTGCCTGCGTCTTCCAGGCCGCTTCCGGCTCCGGGATCAGAGCCGTTCGGATCGAGGTTCTCGCGGCCATGCCGCTCCAATCCACGCCGAGGAATTTTCCGATATCGGCCATGGTGCGCGCCGGCGAACCCACCAATTCGTCGAATCGCACGATCCGGAATCGGTCGGGATAGAGCTCCGCAAAGCTGCATTGGTCGGCGATAGCGGCCAGCCAGCGATGACAGTGTATGCGCAGCCAGTCGTGGGTGGACTCTGCCCTGACCAGAGAGAGGGCGACGTCGCGACCGTCGCGCTCGATGCAGAGCACGCGCGCGTCGGGCATGGCCTCGAGGATGTCGGGCACGTGGTGGAGGTGATCGGGCGTGCTCTCGCCAACCACGGTCGCGCCCTGCAGCTCGCCCTGGGCCTCCATCAGCGCCCGCAGCAGGTGACCCGGATCGCACTTCTTGCTGCCGAAATGGCCCAGCAGCCTTTCGCGGTCGAGCAGCAGATCCGGTTCGCGCTGCGACCGAATGTACGCGTCGACCATAGCGCGGTGGCCATGGCGCACGACGCGCCGCAGCGGCAGCCACATCACGTCCGTGTTGCGCACGACACTGATCTCGGGATGCCGATTCAGCATCGACGCCAGCAGCGTGCTGCCCGAGCGCGGGCAGCCGACGATCAGGAAGGGTGAGATCGTCACGCTGCTTGTCGCTCGGGTGCCGAGATCGTCCGGTCCGACGCAAGGAGCATGTACTCGAGCAGAATCAGCATGGGTTTGAGGCCGTATTGGGGTCGGAGGTGGGATCGGAAGAGCAAGCGGTCGAGGCGCCCACCCGCAATCCGACCGCCCCCCATGATACGCGTCTTCTGGCCTGAGAAGTCCGTCCGGTTCGTCGCAGGGCCAGATCGCCGATGCGCAGAACATGCGCATATTGCCGCTTATCGTCCCGCCCTGGGTCCCAGGGCGCCACAACGCCGACTGAGGGGTTGTGTTGTGGGCGTGCGTTAGACTGCCGCCAGCGCCCGTCCGAGGGGCTCCTGGAGGCAGCATAGATGGCCGACTTTCCGCGTGAACCGATCTCACCCCGCGAGTTCATGGAGGACTTCGTTCCGCGTGCGCTGGCCGACGGTCCGCTGGCCAGCTCGAGCGGCGACGCCGCCGTGCAGCTCGGGGTGAAGCTCGAGGGCGAGGGCGGCGGCGAATGGGTAATCCACCTGTCGCAGGGGAATCTGAAGGTCGAGGCGACGTCGAGGGAGAGCGCCGCCTTCACCATTCTGCAGAGCGTGGACGACTGGCGCGGTGCACTCTGGGAGGGCCGCGGCGGCGTATTCGGCCAGCAGGCCAGTGCCATGTTCAGCGGCGCCGGGGCGGGCGAGGGCGGTGGCATGACGCCCGGGACCGCGCCGAACGCGGCCGCGATAGGCCAGCTGGCCGGGCTCGACGGGCTGATCCAGATCGTGGTGACGGGCGGCGAGGGCGGCGACTGGTGCACTGGCTTCAAGCTCGGGCCCGGCGCCATCCCCGAGCAGCCGACCACCCAGCTGAAGATCGCCGCCGAGGACGCCGAGGACATGGCGAGCGGAGCGCTCGATCCGATGTCCGCCTTCATGTCGGGCAAGATCCAGGTGATCGGCGACATGGGTCTGATGATGCAGATGCAGGCGATCACGATGCAGGCCGCTGCTCAGCCGCCCAAGGCGGACTGAGTGGGATCCTGATACTGAACCCCTGGATCCTCCCTTCGGGGCGGCGTCTCGATCGTCTCACAGCCACGTCGCGACCCGGCCGCCTAGGCGTGTCGGACGGCTTGGGATTGTCTCCATCAATCCGGCTGCTTGTGGCATTCTGATCCCACGCACGTCGAGGCTGGGACCATGCTGACATTCGGGATACTGGCGACCCTGGGTCTGCTGATCGCACTGGCGGTGGCTCTGTACAACGGGCTCGTCCGCTCCCGGATCCGGGTGCGCGAGGCGTGGTCGACGATCGAGGTCCAGCTGCGCCGGCGCGCGAGTCTGCTGCCGAATCTGATGGAGACGGTGCGAGCGTACGCGGCGCACGAGCGCGGCACCTTCGAGGCGGTCACGCGTGCGCGCGGTGCCCTCGAGCAGGCCGGGGGTGCTGCGGAGTCGGCACAGGCCAACGACTCCATGAGTCGGGCGCTCGGGCACCTCTTCGCTGTGGCCGAGAGCTATCCCGAGCTGCGCGCCTCGGCGAACTTCAAGGAGCTGCAGGACGAGCTCTCCGACGTCGAGGAGAAGATCGCCTACGCGCGGCAGTTCTACAATCGGAACGTCCTCGACTTCAACGCCCGCATCGAGGTCTTTCCCGGTGTCCTGATCGCGCGGGCATTCGGGTTCTTGCCGGCCGAGTTCTTCGAGGCCGATGAAGAGGGACGCGGCGAGGTGAAGCTCGATTTCGACCGCGGTCGCGTAGCCAGCGCGCCGCCCGCGTCGACTCCTTGAGATGTCCGAGCAGTCCCCGCCGGTCCTCGTCTATGACCGGATCGACTCCAATCGACGCACGACGCGCCGGCTGCTGGCGGCCTTCACGCTGGCAGTGATCCCCTTTGCGAGTGGCGCGACGGTCTGGCTTCTGCCCCTCATCGTCAGTCCGCTGATGATGTTCGCCAGCTCCTCGACCGCGGTGCAGGAGTCGATGCGGGAGATGAGCACCAAGTCGCTGGTGGCCGTGGAAGGCGGCATCCTGATGCTCTCGATGCTCCTCGTCAGCGTCGGAATGGCGCTCGCGACGGCGTTCTACCTGAGCCGTCATGGAGCGGCCATGGTGCGGCGCGCTGCGCGGGCCGTTTCGTGTGACCGCTCGACCGAGCTCGAGCTGCATCGCGTGGTGGAGAACCTCTGCATTGGCGCGGGCCTGCCCAAGCCGGAGATCTTCGTCATCGAGTCCACCACCCCGAATGCGTTTGC
>JAFDDH010000133.1 GCA_019310975.1 Deltaproteobacteria bacterium | reverse complement strand
TTCGTTATCGGGTGTGCACAGCTGCTTTCCGATGCGTGAACGCGAGTCCTCCTCGCGGAACCACGAGCCCATTACATCGATGGTCAAGTCGTCGGTGGGCTCCCAGAGGAGCGAGCCCCGAACGCCATAGAGGTCGCGATCGTCGATGTCGTTGCCGGTGCCGATGTTCTCCGTGAAGCCGTCGCGCTGCAGGAAAGTGCCCGCAAAGCGCATCTTGAAGCGATCGTGGACGGGCATGTTGAGCGCGCCCCGCACGCGGATATTGTTGAAGTTCCCGTACATGAACTCGCCGTCGCCGCCCCACTCGTTGGTCGGCTTCTTGGTGTAGACGTTGTAGGCGCCACCGGTGGAGTTTCGGCCGAAGAGCGTGCCCTGCGGGCCGCGCAATACCTCGATTCGCTCCACATCATAGAACTCGGTCTCGAAGATCCGGGACGCTGCAACGGGCACATTGTTCATGTGGACGGAGACGGCCGACTCGGCGGTGGCCGCCACCACCTGAGTGCCAACGCCGCGGATCTGCAGATTCGCGCCGGTGAAGTTCCCCTTGCCGAAGAGCATATTCGGCACCTGGAACTGGACGTCCAAGGCGTTGAATGTCTGCGTCTCGTCCAGCTGAGCGCCCGAGAACGCCGTGAGCGAGATCGGAACGTCCTGCAAGCGCTCCTCGCGCTTACGAGAAGTGACGGTGATCTCTTCGATGCCCTTGCCCGCTGCCTCGTCGGCCGCGTCCGGTTCGACGAGCTCGGCGGTCGGGTCCGCCTCGACCGCTTGCTCGGCCTGCGCGGTCGCAGTGGCTGGCGACAGGATCACCAGTACCGCGATGGCGAGAAGTGAAGTGACGAACGAGGTCCCCTGCCGCACACGCCGCATGCTCATGCTGCCCCCCCTATTCACATCCGTTCCGCGAACGGACGTGGAACCGACCTGCTTGTCCCACGCGACCGTCCGAGTGCCCTCGGATCGACCGCATCGGTTTCAGCAGTGCCTGCTCGGGGCAGTGACACGCATCACGACGTCACTGTATGGGCGCCTTTCCCCCGGCCGGCGCCACCTTCTCCGTGCCTGCATGGTGTTCCAACTTCAACACGCTTGGCAAGCAAAATGAGCAGTTTCGACAGCTCTCGGGTCAAGACCTGAAAGTGCAGACATCGACACCTCAGTGTTGAAAACAACACGGCGAGACGATTCGGCGAACCGTTGTCAGGCGTCTTGCTGGACGCGAATCGGCTCGAGGATGACGAGCGGGATCTCGCGTCCGGCCTTCGCGTGGTAGTCCTGAAACCAGCGATAGCTCGCGAGCATGCGCGGCCAGAGGCATTTGGCCTCATCGGGACTCGCCCTCCGCGCGCGCACGTGAATGCGTCGGTTGCCCGCGTGCACGATGGTCTCGGGCCGCGCTTGAAGATTGAGCCACCAGGCCGGCGTGCGCGCGTCGCCCGCATTCGAGGCGGCGATCACGAAGCGGCCTGCATCGGCCACGTAGAGGAGCGGCGTCAAGAACTCGCGACCGCTCCTGCGACCGACGTTGCACACCAGCAGGAAGGTGGTGGCCCCGATCACGTGACCGATTCGGCCCGCGGTCGCCAGATAGAACCAGCGGTGGGCGCGGGTAATCGCCGCCAATGTCCGGCGCACGTTCGGGAGGCGAATGAAGAAGGGCAGCGACCAGCTGCTTGCGATGCGCTCGCGGCGAGCCGCTTCCCAGCGCTCGAGCACACGCTCGGCATGCTCGAATGCCGCCTGGCGATCGAGCGTTCCGTCAAGATTCGGGTCCAGTGCCAGGTCGCGCTGCGCCGCCGCGATGGTGCCCGGGTCCTCGAGCCTCGATCGCGTCAGCCCGCGCCAGAAGCTGGCGCGGGCCGGCGGCGCGGTCGCCAGACGCAGGCGATGCAGCAGGCTCCAGAGCGATGCCCAGGCGATCAGCCAGAGGGCGGAGATCCGGCGACGCGGCGGCGCGAAGCCGAGATCGCGCAGCACCGGCTCGAAGTGTTCGAGGGGATCGACGGCCGGGCCATCGGTCAGCGTCCAGACGGGGCCCGGCCCCGGCTGGCTATCCCTTAGCCCCGTTAGCCCCCTTAGCCCCCTTAGCCGATCCGCCGCCAGCAGCATGCCCTGCGCGAGCCGGTCGACCGACGTCAGCTCGCAGCGCGCCGCTCCCTCGGGCGGACGCGCCACGTACCAGCCGCGCGCCGTCAGCTCGACGAGCTGGCCGAGCAGATCGTCGTCGCCCGCGCCCCAGATCCGACCGGAGCGCACCGCACAGATCGCCAGACCGTCGCCCGCCGCGTTGCGGAGCCCGGCCTCGGCCGCGATACGGGCTTCACCCATGCACCCACCATCGCCGCTGGCGTGGATGATGCGGGCGACACCCGCACTCCGGCATGCGCGCAGCAGCTCATCCGGCTCTGGGCCATCCGGGCTCAGAGCGGCCCGGCCCTCGCCATCCGACACCGCGCAGGCGGCGTGCGCACAATCGAAGACGGTCGTCACGCCAGCGCACGCCTTCTCCCAGTCCACCGGATCGCAGCTCTCGCCGTCGACCCACTCGACGCCATCCGGGATCGGCTGCCCGCCGGCGTCGCCCAACGCGCGAACCGGCATGCCCAGCCGCAGCAGCTCGCGGACGAGCGTGTTCCCCACGGCAGAGCCCGCCCCGGTGACGAGGCAGGCTCCCAGATCGATCGTCGTGTCCGCGTTCACCGCGCCGACGCTAGCACCCGGTGGCCGCCATCCGGCACGCTTTCGTCCGACGAATCCACCTCTCAAGCCTGATGATCCGCACTGGCGCCCTCCGGTGTCGGCTCACCGCCACCGAAGACGCGGCGTCCGCCGCGCTTCACCAGCTCGGCCAGATCGTCCACCAGCAGGTAGAAGACGGGCACCACCAAGAGTGTCAGCAGTGTGGCCGAGAACATCCCCATCGCGGTGGCGACGCCCATCGGGGCGCGGCTCTCGGCGCCGGGCCCGAAGCCGATCGCGGCCGGCAGCACGCCGAAGATCATCGAGACGGCGGTCATCAGCACCGGTCGCATGCGGATCGGTGCGGCCAGCCGCATGGCCTCGGTCTTCTCGATCCCCTGGGCGCGCAGCTGGTTGGCATAGTCGACCAGCAGGATCGAGTTCTTGGTCACGAGCCCAAAGAGCAGGATGATGCCGATCATGCTGAAGAGATTGAGGGTGTGGCCGAAGACGAGCAGACCGCCCAGCGCCCCCACCATCGAGAGCGGGAGCGCCAGCATCACGGTCAGCGGATGCACGAGGCTCTCGAATTGCGCGGCCAGCACCATGTAGATCACCAGGATGCCCAGCATCATCGCCAGCCCGAATTGTGAGTTGCCCTCCTCCATGGCTTCGCCCTGCCCGACCACCGCCAGTCGCACATCGTCGGGCAGCACCTGCGCGGCGACCTCGCGAGCCGTGTCGAGCGCCTCGCTCAATTTGATCCCCTCGAGATTGCCACTCACGCTGACCGAACGCTGTCGATTGGTGCGCGTGATGTCCGACGGGGCCGCGCCCATCTCGACGTGGACGAGGTTGCGCAGGGCCACCGGCTCGCCCTCGCGATTGCGCACGTAGAGCGAGCCGATCGACGCCGGATCGTCGCGCATATCCTCCTCGAGCCGCATGCGGATGTCGTAGCGCCTGCCCTCCTCCTTGAAGACACCCACGTCCATGCCGCCCACCATCAGCTGGATCGCCTGGGCGATCGTCATCGCGTCGACCCCCATGGCGGCGGCCTTCTCGCGATCGGGCACGACTCGAAGCTCGGGCATGCCGAGCTTGAGGCTCTTGTTGAGGTCGACGAAGCCGGGACGCGCTTCCAGCTCGGCCACGAAGGCGTCGGAGATCCGATCGAGCTCCTCGAGCGAGAGGTTGCCGCGAAGCTCCACATCGAAGCCCCCCCCGCGGCCCATCATTCCCTCGGAGGGGTTGAAGATGCGGATGCGTCGGCCGGGAATCGTTCCCAGGCTCTTGCGCGCGTCCTGGATCAGCTCGATCACACTGCGCTCGCGCTGATCGCGCGGCCTGAGCGTGCCGAAGATCATGCCCTCGTTGCCCTTGGGTGGGGCGAAGCCACCGCCCGAGCCGGCCGCCGCAAAGACGCCCACGACCTCGGGCTGAGCGAGGAACCACGCCTCGTCCTGCTCGAGATAGGCGAGCGACGAGTGCACCGACGCGCCGGGCATCGCCTCGATCCTCGCGTAGAAGATGCCCTCGTCGGCGGGCGGAAAGAACTCGGTCTTGAGCAGCGATCCAAAGAAGACCGCGAGACCGAGGGACGCGAGCGTAAAAGTCGCCGTCAGGGCGCGGTGCTCGAGCGTGACTTCGAGCGCCGCGCGATAGCCCCGCTCCAGCGCCTCGAAGCCGTGCTCCAGCCGGGCATAGATGCTGCCCTCGGCGCGCGGCTTCGGCGGCGACATGCGCGCCGCCAGCATCGGGGTGAGCGTCAGCGCGACGAAGAGCGAGATCATCACGCTGCCCGCCACCACCAAGCCGAACTCGCCCAGAAAGCTGCCCACCATGCCGTCCACGAAGGCCACCGGCAAGAAGACAGCCGCCACGCTGACAGTCGCCGCCGTGGCCGCAAAGGCAATCTCGCGCGTGCCGGATTTTGCGGCCTCGCGCGCGGGCACGCCCGCCTCACGATGTCGTTCGATATTCTCGAGTACCACGATGGCGTCGTCGATCACCACGCCCACGGCGAGCGTCATACCCAGCAGCGTCATCGTGTTGAGCGTGAAGCCGAAGAGCCAGACCAGTCCGAAGGTGGCGATCAGCGACACCGGGATCGCCAGTGCAACGATCAGCGTGGGCCGCGTGCGGCGCAGGAAGACGAAGACGGTCAGCACCGCCAGCAGGGCGCCGAAGACGAGGGCGAACTGCGTCTCGGCCACGGCCTCGCGCACACCGGTCGAAAAGTTGATGAAGCCGGCGGGATCGTGGATCTCGATGCCGGCGGGCAGGATCGCCTCGATGCCCTCGAGCCGCGTGAGCACCTCGTCCACGATGCCCACGGTGTTGCTGCGCGACTGCTTGCGGATCCCCATGCCGACGGAGACCTGGCCGTTGTAGCGGGAGATGGTCGAAACGTCCTCCGCCCCGTCCTCGACGCGCGCCACGTCGCGCAGCCGCACGGGTGCGCGGTCGACGTACGCGACCACCATCCCCTCCAGCTCGCGGATGCTGTCGAACTCGGCATCGGTCTTGACCGAGTACTCGAGGCGGCCGCTCTCGACGTCGCCCGCCGGCATCTCGACGTGCTCGCGGCGCAGCGCACTCAGCACGTCGGTGGCCGAGAGCTGACGCGCGCGCAGCGCGTCGCCGTCCAGCCAGATACGGATGTTGCGATCCCTCTCACCGAAGATCATCACACCGGAAACCCCGGGAATGGTCTCGAGGAAGGGGCTGATCTGGCGCTTCACGACCTCGGTGACGACCGTCGGATCCTGCTCGGTCTTGAGCGGGATCCAGAGGATGGGCTGATCATTGGGATTGAAGGTTCCGACCACGGGCGGTTCGAGCTCGGCGGGCAACTCCTGGCGGGCGCGCGCCACCTTGTCGCGCACGTTCTGCTTGGCGACGTCGAGGTCGGTGCCCAGATTGAACTCGACCACGACCTGCGAGGCGCCCCGAAAGCTCGTGGACATGATGTTGCGCACGCCCTCGATGCTGTTGAGCGCCTCTTCGAGGACATCGGTTACGTCCTCCTCGATGCCCTCGGGCGTAGCGCCCTCGAGCGTCGAAGTGACGACGACGACCGGAAACTCCATGTTGGGGTATTGGTCGACACCGAGGCGGTTGTAGCCGAGCACCCCGAAGACGATCAGGGCGAGCGTCATCATCCAGGTGAGAATCGGACGGTCGACGGAGACGTCGGAGAGGGTCACCGGCCAGCTCCCGGTGCCATGCGAGCGCTCGTCGGCGCGGCGACCTGCGGCTCGTCGGCCGGCTTGCCGTCGCTTGTGCGCAGCGAGACGACGCCGCCGTCCACGAGCTCACGCTGTCCGCGCACCACGATACGGTCGCCCGCGGAGAGGCCTGCGGCGATCTCGACCCATTCGCCCTCACGCATGCCCGTACGCACGGCCACCCGCTCTACGCGGGGGCCCTCGATCAAGCGGTAGACGAAGGTTCCGCTCGCGCGCATCACGAGTGCATCCGCGGGGATCATCACGACGCCACTGCGCTCGCTGACACCCAGATCCACATGCGCGAAGAGACCGGGGCGCAGCCGTCCGTCGAGATTCGAGAGCTCGGCCTTGACGCGCAGCGTGCGGGTCGCCGAATCGATGACCGGAGCGATCACAGTGACCTTCGCCATGAAGTGCTCGTCCGGATAGGGGGCGACGCGCAGCTTCACTTGATTGCCGAGGGCCACGCGCGCCGAGTCGATCTCGGCCAGTGTGAATTCGATCTCGATGGGATCGAGGACGACCAGCTCGAAGAGCGGAAGCCCGACGCCCAGATACTCGCCGACGCTCACCTCACGCTTTGCAACCAGGCCCGAGAAGGGAGCCCGAATCGTCGCGTCCTCGAGGGCGCGGTGGGCCAGCCCGACACGCGCCGCGGCGCCGCTGGCCTGCGAGCGCGCCAGAGCCAGCCGCGTCTGGGCCTCGTCGAGGCGCGACTGCGAGGCCGCGTCACGCTTCATCAGGCGCTCCAGGCGGCCGAGCTCCCGCCGGCCCTCGGCGACGTGCGCATTCGCCTCGGCGAGGCGCGCATCGGCGTCGGCCAGCTCGAGCTCGCGGCGACGCGGGTCGATCTCCAGCAGGATCTGGCCGAGCTCGATCGGGTCGCCCTCCTCGACGAGGATGCCGGTCACCTGCCCTTCCACCTGCGCGGCGATTGTCGCCTCGGCCTTCGCAACCAGCTGGCCCGTCGCCTCGATGGCGTCGACGACCCGGCGCACTTCGACGGGAGCGACCAGCACGGGCGGCGCCTGGACGACCTTCTTCGGCTGCTCCTCGGCGCCGCAGCCCGGCAGCGCGAGCGCCAGCCCCGCCACCGCCCAGCTCCAGCGGACGGGGCTCTTCGGCCTCTTCATCAGAACAGCACTCCTCATCATCACGATCACTCGCCTCCGGGCGCGCCGCGCCCCTTGAATTCTTTCGCCCGACTCTTTCGCCCGACTCTTTCGCCCGACTCTTTCGCCCGACTACGAAGCATCCGTCCGGATCCAGCCACGGATCAGTGCCTCGATGGTTTGATCGAGCAGATCGGTGTGCCACTCGACGTCCGGCCGGACGGGGGGCAGCGAGACCAGACCGTGGACCTGCACCCAGATCGACTGGCGGACCAGCTCCACGTCGCCGTGCGCGAGCATCCCGGCCGCCGCGAGCTCGTCGAGCGGCGCCACGAGAATCGCATTGGCCTCCTCGCCCGACGGCACCGGAACGGCGTCCTCGCCACGCGGCTGAGTGAGCAGCCAGTAGAAGGTCGGGCTCGAGAGCGCGAAGTCGGCGAAGGCGCGCACCAATGCGCGCATCTTCTCCACCGGGTCGTCGCTATCGGGCACCGCGCGCAGCTCGACGACCAGCCGACCGAGGCGCTCCTCGAGCAGCGCATCCACCAGCCCGGTCTTGTCGCCGAAGTGGTGGTAGAGGGTCGGCGCCGAGTAGCCGCAGCGATCCACCAGCTTGCGGACCGAGAAGCCCTCGTAGCCGACCTCCACGAGGATCGACTCCGCGGCGTCGAGGATCACGCGGCGCACCTCGGCGCGACTCTGCTGTCTCCGCAGCTCGGCGGCGTGGGCAGTCATGAAGGTCCGTATCTGTCGGGGCGCGTTCGGTTTGGGAGCGGCCGGGGTCCGCTGGCTCGGGGCGGCCGATTCCGATCGATCGATCCGAAGACCTAACGCTGTCCTAGATGTTTAACACCGTTAGGTGGGGCGATTGAGTAGCACAGCACCTGAGTGGGGCGCCAGATCGCGCAGGCGACCCTCTCCCTTCCTCATCCCTCACCCCCGCATCGCTTTCGACCCCCAGGGGCATCATCCAGACCGGCCGCGTCGGCCGTACCTGGCCGGTATCCTGCCGGCCGCCGGCGGCGCCGATCGGCCCAGGCTCGGCCCGGCGTCATCGGACCGCACCGGTCACAACACCGGCCACAACACCGGACAACACCGGAAGACAGGAGAAGCCAGCCTTTGGTCGACGTAGAGGTCAACCAGGTCGACGGCCAACACCACCACCTGCCAGCGGGCGTCGCATACGATCCCGCGGCCGCTGGCCTCGGCACGTTGCCGCGCAGCTGGGCTCGCCACTTCGATGCGGCGCCCGAGCGTACCTGCCTGCTCGACGCCGCCGGTGCGGCGCTCTGCTACGGCGACCTCGACCGGGCGACGCGTGCAGCCGCCGGCCGGCTGCACGCTTCGGGGCTCCGCAGAGGTGATCGCGTGCTCTGCTCCGCCGCCGCCTCGCCGGGTCTCGTCATCGCCCACGTGGCGTGCTTGCGCCTCGGCCTCGTCGTCATCCCGACCAACACCGCCTACCGCCGCGAAGAGATCATGCACGTCGTGCGCGACGCGCGACCGGCGGCGGCGATCGTCGACGCCTCGGCGTGCAGCGAGGCTGTGCGCGCTGCCGACGCGTCCGTCCAGGTCTTCGCACCGGCCATCGATGCGCCGACCGCCGACGCACCGGCTCTGGACGAGACCGAGCCATCGGCGCCCGCGCTGATCGGGTACACGTCCGGCACCACCGGGCGGCCAAAGGGCGCTGTCCTCTCACACGCCAATCTGCTGGCGAGCGTCGAGGCGTTGCGGCTCGCGTGGCGCTGGTCGGCGGACGATCGGCTCGTGCTCGCCCTCCCGCTCTTCCACATGCACGGTCTCGGCGTCGGTCTACACGGCACACTCCACGCGGGCGCCTCGGCGATCCTGCTGCCACGCTTCGATCCGGACGCGGTCTTCGACGCGATCGACGCCCACGGCGCCACGCTCTTCTTCGGCGTACCGACCATGTACCGGCGTCTGGTCGATGCCACCCGCGCCCGCGAGCTCGCGCGGCTGCGCCTGTGCGTAAGCGGCTCCGCACCGCTGCCCGCCGATCTGCACCGGCGCTTCGAGGCCGCGACGGGACAGCGCATCGTCGAGCGCTACGGCATGACGGAGACCGCCATGCTGGTCTCGAATCCGGTCGATGGCGAACGCCGGCCCGGCACCGTGGGTCTGCCGCTTCCGGGTGTAGAAGTTCGACTCGCCGGCCGGCCGGCACAGATCGAGGTACGCGGCGCGAACGTGTTTGCGGGCTACTTCGAGCGCGACGACGCCACCGCCGAGGCCTTTGCGGAGGCCGGCTGGTTCCGCACCGGAGATCTCGGTGAGCTCGACGAGGCCGGCTACCTGGTGATCTCGGGCCGCGTCAAGGAGCTGATCATCAGCGGCGGCTACAACGTCTACCCGCGCGAGGTCGAGGATGCACTCCGCCTGCATCCCGCGATCGAGGACGCGGCCGTCGTCGGGACGGCATCCGAGGAGTGGGGCGAGGTCGTGACCGCGTACGTCGTGGCATCGGAAGAGATCGAAGCCGATGGTCTGCGCGGCTTTCTCGACGACCACATCGCGGCGTACAAGCACCCAAGGCGGCTGCACCGCATCGATGCGCTGCCGCGCAACGCGCTGGGCAAGGTGCAGAAGCACCGACTGGCTCACGGGCGGGTACTCGGCGAGGAGACTTGATGGCGAGTCAGGCCACCACGCCGGCCTCGCGCAGTCGCGTGACGTCCTGACCGCGACCGAGCTCGCGCAGGATCTCGTCGGTGTGTTGTCCGAGCGTGGGCGCGGGATCGCCGATCCGGGCGGGCGTGCGCTCGAACCCGACGGCCGGGCGCGGCTGACGCAGGCGGCCAGCAACCGGGTGCTCGCTGTCGACGAGTAGCCCCACGGCCTTCACATGGGGGTCCTCGGCGAGCTCTGCGGTCGTGAGCACCACGCCGCACGGCGCCTTTTCGGCTTCGAGGCGCGCGATCGCCTCGGCGGTCGTAAAGCCCTCCGCGGCCGCATAGATGCGCTCCAGGATCTCGCCGAAGGCCTCGGGGTTGGTGCGGCGGGCGAGGATCGTGGCCAGCTTTGGATCGTCCCAACCCTCGACATCGAGCGCACGGCAGATGCCTGCGAAGTCCTCGTCGGAGACCGGCGCGGCCACCCCCCAGCCGTCCTTGAAACGCCACAGCTTCTGTCCACGCGTGAAGCTCGACGGCTCGCTGCCGTCGCTATCGCGCAGCACCTCGTTGCCCGCCGCGTCGCTCCAGACGAAGTTCACCACGGCGTCGAGCATCGGGATGTCCAGGTGCTGCCCGCCGACACCCCGCTCGCGCGCGAAGAGCGCCGACGCAATCGCCTGGCTGGCCGTAAGTGCCGTGATCTTGTCCGCGGCGACCTGGTAGAGGAGCTGTGGCTCTTCGGTCTCGATGTTCGACTGCGTGGCCGCAAGACCGCCATAGGATTGGACGACGGGATCGTACGCGCTCTTGCCCCGATACGGCCCCTCCTGACCAAAGCCTGAGATCGAGACGTAGATCAGATCGGGATTCGACTCACGCAGTGTGTCGTAGGAAAGACCGAGCCGATCGATCACACCGGGCCGGAAGTTCTGGACGAAGACGTCGGCCTCACGCGCCAGCGCCTGCACGATCTGCTGACCCTCGGGCTCGCGCAAGTTGACTGCCAACGAGCGCTTGCCGCGATTGCACATCTGCGCCATGGCACTGATGCCACCCCGCGCCACGCCCACCCAGCGCCCAATGTCGCCGATCCCGGGCGCCTCGACCTTGATGACCTCGGCGCCCTGATCGCACAGCATGCCCACCGCCCAGGGTCCGGAGAGCGCGATGCTGAGATCCACGATCTTGATACCGTGCATGGGTCCGGGCATGCGAGGCTCCTGGCGAGCAGTCTACTCGAAGTCGACCGAGCCCGGCGCACGACCGCCCGGCCCACTATAAGAAAGCGTATAGCCGGGCTCGTCGCTGAAGAGAATCTCCGGCATGCCGGCGAGCGCGGCCTGCCAGGCGTCGATCAGCCGATCCTCGGCCGCGTAGTCGAAGGGATCCTGCAGCACCTTCTCCTCGACGCCTCCGGGCTCGGGCGGGTGGTCGCGCAGCCAACGCGCGGTCAGCGCCAATGCGTCGTGCGGCTTGACGAC
>JAFDDH010000344.1 GCA_019310975.1 Deltaproteobacteria bacterium | reverse complement strand
TGGTGCCTCGTCCCACGGCACCGCCTCTGCTGAGGATCGAAACGCGCGGATCTGATTGATTCGAGCGATGAGAGGGAGAGGCTCTCACGGCTCCGGCACGAACGACTCCCGACTCGTCTGTCCAGATCGCATCGGCTCTCCCATCATCACTCGGTGGTAATCAGCGGTCAGCCAGCTGGGCAGCTGCGTCGCGTAGTCGGGGTCTCCGGGGACTCCCGATGGGCCGCCTGGCATGACGTTGTAGCCCTGGATGTCCGCCTGGTGGAAGTGCGACTGCCTCGAGGGCTGGCCCACGTAGCGCCGCACCGGCCCACCTCCGAACCGAAAGCTGTTCACCCCCGACGCACGCGCGGAGAAGCCCGAAGCATTGACAACCTCGTATCCACCGTCGCGGGAGAGTCCGAGCAGCTCAGGAGACAGATGCTCGAAGCCCGACTGCGGCGGGATCGAGAGGGCGGGATCGAAGGCGTGGTCGAACGTGATCCGGTGGAGGCGGCCCCAGCGATAGTCGTCCTGATCGGTCGACTCACCGAACGCGGCCGCGAACTCGGACGATGCCAGCACGTCCAGTGCAGTCTGCAGCGCCGCGAGCAGCGTGTAGTCCCGCCGATCTTCCGCATCGGAGAGTGACGCAGGCTGCGGAAGGAAGTCCACGCCCGATGCGCCGACGCCCGTGAAAGGGTCCTGGACCAGCAGGTGATGAAGCGCCTTGAGCGCATCGCTCGAGCCCGTGCCGACGCCGACCGAGGCCAATGTCGAATCGACGACCGCGTTGATCGTCTTGGCGCGCCACAGGTTGTAGATCGTGGCCGCGACGCTGGCGCGGGCCTCCGACTCCGATATGCCGGGTTTCTGATGGCCCCAATTGTCGTGAGCGTCCCAGCCCTCGGGTATGCCCGTCGGCGTCGAGAAGTCCCAATCGGCCAGGCGGCCCACCGCTTCGGCCACCCGTGGATCGTCGGCGAGATCCGCCAGCTCCGAGGGTGCGCCCGGATCTGTCGCGTTCTCGAAGGCCGCAAGCAGGAAGGGCGTCATGAGCTCGGCGTCCAGCTGCTGCGTGTTCGCCTGGAAGCGCTTCATGTCGTGCACGGAGATCGCGCCGTGATGATCGAGGTGATTCTCGATCAAGCGTGTAATGCGGCCGGCCCGGAGCCCGTTGGAGTAGCTCGGATTCAGGTAATAGATCGCCGTGGGCTTCGACGGGCGCACCTGGTTCAGCGGGTCGTTGTCGAGCGTCGTGCCCGCCGGATCGTTGTTGGCGTTGACGAAGAAGCCATTCTCAGGGTTGAGTGCCTGGGGCATCTCGTCCGCCGGAAGAATGGCGTACGGGATCGTCTGGCCCTGCGAGTGAGCCGGATCCGGCACCCAGTTGTTGGGTCCCGATCCGTCACGAATGAAGGCGGGCGGCACGCCGATCACGACGCCCTGCTCGAGGTCCATTCGAAGCGGCAGCTCCGCACTAGAGAAGTAGGCGAGATTGCCGTCGACATCGGCGTACGCCCAGTTCTGAGAGCCGGCATCGAAGTCGGCGAGACCGTCGAGGAAGTCGGCGAGATTCTCGGCTCGATTCCACTTGACGAAGGTCTGTAGCTCACGCGTGCCGTGAAATCCCGTGTATTGCAGAATCAGGGCGGTCGTGATGCCACCACCAGGTATCACGCCCGGATCCGTAATGTCGAGAATGGGCCCGAAGCTGCGGAATTCCGCAGTCGCAATGATCGTCTGCTCCAAGGGCAGTGGTACTTCCACGATGTTGTCGTCGATGCCGTCGCCGAGCACGTTCGTCGAGTAGCTGGCGAACTCGATCTCGACGGGGTGGAACACGCCCTCGGAGTGGATGCAGGCCAGCGCGCCGATCAGGAGGCAATCCGGCGTGAGGAAATGCAGCTCGTCGAGAAAGATGTCGCTGACGTCCATCGGATTCGTGGTGGCGCCCCACGTGACTTTCTGATTCTGCCCGAGGATCACACCCGGTGTGCCAGGAAAGCCGACACCACTGACGTTCATCTCGCCATTCAGTGGATCATCGTCGACGCGCAGGTGCCACTCGTAGAATGTCGACGGTGCATTGAGCGAGAGATGCGGGTCATTGGCGATGATCGGACGTCCACTCCAGGAGTTCTGACCCGCGATGCCCCACTCGTTGCTGCCGATCTGCATCTCGTCGCGGTGCATCAGCTGCGCGAGGAAGGGGACTGCCTCCAGCTTGTCGCGGATGCGTTCGGCGCCCCGCGCTTGGCGGGCGAGCAGCGATGGGTTCACCTTCGGCAGGATCTTGGCGAGGTATGGCGTGTCGTTGGTCGCGTCGGGAACCGTCGAGGCCGGATCCATTGGTGCCGAGCGAACCACGTCCTGGAAGAAGAGTGCCTGACCGTCGAAGCCTCCCAGGATGCCGGCTTGGATGAAGCTCTGCAGCTGGAGGGTCGGGCCGACGTCAATGTCGAGCGAGAGGCTGGCCGAGATCGCCTTGCCGATGGAGAGTGAGTCGATCGTATCCCAGGGCCGCGCGCCGGTCAGCTCGAGCAGTGCGTACTCCGGGGGCAGGTCGCCCTCCGCCAACCACGCATTGACACCGTCCGCATAGGCCTGCATCGCTGCGGCCTCGTCGGCGCTCAGCAGCGCGGCCGATCGCTCGGCTGCACGGCGCAGGCCGATCGTTCGATTCTGGATGTCGCTGCCGAGTCGGCTGTCACCGAGCAGCTCCGCGAGATCGCCGCTGACCTCACGGCGCGTGGCATCCATCTGGAAGAAGCGATCCCGCGCATGGACGTAGCCCTCGACGCGGGTGAGGTCGAGATCGTTCTCTGCCCTGATGTGTGGGACGCCGTCTCGATCGTAGATGACGGAGACCGGGGCCGTGAGACCTGGAAGGACGATTTCCTCCGTCTCGGGTCCTGGGCACTTAAATCCGAGTAGACTCACGAGAATACATGCGATGGGGACGGCCAGAAGGCGATGCGTGAAAGAGCGAACATCGGTCATGAAGGGCTCCTATTCGCGAGTCGAGCGCAAGATGGCTCGAGCCTCGGGAAGGGGACGGGGGGTCGCTCGGAGGAAGGCGCGGGGAGGGGGGAGCGGCAGGGTCGGGCCGGCGCACGCACGCGTGGCAGCAGCTGGATTCTCACCGAGATCGCGTGCTCGGCACAAGCGAAATCGCATCGCCGCCGTGCGCATCGGCTGACGGCAGCCTCGCAACAGGATTGTGTCGCCCCCCCATGGGGCTCCTCGGGCTGTCTCGATGCTAGCCTCCGAGGTAGCCACGATTCCGGGTCGAGTCCACCGCAAGCTGGATTCATCCGGCGACTCGACCCGCCTCGTCCGCGCAGGGTCGGAGGATCTGAATGTCCATCGTCAACTCGCTCATGGTCGAGCCGATTCGGGGTGTGCTGCAGGATCTTCACTCGGAAGCTCGGAGCGATCGCCTGCGCTTCATCACCCTGGCGCCGCGCATCCTCGGAGGGCTCGCCCGGGGCCGCAAGCTCTTCGATGTGATGACACCCGAGTCGATGAAGGAGTGCTTCATCCCGGTCTCGCCCGAGCAGGGGGAGTTTCTCTACCTCACGGCCCGCGCGCTCGGGGCCCGGACGATCGTGCACGAGAGAGCCGTCGTGCATCTAGAGCGGGCCGGTGTCGCAGATGTCGTCGACGTTCGTCTCGGGGACGCCCTCGAGACGCTCCGTGAGGTGTCCGCGCCCGTCGATCTCGTCCTGCTCGATGGCTGGAAGGACCTCTATCTCCCGGTGCTGGATCTGCTCGTGCCCCGACTGCGGGCGGGGTCGGTCGTGCTGGCGGACAATATCTTCACGTTCCGAAAATCACTTCGGCCCTATGTCGACTACGTGCAGTCAGGCGAGCACGGATTCGCATCGACCACACTGCAGATTTCGGACGGCTTCGAGTACTCGGTCTATCTCGAGCTCGAGCCCGCGACCGCTTTCCAACCGGTCGGCGATCACATCGTGTAGATTGAGTGGCGATGCAGCTCATCGTCAATGGCACCGCGCGACGGATTCCGGATGCATGGCGAGACGAGACCCTGCTCAGCACCCTGCGGGAGCAGCTCGGACTGGTCGGTGCCAAGTACAGCTGCGGAATGAATCTCTGCGGGGCCTGCACAGTCCTGCTCGACAACGTCCCCGTCTACAGCTGCAGCGTGCGAACTGCGGACGTGGAAGGCCGGGCTCTGCTGACGATCGAAGGTCTGGCTCGACCGGACGGCAGCTTGCATCCGCTCCAGCAGGCCTGGATCGACGAACGCGTCCCGCAGTGTGGCTACTGCCAGACGGGCCAGATCATGCAGGCGGCGGCGCTGCTATCCGAGAATCCGAGCCCAAGTGAAGAGGAGATCGTCGCCGCGATGGCGGGGAATCTCTGCCGCTGCGGCACCTACGATCGGATCAAGCGAGCAATCCGGCGCGCCGCCGAACGGCTGGCCTCGACCGAGGCGGCGGGAGTACAGACCGATGGCTGAGCTCTCGATCTCGCGCCGACGGCTTCTGCAGGCAACCGGCTGGACGGCGGTGGGTGTCACTGTGCTCTACTTCGGCGGCCGCTCAGTCCTCTCGATCCTGCCGAGCTTCGACATTCCCGACGAGGATGCGGGCGCCGCCTGGCTGCAGATCGGAAGCGATGGCCGCTGTCGAATGCTCTGCCCTCGCGCCGAAATGGGCCAGAACGCCTCGATCGGACTGGCTCAGATCGCGGCCGAGGAGCTCAACCTCGCCGTCGAAGAGATCGACGTCCGATTCCCAACCACGAGCGAGATCCCGCAGGTCGTCCTGACCGCCGGCAGCATGTCACTGAGATTATTCTCCGAGCCGACGGCGCGCGCGGCCGCGGCGCTACGCGAGATCATGCGCGGGCGTGCGGCCGAGCGTTCGGGCGCGGATCCTGCCACCGTCGAAGACGCGGTGGAGGGCTTCGCGCTCCCCGGTGGCCGTAGGCTCAGCTACGCCGATCTCGCTGGGGGCGAGCCCGTCGTTCTGGACGCGGGTGACGTACCAGAGGCTCGGCTCTACAGCTTCGACCCCGATCGCCCACATCGGCAGATCGGTCGCTGCGCCGCGCCGCATCAGCTGGAGCAGATCGTAACCGGTGCTCCGCTCTTCGCGGGCGACGTAAGGGTGGCGGACATGCTCTTCGGACGCACGGTGCGGCCGGCTGCGAGAAGCGCCGCGCTCGCGCACGTCGATGACACTCGCGCCAGGGACGTCCCGGGCCTGGTTCAGGTGGTCGTCGAAGGCGGGAGCGGCTTCGTCGGCGTCGTGTGCGAAACGCCTGGAAGTGCGGATGCGGCGATCGAGGCGCTCGACGTCCGCTGGGAGCTGCCAGCGCCCTTCGATCAGCGGTCGATCGATGAGCTGGTCGACATCGACGCCGCGCTCATTGGCGGGGATCTCGAGCACACGCCCCGCGACGATCGCTTCGATCCCGAGCCCGCATGGGATGTCGACCTGCGCTTCGAAGTGCAGATTCAGTCCCATGCCATGCAGGAGCCGCGGGCGGCGGTCGCCCACGTCACTCGAACCAACGGAGGGGAGAGCGCCGAGATCTGGACCGGCTCCCAGGATGCGTTCGTCGTTCAACGGCAGGCAGCGCGCGACCTGGGAATCTCCAAGGATCGGGTGATCGTTCACGCGCGTCGCATGGGAGGCGGGTTCGGGGGCCGCGAGCACTACGACGTCGAACGCGACGCGGCTCGACTCTCGCGAGTGGTGGGTCGGCCCGTCAAGGTCCAGTGGTCGCGGGAGGATGAGTTTCGGGCCGCGCGAAATCGACCCTCGTCGACGCATCGGATCAAGCTCAAAGCGGACGAGCAGGGGCGACTGATGGACTGGTGGCACGCATTCGTCTCGGGCCACATCA
>JAFDDH010000343.1 GCA_019310975.1 Deltaproteobacteria bacterium | reverse complement strand
TCCCCCAGTTGGTCTACGCGAGATTCACCCACAAGAAGCCAAAACGATACATGACCTCCCGCTGACAGTCATCCAGCGTCTCGCGAGCGAGAAGTCCGGGCCGCCGGTGCGAAGTGTCGCGGAAGCCTGCGAGGGCGGCCGGACGGGCCTACTGGACCTCGACCACGACCTCCCCCACCGCGGCGCGTACCGCCGGGTCGGGGTGGCTCTCGAGCTTCAGGATGTGCGGGATCGTAGAGGCGTCGCCGGTCGCCATGAGGGCATGGATGGCGGACACCACAACCACGCTGTGCTCGCTCTCCAACGCCTTCAGGAGCGGTGGTACGGCGATCTCCTTGCGGAAGACGCCCAGCTGCCGGGCCGACCACGCCTGCACGTCCGGCGGCATGCCCTCCTTCTCCAAGGCCAGCTTGAGATCCTGCACGAGTTGGGCCGTCGCCTCCTCGTCCTGATCGAGGGTTTCACGCGGGACGACGTCGATATCGATCGCGCTGACCCGAGGACTCGGGGCCTGGGCTCCGCTGGAGCTACTGGGCGTGACCTCCGGCGCCACACTTTCGGCGAGCGCCCGCCCGTCCGGTTCGCTGATGCCGACCCAGCTGGCGCCGTCGAGTAGCTCGATCGTCCAAGCGCGACCGGTCTTGCGGTCGACACGCAGCATCCGCTGTGTGGAATCGCCCAGGGTTCGGCGGCTCGACTCCATATTGTGGATCCGGTAGCGACCCGGGAGGGAGGGCTCGCCGGCGGGATCGGGCACACCGCCTACGCTCGTCCAATCGCTATCCCCAGTATGGGGAACAAACCACGCCTGACCGGTCTCTGTGTCGAGTCGGACGAGCAGTCCCTTGGCGCGCGTAAATTGGAAGCGGTGGTCACTCGGCTCGCTGTGGAGTGCCTTGGGGCCGCCGGATCCGGGGTCGCACCCCAGCCAGGAGCCGGCCAGAGCCACCGCCAGCACGAGAGTCAGGACGCGACTTCGCTTCGCGATGCGGGCACCCTGACACGGACAGGACAGCTGCATGGGGGCTCCTTCTAGATAGATCGAGCTAGATCGAGGTCCAAACGGAGCGCGCCACCAGCTGGTCGCATCCGTATACCGCGGTCCCCCCCCGCTCTGTCATCGCCCCGTCCTCCACTCGTGCACTCGCACTGCCCCCACGGGGGTAAAAAAGGGGGGGTAGGGGGGGGGGATGGCAGAGGGGTAGAGGGTAGAGGGGTACGGCCCGCGTCGCGTCTAGCCCACTCGTGCAAGGCCAATCCGCACCGTCTCGCCCCCGAGCTGGGCGGCGTGCTGGTAGAGGTCGCGGGAGGCGTCGGCCTCCAGGTGAAGCTCGCTGGCCAGGGTCTGCTCGCTCACGTAGTCGCGGAAACGCTCCACCGCCTCGCGCCAGTCGCCATCCAGCGGCACTACGAGTCGGATGCGGTCGGCCACGTGCAGCCCGGCCTCCTTGCGGGCCTGCTGGACGACGCGCACCACGTCGCGCGCCATGCCCTCCTGGACGAGCTCTGTCGAGAGCTCGAGGTCGAGCACCACGATGGTGTCGTTGCTCGGTAGCGCCTGGCAGGCCACCCCAGCCAGCGGCTGCAGGGTGAGCTCGTACTCGCTGGCCTGCAGGGCGTGGCCGGCCACCTCGACGCCGCCTGCCTCGAGCGTCGTCCACTCGCCCTGCTTGGCTGCGGCGATCACCTTCTTCATCTCGGCGCCGAGACGTGGGCCGAGCAGCTTGGCGTGGACCCTGAGCCCGAAGGTCGCGAACTGGGTGAACTCACCCGAGAGCGAGACGTTCTTGACGTTGACCTCATCGGCGATCAGGTCGAGGTAGGGCCGGATTCTCTCGACATCGCGTCCGGCCACCACCAGCTCGCGCAGCGGCTGTCGGACACGCGCGTTCTCGGCGGCGCGCAGCGCCAGCGCGGCCGAGCAGACTTCGCGCACGTGATCCATGTCCCGGGTGAGCACCGGATCGGCGCAGCCAGCAGTAGCCGTCGGCCAGTCGCAGAGATGGACGCTCTGCTCGCCCGTGAGCCCACTGTAGATCTCGTCGCTGATCAGCGGAAGCAGTGGGCTGACCGCACGGCAGAGCACGACGAGCGCCGTATACAGGGTGTCGTAGGCGTCCTGCTTGTCCTGGTCGTGCTCGGACTTCCAGAAGCGCGGCCGGCTGCGCCGGATGTACCAGTTGTTCAGCGCGTCGATGTGGGCCACCACCCGGCTGCATGCCGCGACCAGGTCGTAGCGGTCGAGGTCGGCTTCCAAGCTCGATACCAGTTGCTCGGTCTTGGCCAGGATGTAGCGGTCCAGCCGGTGCGCGCTCGCTGTGCGCAGCTCCGCCTTCACGCCGTCCGTATTCGCGTAGAGGGTGAAGAAGTAATAGGCATTCCAGATCGGATTGATGACCAGGCGCACCGCGTCCGCGATCGACTTGCCGTCGCGGTCGATGCGCAGGTCAGCGCCGCGCACCACCGGCGACGACACCAGGTACCATCGCAGCGCGTCGGAGCCGATGCGCTCGAAGACCTCCTCGGGGTCGGGGTAGTTGCGCAAGCGCTTCGAGAGCTTCTTGCCGTCCTCGGCGAGCGCCACGCCATGACACAGACAGTTCTGGAAGGGAGGTCGGTCGAAGAGCGCCGTCGAGAGCACCATCATCAGGTAGAACCAGCCGCGCGTCTGGGCGTTGTACTCGGTGATGAAATCGGCCGGGAAATGATCCTCGAACCACTCCTTGTTCTCGAAGGGGTAGTGGGCCTGCGCGAAGGGCATCGAGCCCGACTCGAACCAGCAGTCCAGCACCTCGGGCACCCGACGCATCATCGACCTGCCGCTGGGATCATCCGGGTTCGGGCGCACAAGCTCATCGATGTAGGGGCGATGGAGATCCGTGGGGCGCACCCCGAAGTCCCGCTCCAGCTCATCGAGGCTGCCGTAGACGTCCATGCGCGGGTAGGCGGGATCGTCGGACTTCCAGACGGGAATCGGTGTGCCCCAGAAGCGATTGCGCGAGATCGCCCAGTCGCGGGCGCCCTCGAGCCACTTGCCCATCAGCCCGTCGCGCACGTTCTCGGGGATCCAATTGATTTCTTGATTGAGCTCCACCATGCGCTCGCGGATCGCTACGACGTTCACGTACCAGGAGTCGAGCGCCTTGTAGATGAGCGGTGTGCCGGTCCGCCAGCAGTGGGGATAGTTGTGGAGGTAGCTCTCCTCCCTGACGACCTTCCCCGCGGCGCGCAGTGCGCGCACGATCGGCGTATTCGCCTCGAAGACCTGCACTCCCTCCCAGTCCGGCACCTGGCCGGTGAACTGGCCGGCGTCGTCGACGGGGCAGACGACGGCGATCTCCGCCGCCTGGCAGAGCGCCATATCGTCCTCGCCGAAGCCCGGTGCGAGGTGGACGACGCCGGTTCCTTCCTCGGTGTTGACGAATGCGCCCGAGAGCACGCGAAAGGCGTTCTCGGTGTCGGCGAAGAAGGGGAAGAGCGGCGTGTAGCGCCTGCCGACGAGCTCTCGCCCCTTCAGTGTGCCCACGCGCTCCGCATCGGCCAGCTCCTTCTCGAGCTTGCCGGTGGTCTCCTCGCCGAGGATCACGCGCCGACCGTCCAGGTCGAAGACCGCGTAGTCGATGTCGTCCCCGACTGCGAGAGCAAGGTTCGACGGCAGCGTCCACGGCGTAGTCGTCCACGCCAAGAGATCCATTGGCGCATCGTCGCCCGACATCGGAGTCAGCTCGAAGCGAATCGTGATCGCCGGGTCCTGGCGTTCGCGGTACGCGTCATCGAGGCGCGTCTCGTGCAGTGAGAGCGGGGTCTGCGCGGCCCACGAGTAGGGCATGACCTTGTAGCCCTCGTAGAGCAGCCCCTTTTCGTGCAGCTGCTTGACGGCCCAGAGCAGGCTCTCCATATAGGCGAGGTCCAGCGTCTTGTAGTCGTTCTCGAAGTCGACCCAGCGCGCCGCACGCTCGATATAACGCTCCCAGGCGCGCGTGTACTTCATCACCGACGTGCGGCAGTGATCGTTGAAGCGATCGATCCCGTACTCGATGATCGCACTGCGGCCCGATACGCCGAGCTCCTTCTCGGCCTCCATCTCGGCGGGCAGGCCGTGGCAGTCCCAGCCGAAGCGGCGTTCGACACGGCGCCCACGCAGCGTTTGGTAGCGCGGGATCACGTCCTTGATGAAGCTGGTGATCAGGTGCCCGTAATGCGGCAGGCCATTCGCGAAGGGCGGGCCGTCGTAGAAGACGAACTCGTTCTCGCCGCGCTCGCGCTCGCCAGTCCGCGAGCACCCGGCGCTCGATCTCCGGGAAGCTCGGCTGCGGATCGACATCGGGGTAGTGGGCGTGCGGCCTGGCTTTGCTCACCTGTGCTCGTCTTCCTCGCTCGCCTCCCCCTGGGAGGCCTCTCGCGTGGCCGGGCAGAATACCAGTCCACCGAGAAATTGTCGCACGATCAAGGGGTTGGGGCGTCGTCCCGAGCTTCGTCAATGGCCGCAGTCGCGGTCGCACGCCCGAAGCCCGCGCGGGCGAGCGCGGCCAGGTCACGCTCACGCCGCTCGGCGCGCTCGCTCGGATCGAGTCGGTGCGGGCCGAGTCGTCGGCGCCGCGCGTAGATGCGGGCGGCGGTGGCGTCCGCCCGCCGGGCGTCGGTCTCCGCGCCGAGGGCAGTGCGGGCGACCTCGGCCGGCACGCCCTTCTCGTGAAGCCGTGCCGCGATCCGCCGCGTCGAGGCGCCGCGTGCCCGCATGCGGTGGGCCAGCGCGGCCGCGTAGGCGCGATCGTCGAGCGTGCCGCTCGCCACCAGCTTCGCGATCACGGCCGTGATCATGGCCTCGGCATCGCGGCGATCGTCGCCGTGATGCTCGCAGCTCTTGTCCGCACGTCGGGCGAGCACGCGGCGCAGGTTCTCGACCGACGAGGGGTGACGATCGAGGTGGCGCAGTGCCTGGCGCTCGAGCCCAGTGGGCGAGACCCGCGGCGGGGGACGGCGCCCCCGCCCCGCGTCCTCTGCGACCGTTGCATCCTTCGCATCCTTCCCATTTCTCGCATTCAGTGCATCCGTCGAGCCAGCTGATGGGGTGTCCTGCTCGTGCATGGCATCCACTCCGCGACCGGGGGTGTCGACAGGATGGGGGCTAGACTGATCTGCGTCCATGCCCGAGCTGCCCGAAGTCGAGGTGACGCGCCGCCGCATCGAGTCGGTCCTGGTCGGGCGCAGGATCGCCCGGGTGGAGACCACCGGCGACAGCTATCTCTTCATCACGCCCCCCGCGCGGCTGCGCGCGCAGCTGCCGGGCCGCACGCTCGGCTCACTCGAGCGGCTGGGCAAGTACCTGCTGGGGCGGCTCGACGACGACCGCGTGCTGGTCCTCCACCTGGGGATGACGGGGCAGCTCTTCTCGAGTGCGGCCACGAGCCCGCGGCTGCTCTCGGCCACAGCGCGGGCCGCCCTTTCGCCCGAGCAGCAGCTGGTCTTCGAGCCCGATGCCCACACCCACCTGCGCATCCACTTCGCGGATGCCGGGCCCTCCGTCTACCTGCGCGACACGCGCAAATTCGGCAAGGTGATGCTCCTCGAGCCGGGGCAATCCGATTCCCGCCTGGAGCGCCTCGGGCCGGACGCATTGGCGGTGGACGGCGAGCTGATCTTCGCCGCGACCCGCAAGCGTCGAGTGAGTGTCAAGGCCCTGCTGCTCGACCAATCACAGATCGCCGGTGTCGGCAATATCTACGCCGACGAGGCGCTCTTCCTGGCCGGCGTTCGGCCCACGCGCCGCGCCGCCCGCATCACGCGCGCCGAGTGTGACCGCCTCGCCGAGGCGATTGTGACTGTGATGCGCCGCGCGATCGAGACCGGCGGCTCGAGCATCAGCGACTACGTGGCGCCGGATGGGCGCGACGGTGCCTACCAGGACGAAAGGCGCGTGTACGCAAGGGAGGGAGAACCCTGTCTCGTGTGTGGCGAGACCGTCAAGCGTCGCGTGGTCGCGCAACGGAGCGCCCACTACTGTCCCCGGTGCCAGCGATGAGGGCGGAGGTCCCGCTTCGGAGCTGGGTCTGGACTGGCCTGCGGAGTGCCTCGTGCTGAGCCTCGTCGAGCTGCGCCGTGTCAGGGATGTGATCTCCGAGCGCTTGGCCGGGCATCGCCTGGAGCGCTGCATCGAGCCGGGCGACGACTCCGTGGTGCTCGTCCTCTACGGACACGAAGCGAATGACGTGGGGGTCGCGAAGGGGCGCAAGCGGCTTCTCCGCCTCTCATGCCGGGCCGAGCTCGCACACGTTGGCGAGTGCCAGGCGGCGCCTTCGGCGCCGCAGAACCCGCCGGCGTTCGTGAGCTGGCTGCGCGCCCACCTCTCGCGCGCGCGGCTCGTCTCCGCACGGCTGCTGGGCGGCGATCGGCAGCTGGCGCTCGGCTTCGAGGCCGCGGAGGGACGCTTCGATCTCGTGCTCTCGATCCTCGGCCGCAAGAGCAATCTCTACGTCCTCGACGCCGATGCGCGCGTGGTGGCCACGCTCCGCGCGCCCGCCGATACGCGCCCGGAGCTCACGATCGGGTCGACGTTCTCGCCGCCCTCGAGTCGGGTGCCGCGCGAGGGCGAGGACCGCTTCGCGAGCATCGACGACCTCGGGCTGCTCAGCCACATCGAGCAGCACTACGCCGAGGCCGAGAGAGCACACGAGAGCGGCGAACTCGGGCGTCAGATTCGCCACGTGCTGAAGCGCGAGTCGAAGAACGCCGCGCGGCGGCTCCTGAAGATCGAGGCCGAGCTGGCCGAGGCCGACCAGGCCAGCGAGTTGCAGCGCCGCGGCGAGCTCCTCAAGGGCGTGCTGGGTCGCATCGAATCCGGCGCCACAGAGGTGTGTGTGCGCGACTACCAGAGCGACGAGGAAGTCGTGATCCCGCTCGACCCGAAGCTTGGCCCGAAGCAGAACCTCGACGCCACTTTCAAGCGCTACCAGAAGCTCATCCGCCGGCTCAGCAAGGCGGGCGGCCAGGTCGACGAAGCGCGCGTCTGGTGCGAGCGGCTCGCCGAGCTCGAGGCTCGCTTGGCGGCGCTGACTTCATCCGACGACGAGCCCGACTCCGAGGCGCTCTGCGCTCTTGCGGAGACGCCCGATCTGGCCAGGCTGCTCGGCAAGAGTCGCGCCGCCCGCAGCGGGCGACCGCTGCAGGAGGCCGACGGCCACAAGCTACCCGCGCGCTGGAAGAACCTGCCGCGCCGGCTCCAGCCGCGCCGCTACGAGAGCCGCGACGGTCTCGAGATCTGGGTGGGGCGAAGCGATGAGGGCAACGACTACCTGACGACGCGGCTGGCGCGCGGAAACGATCTCTTCTTCCACTTGGACGGCGCGCCCGGCAGCCATGTGATCCTGCGCACCGAAGGGCGCACCGATCCCCCCCCCGAGTCGGTCCTCGATGCGTGCGAGCTGGCCGTCCAATTCTCCAAGCAGAAGAATGCGAGCCGCGCCGACGTACACGTGGTGCCGATCAAACAGGTCAAGAAGCCGAAGGGCGCCAAGCGCGGTCTGGTGTGGGTGACCGGTGGCAAATCGATCCACCTGCGCAGAGACGAGAAGCGGCTGGAGCGCCTCAAGCAGTCCATCATCGAGTGATCGCCGAGGCGCCCTCAACTCGACCCTGCGGAGCGCCGATTCGAGGGCATGGACGAGTCCGCGGCCAGCGCATTGGATCGCAAGCTCGCGCACATCCTCGAGTCGCGTATGCGGCTCGTGCTGGTGCGCGAGAGCTTGCTCGGCCTCTCCCCGGAGGCCGCGTGCGCGTTGCTCGACGTCGTTGTGCAGCGCGTGCCCCCGCCGAGTCCGGGCTCGGACATCCTGCGGGATGCGATCTTCGAGCTCTTGACGTCGCCGGGGGTCGAGAGCGAGCCGGGTGAGCCGGCTTGCCTCCCCTACGCGTTCCGCCGCGACGTGTACACGGCGGCACTCGCGGGGGGACGCGAGGGGGTGGCGCGGCTGCTTCGCACTCTGCCCGCCCACGAAGAGGCGGGCCGCAAACGTCTGCCTCTCGAG
>JAFDDH010000342.1 GCA_019310975.1 Deltaproteobacteria bacterium | reverse complement strand
GGTTGAAGGAGCTTTACGGGAGTGCCAGGGAGTGGGATCCCCATGTCAAACGCGACTTCCAGGAATATCTCGACGAGGCCGTGGCGCAGGGCTGGCAGTTCGTTCCACAGCGCTCACCCCGCATCTTCTTCAGTACCGGCGGAAATATGCTCCGGCGTGTGCGCGGCTACCACAAATTGATGGAGCACCTCCTACCGAAACTCGACCTCCTGGTCAGTCTCGACTGGCGCATGAGCAATACCTGTCTGTATAGCGACTATGTGCTGCCCGCGGCCGGTTGGTACGAGAAGGATGACATCACCTGGGGCTCGGGGATGGTGCCCTTCAGCCATGCGACCGTCGCGGCCGTCGAGCCACTCGGTGGATCGAAGACGGATTGGGAGTTCCACTGCCTCTTCCTGAAGAAGCTGCAAGAGCGCGCACGGCAGCGTGGAATCACCGGCTTCGTCGATCGCCACGGTGAGGAGAGGCGTCTCGATCGGGTCTACGACGACTTCACCTTCCAGGGCCGATTCACCGAGGACAATCCGGAAGATCTGCTCGACGAGATCCTCTCGATCAGCACCAACCTCGGCGGCGCCAACTGGCAGCAGCTCAAGGAGAAGGGCTATCTGCGCTTCACTGGAGTTGGTATGGCGGTCACCTACATCGGGAACTCGGGCGATATCGAGCCGGATCAGACCCTGGTCTCGAATAGCTGGCATATCAACGACAAGGTTCCGTGGCCGACGCTCACGCGGCGGATGCAGTTCTACATCGATCACCCCTTCTACGAGGAGCTCGGCGAGACGCTGCCCGTCCACAAGGACAACCCGGCGATCGGCGGCGGCTACCCGCTGCAGATGACCGGTGGCCACACGCGCTGGTCGATCCACTCGATGTGGCAGGACCATGCCGGGATCAGCCGGCTGCAGCGCGGTGTGCCCTGCATGCAGATCAGCCGCCCCGACGCCGATGCGCGCGGAATCGAAGATGGCGCGAAGGTCCGTGTCTACAATGACATCGGTGAGTTCGAAATCCAGGCGAAGGTCTCGCACGCGCTGAAACCCGGCCAGGTGGTCGTCTACCACGCCTGGGAGCCCTTCCAGTTCAAGAACCGGAGCTCCCACCAGGCTCTGATTCCGAGTCCCCTGAACCCGGTCCAACTCGCCGGTGGCTACTTTCACCTGCAGCCGATGGTGCTGATGCAGTCGCCGGGGTGCACGGATCGTGGAACCCGGGTCGATGTCGAGCTGGCCGGGGCCGCCTGATTCGCCGGAACCGGCTTCAGCGACGCAGCTCCCTCAGATTGGAATCGCTGCGAAGTTCCGCCGGCCGATCGACGGCTGTCTTCAGCTCCTCGAAGGCACTCTGAAGGCACGCTTCATAGAGTGCCGGCTCGCGGAGCATCGAGGGGCAGCTGGTGAAGGCGATCGTGATGCCGCCGTTGTAGCTCAAGACCGGATGGATCAAGCCGACGCCGTCGAAGATCGGCCCGATTCCGTAGTTGGCGACCATCTTGGCGCCGGCCAGGTAGAGCGGCTCGCGAGGTCCTGGGACGTTGGTCACGACGCAGTTGAAGAAGGGCGCGTGGTGGGATGAGAGGTTCAGTGCGCGATAGGCACGCGCGATCAATTCACCGAGTGCGCTGGGGATGAGATCTGCCGCGTCCACCAGAGTCGTGGCCCCCAGGTCGCGGGTTCGCTTCTTCGATGAACGTGATGCTCCACAGATCTGCCCCAATCGTACGAGGGGGTCGGCGATCTCGGTGCCGAGGGCCGCGGTCATGAACGAGATACGGTTGCCGCCCTCGATTTCGTCTCCCGCCGTGCGAATCGAGACCGGCGCCACGGCAATCAGCGATTCGACCTGCGGGCCCTGCGTGCTCTGGAGGTAGAGGCGCAAGGCACCGCCACAGATCGACAGGATCACGTCATTGAGAGTCGCGCCCGTGACGGCCTGTCTCAGCATCTGTACTTCCTCGAGGTCGAGCCGGATCCCCCCGAACACCCGAGCCTGGGAAGGGCGACCATTGAAGACTGTCCGGACGACGGGCGTGGACGGCTCGGCCGTGCGAACGGGCTCGGCCTGCGAGCCAGCCTGTGCCTTCACGATGGCTGGCAAGGTCCGTGCAGCCAGATCCGCGGCCGCGCCCGCCCGAGTCAGAGCATGCGTGAGGGTCCTCGCGACCAGTTCCAGGGTGCCGGGGGGGGCGTCTGGGCAGCGTTCTTCGGCGGGCTCGAATTTCTCGGGCTCAGGGCTTGGGTCGAGGAAGGCATTCATCAATTCGGCACCGGCCACACCATCGAGCACGGCATGATGTGCTTTTGTGATCACCGCGAAGCCGCCGGGCGGTACCCCTTCGACGCCGTCGAGGTCGGTGATGACGATCGTCTCCCAGAGCGGACGCCCGAGATCCAGCGGTGACTCGAAGAGCCGTGCGACTTCGGAGCAGAAGCGCGCCCAGCTGCGAGGTCGTGGCAGCGAAGCGAGCCGGATATGCTCGTCGATCTCGAGCTTCTGATCTTCGAGCCAATAGGGCCGGTCGAGCTTCATGGGCACGTCGAGAAGTCGCTTGCGCAACATCGGCGATCTCTCCGCACCACGCCGCAAGCACTCGCGTATCTGCGCGAACGTCGGTGCGCCGGCAGGGGCCTTCGACGCGTCGAAGATGGCCACGCTGGCGACGTGCATCGGGATCCCGCTCCGCTCGAAGTGCAGGAAGAACTCGTCCATTCCGCTGATCTGATGCACCGTCTGGCTCCGTCTGGGAGGGCTCTTCGGATCAGGAATTCAAGATCTTGCGAACCTTGGGCATGACTCCATCCGAAAGTAGCTCCATCGAACGCAGCACCTTCTTCGTGTCCAGTCCGCCCAGCCGCGTCCAGATCAGCAGCTCATCGAATCCATAGGATCTGGCGAGAGTGCTCAATCGCTCGGCGCAGTGGTCGGTATCGCCGCACACCATGGAAGTACCGCCCAGCAGCACATCGAAGGTGAGGTTCTTCGCGAGCGATTGGGTCTTGCTGTACATCTCATAGCCCTTCACGACCTTGCCCTTGTCGGCCACGTATTTCGCGATCGTGCGGTAGTACCACTCCACGGGATCCTTGAATTCCTTGTGGGCGCGATCGACCGAGTCTGCGACGTACACCATCAACAGGCATGCGATCTTGCCACCCTCGGGATCGAGGCCGGCTTCCTTGCGTCCGGCCCGGTATTCCGTGATGCCCGTCTGCGCCTGCTCTGCGGTCGCACCGAACGCCGCAGACATCATCAGATTCATGCCCGATCGGCCCGCCATGCGGAAGGATTCCGGCGACAGGACGGCCGAATACATCGGTGGGGTCGGTTTCTGATAGGGATGGGGCCGGACCTCCAGATCCTTGATGCTGTAGTGCTTGCCTTCGAAGTTCACTCTCTCCTGTGTCCAGGCTTGACGAATGATCTCGACGCCCTCTCCAAAGATCTCTCGGGAAGCGGTCTGGTCGACTCCGAAACCTCTATACTCCGAGGGTTGATATCCTCGACCCACCCCGAGGCTGACGCGGCCATCGCTCATCTGATCGAGAAACGCGAAATCCTCGGCCACGCGAAGCGGATGGTGGAAGGGCAGTACGACGACGCCGGTACCGAGTCGGATCCGGGAGGTCCGGTCGGCGATCGCGGCCAGCGTGAGCTGCGGAGAGCCACAGAAGCCGTACTCCGAGAAGTGATGCTCTGCCGGCCAGGTCGAGTCGAACCCCAGGCTCTCGGCTGCAACCATCAGCTCCATCTGCTCCTTGATG
>JAFDDH010000341.1 GCA_019310975.1 Deltaproteobacteria bacterium | reverse complement strand
AAATCAAGCCGGCTTCCCGCCATCTGGCGACAGGAGTGCCTCGACCGCTGGGAGCCTTTCCTCGGTAGGAAGCCGTACGCCTCGCTCCCAATTGCCGACTGAAGCCCCCCGGGTTCTCCGGAGAGCGTATCGGGCCGATTCATCGGGACTCTGAGCGGCTACTCAAGAGTCCAAGAGTTCGATCCGCACTCGCATTCCGAGGATCTCAGCAGCTCGGGCGAGTGTCTTCAACGTCACAGATTGGTTCTCGGGGTCGAGCAGGCGGTCGAGCTGCGCCCGGCTCGTTTTCATTCGCCGAGCCAGAGAGGCCTTTGTGACGTTCTGTTCCTTCATCGCCCGAGCGAACTGCCAGGCGAGCGCCTTCTTTGCCGCCCTCGCGGTGGCTTCCTCGAGAATCCCCTCTTTCTCGAGGAAGTCATCGAGAGAAGAGCCACGATGCGGGTTCGTCTTCTTCTTGCTCATTTCATCTTCTCCAGCTGACGCTTGCGGCTGCGCGCAAGCTTCAGGTCGCCTTCAGGTGTCTTCTGCGTCTTCTTGATGAAGGCGTGAAGCGCGAAGAGTTCTTCGTCATAGATGCAGACGATCACTCGCGCGATTCGACGGCTCCGCAACGACACCCTGAGTTCGAACAGGCCGCCACCGAGCGCACGGCAGAGCGGCATGCCGATCGGCCATCCGAACTCGAGCTCCTTCAGACCGGCTCCGGCGATGCGACGATCCGCCTTGGGCAGATCGAGCAGCCACTCCCGTACGGGCTCGGAATCCGTGTCCGTGCGAAAGAAGACCAGCGGAACGCGCTTCTCAGCGTCGGTCACGGCGGGACTGTACCAATACTGGTACTATCGGTCAATCGAAGCGGTCCTTTAGTCGACCCGCTGGGCGATCGGCGGCCTGGGGTTCTGTCCTGAGTCGCTGGCATAGCCCGGACTCAGGAGCATGAGGACCCCGGGCATGAGCTTGATCTCGGGCCACCTTTGGTCTCGTTCCCAGCGGCCGACCGTCGCGGGCCGCACCCCGAGCATCGCCGCTACGTCTCGCTGCTCCAAGCCTCGCTCCAAGCGCCACGCCTTCAACCGCTCTCCGAGCGTTCGAGGGGGCTCGGAGGGCCTGCACTTCGAAGCTATGAGGCTCTTCCGATACAGTGGCAAGAAGGCCAACAACCCCGAGGGCTTCGAAGAGGCGGTGTCGGGGTTCCTGCTCGCGGAGGAGTGAGCGCTCCGGGTGAATGACGTATTACTGGTCTTCTGGTAAACGGGTAAACGGCGTTGCAGGCGCCGCAGTGGGCGCTCGTCTCTGTTGCCAGGCTGGGCCGATGACTTCGCTCCCAATTCTCCTATTGAGGATGAGGAAGTCCAGGCGGCGTTCTGGCTCGACGCCCGGGTATGGGCGTATGGTAAGTCCGGTACGGAGCCGGACCCGCGGCGGGGCCGCACATCCGAGGGAGGTTCGCGGTGTCTGTCGACGCAGTTGCTTCGCGCCTCAACCCGGCCGTAGCCTGGGTGTTGCGCTCTCCCTTCCACTGGCTGCTGAGTCCGGGCCTGATGCTGCTGAGCTACACGGGATGCGTGAGTGGACGTCGCATCGCCATCCCCGTTGGCTTCCAACGCACCGGTGACCGGGTCACGATCATGGTTTCGGAGGCGCCAAGGAAACGCTGGTGGCGAAACTTCCGCGAACCGAGAACGGTGTCACTGCTCATTCGCGGGCGCACCCGCGACGGCTGCGCAAGTCTCGTATCGCCTGGCTCTCCGGCCTTTCGCGATGCCGCCGAACGAACGCTGCGCCGCGTCCCGGGGATGGGCCGCGTGTTCAAAGTCGATTTCGACCGCCGGACGGGCCTCACACCAGAGCAGATCGACCACCTCGCCCAGGAGGTCGCGGTCGTCGTGGTAGAGCTCGATCTGGCAGATTGAAGGACGGGGACGGGCCCATGTGGTTTCCCATGCGCGAGGTCGGAATGGAGTTCCTCGACACCGCCGACAAGGTCTGGGTCATGGAGGCGCACGTCGCGGCCGGGCGCCCCGCGGTCTGGAAGGCCATATCCGATCCCACCGTGTGGCCCGAGTGGTTTCCGGGTGTCGAGAAGGCGTGGTACGAAGGTGATCCTCCCTACGGTGTCGGAACCGTTCGCCGGGCGCGCGTGAGCGGCCAGGACATGGACGAAGTGATGGTCTGCTGGGAGCACGAGAATCGCTGGGCTTACTACCTGCGCGGTGCGAGCTACCCGCTGGCGCGCGCGCAGCTCGAATGCACGGAGCTCATCCAAACCGACGGCGGAACGTTGATGCGGTGGACGATCGCCTCGGATCGCGGATGGCTGCTGTGGCTCGCGACGCCCGTCTTCCACCGCACGGTGACGCGATTGTGGAACCGAGTGGCGAGGAATCTCGAGGCCTGGCTGCACCAGGGGGATGCTGCGCGGTAAACTGAGCAGCAGCACCCGTGAGCGATTCGACCCGAGCCTCGTCTTCGTCGCCTCGATGGCAGCTGGCATGGTGCTCCGCGGACTGTCGGCACCGAGACGCAGCTGAGATCAATACTGGATGACGGGCGCCCGGTGGAGCCAGGTGTCGTCGGTGAGCATTCGGATCATGGCGTGGGCGCAGTCGGCGGCGGTGATCTTCGAGAATCCACTGTAGCGGTCGAAGCCGACCCGGTACTTCCCATGCCTCGGTCCTTTGTTCATCTGGAGTGGCCGGATGCCAACCCACTCGACGTCGCGGGACTCGTTCAGTAACGCGATCTGGTGAAGCTTGTCGCGGTGCCGTAACGCCATGAAGGTTCGCGAGAACCAAACCACGAACTTCGACCCGAAGCTGACGACATCTTCCTCGCCAACCGTGTTGCCGCCGCCGCACCAGACGAAGCGCTTGATTCCGTGATCTCGCATGGACACGAGGATGTTGCGGGTGACGTCCGTGCACAGGTCTTCGGGAGAGTGCCTATCGATTCCGACCGCGAAGAGGATTCCATCGGTCGCCGGTTTCAAAGACTGCGCGACGGCCACGGGGTCGAGACCGTCGCCTTCGATGACGGCGATCCGCTCGCGCAGCTCGGTCGGAATCTTCGACGCTGTGCGGGCGAGCAACGTGACCTCGTGACCCGCATCGAGGCACTGGGACAGACATTCACGGCCGAGCAGGCCAGTGGCTCCGAAGATCGTGACCTTCAATGGACCTCCATCGGGATCCTAGCGACGGCGTTCGCGCTATGGTCGGACGACCGGAGATTCGGAGTGAAGGAGCAAGGCCAGGCGAAGGGCCTCTTTCCCGTACTGTGCCAAAAGTCAGCCGACTCGAAACGCAGGCAATTCTGGGGTCTTGGAGGCTGACCCCCTGACAAAAAGGCAACGAACCCCTGAGAGTTGGCCGGCTGCAGGAGCTGGAATTCAAGCCGGCTTACCGCCATCTGGCGACAGGAGTGCCTCGACCGCTGCGAGCCTTTCCTCGGCAGGAGGCCGCACGCCTCGCTCCCAGTCGCCGACCGTCCATCGATCCACGCCCAGCTTCTCCGCCAGGCCTGCCTGAGTCAGTCCCAGCAGCTGCCGCGCTGACATGAGCCGCTCCCCGGGCAGGGACTTCTGAGTCGCGGATGGGTCCCGTCCCAGGAGCGTGAGGACCCCAGGCATGAGCTGGATGGCCGGCCGCTTTTGGCCTCGTTCCTAGCGGCCGTACGTCGCCGGCCGCACGCCGAGACGGGCCGCCGCATCTCGCTGCTCCAGACCTCGCTCCAAACGCCACGCCTTCAACCGCTCTCCCAGCGTCCGAGGGGGCT
>JAFDDH010000340.1 GCA_019310975.1 Deltaproteobacteria bacterium | reverse complement strand
AACTTCGGTTCCAGGCCGGCACTCTTGAGGGCGATGCGCAGGGTGCCGCGAGCTTCCAGCCGATCCAGACTGGATCGGCTTTCCAGCAGCTCGGCCGCGAGATCGAAGAGTTCAACTGACACGAGTCAGCCCTCCGCCGCGATCTCATTGGGGGAGCCGCTGTCGATCCAGCGACGATAGACGGCGGGCGGGAAGAAGACGAGCCAGACCATTCCGATTGAAGTGAGCTCGAGGATACCCACGAGAGTGTCCGAATAGGCGGGCCATTGGTGGCTTTGCGCCCATGCAATGTCCTGAATGATGAATATGAGCTGCAGCGTCACCCAGAACACCCCGATGATCGCCCAGATCAGGAAGCGATTGCGGACCATCGCGTCACACAAACCAAGCTGTTGGCGTTGACCCGCCTTGCGAAATTGAATAGTGGCCTCTACCGCGATCCAGAGGAAGGGCAGCGTGGCACCCGTCCACTCGAGCCAGTACCAGGTACTGGTGAGAGGAGAGGAGCTTTGCCAGCCTTGCTCCCAGAAGCTTCCTCCGGCTCCGGCGACGAGGCACAGCGCAATTCCCGCAAAGCAGACCGGCGCCCATTTTTCGTGAGCCCGGAACACCTTCCAAGTGAATGCCGCACACGCAAGGGATCCCGCTTGACTGATGACATTTGCGGGAAAGAAGAACGGATCGATCAAGGACTCGTCAGCGAACGCAGACGGAACGGCGAAGAGCAGATACGAAATGCCCCATAGCAGGAAACACACGCTCAGGAGAAGTTCGGGGAGCTGCCCGGTCCGCGCACGGAGCTGCGCCAGCCGGATTCCTGCTGCAATGTAGAGTGCACCTGCGATCGCGGAGCCGATATAGGCGTTGTCTTCCATTTCGATGCTTTCGGAACCTTCCACCAGGGATGAACTCGAGTGAAGCTGCTCAGCTGAATCGTTCGGCGACCGGGGCTTTCACTTGAGGCCCAAGGGAGCCTTTTTCTGACGCTCTCTGACCTCGCCCACATCGTGGATCTGCGTCGGATCCGCGCTCTCGTCGATCGTGGGGCGGTTCCCTCGCCCGTTTTCGGACTTCTCGAATCGGGGCCTCCCCGACTGCAATTCGCAGAGTTGTGGATCGTTCCCGGAGGTCGCTGCGGAGATCATGAGGCCGACCGGCTATGATGATCTGTCCGATCTCGACACGTGGGAGTTCGTCGATGTACGGTTCCAAACATCACACGTCGCCGACACTGGCCGGCGCGTTCTGGACGCTGGTCGCGCTGGCTCTCGCGCTATCGCCGCCAGGATCATCGCGTGCCGCCGCGGACGAAGAGTTCTGGTCGCCCCCTGCATTGACTGGGGAGGCCAGTGAGCTTCCGGAGGCGCGCGCCGTCGTTCGGCACGCGATCGATTTCGTGGAGTCCCACAACCAACTGGCCTTCGAGGCCCTGGTTACCTACGAGGTCGTTCAGAAGAACGGGCAGAAGCTCCAATTCGACATGTTGCATCGGGTGGCCGTCGAGCGATCAGCTCGGATTCACTGGGTCACGCTTCACGACAACGGCGCCACCGAGACCGCCTGGTGTGGTGACGGCACATTTACCCTCCTCCGAGAGCCCGCCAACTTGTGGGGTCGCGTCAACGTCCCGCCGAACCTGAAGGATGCAATTTCGGGAGTATCGAAGGAGTACAAGGTCGCTGTTCCGTTCGTGGATCTGCTCTCGGGCGACGTTGGCGAACTGTGGCTCGGCAAAGACGTGAAGTGGGTAGACTACGTTGGCGAGGCCTGGGTCGAGGGACAGTGGACGGATCATGTGGCGCTACGAAGGCCGGGAATCGACGTGCAGCTGTGGTTTCGCAAGGGCGACGAACCCTTCCCGGTGAAGATGTCCATCATTCGCACCAACGATGACGGACTGCCCAGCTTCTCTGCGCGATTCCGGGTGTGGTCCACCCGGATCGCGGATGGTGCGATCCCGAAGTTCGTTCCGCCGGAAGGCTCCGAGCAAGTCGAAGTGGTACCCGTCCACACGCCATGAGGCCGAGGAGATCGACATGACACGTCGTAGCTTCGTGGTGCTCGCCCTTCGGGCCACGCTCGGATTCCTGGCGACCTCCGGGGCCGCGATCGCCCAACGCGGTCGGGGAGGCGGAGGCCGGGGTCGTTCGGCAAGACGGAGCCCCGGCGTGAACCGGAGCGGGCCGAGCCGAGCGGGCTCCGCCCGGACTTCCACGCGAAAGTCGAGCCCGCCGAGGTCTTCACCCGGCGGAGGCGCGGGCCGCTCGAGTCCGGCGCGCACGACCAGCGGCCGTCGATCCGTGCAGCGAAGAAACACCCGGTCGCGTCGTCATCGCTCCCGGCATCGCACCCGGCGCGTTCATCGATCGCGGCGATACCGGCACGGTCGCTGGCGGCATCATCGCTACTGGCGGCGCCGTCGTTGGTACCGCAGCCGCTGGGTCGGACTCGTGTTCATCACCGTGGTTGCGTTCGCGGCGATATCGGCTTCCGCCACCCGGCATACCTACAGCTCGGTCACCTACTATCACGTCAATCCCTGGTACCGCAGGGTTCTACGCGAGGGCGAGGAAGGATACGTGCTGTCCACCGCTCCCGTGGGACATCAGCAGGAGCAGCTGCCCGACGGAGCCGAGACGGTGGAGGTCGACGGCAAGACGTACTACTACGCGGACGCCGCTTTCTGGCACGAGGCGTCGGGGGGCGGGTACGTCGTGGTGACGCCGCCGGTCGGTGCTGAAGTGAGCTCGGTCCCTGAGGAAGCTTCGCCGGAGACCGAAGGCGAGGTCATGGTGTATCAGTACGACGACCTTTACCTCACGAAGGACGTGAATCAGTCCGGGAAGACGATCTACCGCGTAGAGCCGCAGCCGCCCGAGGAGGAGATCAACTCCATCCCGACTGGATCGCCTTCCTTCAAGGCCGATGGCGAAACTTTCTACTACGTCGATTTCAACTTCTATGTGGAGTTCGAGGAAAGTGGAGAGAAGGGTTTCGTCATGGGAGAGCCGGAGATCGGAGCCCAGGTCGACAAGCTGCCCGCAGAAGTGACCACCGTCGAAGAAGACGGTGTGACCTACTACCAGTTCGACAGCCTGTTCTTCGAGGAAGTCGAGGACGACAGCGGCAAGACCTTCTACGAGGTCGTGGGCAGCCCCGACGGGCTGGATCAGGAAGTAGCGACCTGAACGACTGCCCCGAATGCCGTCCCACCGCAGAGGCGGAACCACCGAGCAGTCGTGCCCCCGGCATCCCGAATGCGCTCGACACACTGACGCTCGACATGCTCGAAAAGGATCCCGTTGATCGTGTCGCCGATGCGGGGGTAGTCGTGAAGCGGTGTCGAGAAAGTCGTGAGGAGATCGGCTGAGCCTGTAGGGGACCCGCAACTCACGCGCAGATCGCAGGTTGTCTCGCGCAGAAAGCTCAGGAGTTCAGCCAGTCGAGACGATCATTCTCCTGAATCGGCCCCAGCTCAGACGGGTCCAAGGAGGAATTTCATTGCGTAGTCGCTCGTTCTCTGGCCTTCTCGCGATTCTCTTTGCGGTCGCTCCACTGTCGGCACTCGCCGATCCGCCGGCTCACGCGCCGGCCCACGGCTATCGAGCCAAGCACATCGAGGAGGCTCCGAAGCAGCCAGAGGCCGAGCCGCGCAAGGGAATCGAGGTGATCTTCGACTCCGAACGTGGAATCTACGTCGGCGTCAATCTCAGCGACGTCTTGTTTCACGACGGGCGCTACTACCGTGAAAGCGACGGCCGCTGGGAAGTCAGCCTCTCCGGC
>JAFDDH010000339.1 GCA_019310975.1 Deltaproteobacteria bacterium | reverse complement strand
CGATTGCCGGGTGAGACAATGTACCACAGCGGTCGTGCAGGCATCCCGGAGCGGACGTTGGAGGAGATGCTGGCGGAGGCGCGCGACCAGAGCCAGAGGAATCTCGACGAGCTGATGGCAGGCTACACGCTCGAGGACCTGAAGCACCGGATCCACCTGCTGAAGGGCGAGCCACGCGTTCTGATCCCCGAGTTCGTGCAGCGGGAGCGGATCAATTTGATCGTCATGGGTACGGTCTGCCGGACCGGAATCCCGGGCTTCCTCATCGGCAACACGGCCGAGAGCGTACTGCAGCAGGTGGATACCTCCGTGCTGACCGTAAAGCCGGACGGTTTCGTCACGCCGGTCACCGGATAGCACCGCGGAGGAAGCGTGTTCGAGAGTGCCTTTGCTGAGGTGGCCGCACTGTTGCTGGCGGCAGCACTGTTCGGGGCGCTCGCGCTCTGGCTTCGCCAGCCGCTGATCATCGCCTTCATCCTGGTGGGCATCCTCGAGGGTCCCGCCGCTCTGGGATGGGTGACTGCAGCCGATCAGATCGACCTGCTGGCCAAGATCGGCATCGCGCTGCTCTTGTTCGTGGTCGGCCTGAAGCTCGACCTCCGTCTCGTTCGCACCCTCGGTCCCCTGGCAGTCGTCACGGGCCTCGGGCAGATGACGTTCAGCGCGGGCGTGGGCTATCTCGCTGCCCGGGGCTTCGGGATGGAATTCGTCGCAGCGCTCTATGTCGCCGCTGCGCTGGCCTTCTCGAGCACCATCATCGTGGTGAAACTGCTATCGGACAAGCGCGAGATCGATGCTCTCCACGGACGTAGCGCGGTGGGCGTCCTCATCGTCCAGGACATCGTGGTCATTGCGCTCCTGCTCACGCTGACGGCCTTCGACGCGGGAAACGAGTCGATCGGACCCTGGGAGGGCGCCGCGGCAGTTCTCGCGAAGGCGGCTGCGCTCCTCGCCGCGCTTGGCATCGCCATGCGCTATGTGCTGCCGGCTCTTCTCCGTCGGGTTGCAGCATCGCAAGAACTGCTCGTTCTCTTTGGTATCGCCTGGGCGGTGGCGCTGGCGGCGGGCGCAGAAGCAATGTCCTTCAGCAAGGAGGTCGGCGCCTTCCTGGCGGGCGTGTCCCTGGCGTCGACCCCCTACCGCGAGGCCCTGAGCGCCCGGCTGGTAAGCCTGCGCGACTTCCTGCTTCTGTTCTTCTTCATCGACCTGGGCGCAGGACTCAACCTCGGGCTACTGGGCGCGCAGGCGGGGGTTGCCGTAGTTCTCTCCCTGCTCGTACTCCTGGGCAAGCCGTTGATCATCATGCTGATCCTCGGAGCGTTGGGCTATCGCTCGAGGACTGGATTCCTGACGGGACTATCGCTTGCGCAGATCAGCGAGTTCTCGCTCATTCTGGCTGCGCTCGGCGTCGGTCTGGGTCACATCGATGCCGAGACGACCTCCGTCATCACCCTCGTAGCAGTCATTACGATTGGGCTCTCTACCTATCTCACTCTCTATGCTCATCCTCTCTACGAAAGAGTGGGAAGGTGGCTGACGATATTCGAACGTCAGATTCCTCACCCGGAAGAGACGGCAGACGAGACGGGCGCGTCGCAGACGCCTGATGTGATCCTCTTCGGCCTCGGGCGCTATGGCGGTGAGATCGCGCGGCGCCTTCGAGCCCACGGGTGGGCGCTCCTCGGCATCGATTTCGATCCGTATGTCGTTGCTGCTGGGCACAAGCAGGGGCTCAACGTCCGCTACGGCGACGCGCACGACCCGGAACTGCTTCTGCACCTGCCGCTCGAGCACTCGAAGTGGGTCATCAGCACTGCTCCCGAGCGAGAGGTGAACCTGGCCCTTCTCTCCGCGCTGCGCTTGCACGGCTACAGAGGCCACGTCGCACTGCGTGCGCATCACGTAGCTGATATTGAAATCCTCGAGGGTGCAGGGGCCGACCTGGTGCTGGCGCCGCTGCGGGACGGCGCAAGAGAGGCGGTCCACCTTTTGACGTCGCGACGGCATGAAGAGGCTTGACGGATGACCCAAGAGCCACGAGTGGAGATTCCTCACGAACCACACCCATTTCCCTGCGCCACCCGGTCGAGAATCACCAACGGGTCTCCTCTCTGCTCACGCTCATCCTGGATCCTCCGTGGTAACCTTGTGTCCCGACGCATCCCGCCTCAGCACAGGGGAGAATCACGGGTCGTGCAGAGAACGGGCGAGTCGTTCTGCGTGCTCTCAAGGGGACAGGTTGGAAGACTTCTTTAGCACCCTGATCTCCTTTGCACTCGCGCTGCTATTGAGCCTCGGACTGGGGCGCATGGCCGCCCGCATCGGTGTGCCACGCGTGACCGTCTATCTCCTAGTGGGCGTGGTACTCGGCCCCGATGTCGGGCAGCGCTTCTTCGATGAAGGAGGGCTTGCAGCGGGACTTCTCCTCGGCCCCCACTCGGAACTGGCGTTGGGGGTAGTGAAGCAGCTCGCTGTTGGGTTCATTCTCTTCGGGGTAGGCGCGGAGTTTCGCTTCCAGACCCTCCGCGAGGTCGGGCCCCGCATCCTGGGGCTCTCAGCAGCTGAGATTGGGACGACGGGCCTGCTCGTGGGGCTCGCCGTCGGCGCAGGGACCGGAGATTGGCGCCTGGCCGTCATCGCACCTGCGCTAGCGATCGCGAGCGCGCCGAGCGCCACGCTTGTGACGCTGCGAGAGATCGAGGCCGACGGTCCCACCTCTCGCAGCCTCATTCTGTGTGTTGGGAACAACAACCTGGTGGCGCTCTTCCTCTTCCCACTCCTGCTCGCCGTGGCCTTGGGCGTTGGTCATCCCGCGCAGGCGACCGCCTTTGCGCTACTCGCTCTGGTGGCCGGGGGCTTGATAGGCTTTGGTGCTGCGGTCTGGCTCGAGTCGATCACGGGACGCCGCGAACTCGTCCTACTCGGAATGCTCGTGGTGTTCGCGGCCCTGGGGCTCGTTCACTGGATCGCGGCGGGCTCGACCGGGTTGGGGATGCTGGCTTGCTTTGCCGCGGGTGTCGCTCTAGCAAATGGGTCGTCCCACTCCAGCGCGCTCTTCCGCAACGTCGAGAACACGGTCTACCCGCTATACGTTCTCTTCTTCATCGCAGCGGGTCGTGACCTGCACCTAGACGCTGTGATCCAAGGTGGCGCACTCGGCGTACTTTTCGTATTCGCGCGAGCTGCCGGGAAACTCTTCGGGGCGCGCATAGGTCTACGTCTGACTGGCTGGGGAGAGAGTATGCCACCCTCCTTTGGCGCGGGCCTGATGTGTCAGGCGGGGATTGCGCTGGGTCTGGTCACGGCCCTCGAGCGCGCAGCTCCGGACGTCACCGCCGAGCTGCGTCACGTAGTGGTTGCTTCCGTGGTGGTCTTCGAGCTCGTAGGACCTTGGCTCGTGCGACGAACGGCGTTGGTGGCCGGCGAGGTGAGGCTCGTAAACCTGCTCCCGCACGTAGAGGCCAGGGGCACCGAGGCGGTGCGGTGGGTACTCCTCGAATTTCGCCGAAATCTCGGGATGCTTCGCTCCGACTCGGGACTTCGTGAAGGGGGTCCCACCGTACGCCACGCCATGAGACGGCGGCCCCGCGTGGTCTCTGAGGACCTTCCGTTCGAACGCGTTCTGAAGGCGCTCGGAGAGACCGGTGCGGACCTGCTTCCGATCGTGGACGCACAGGATCGATTCAAGGGAGTGATCTCGTATGAGGAGGTCAAGAACACGCTCTACGAACCAGCGCTTCGACAGAGTCCTCACTGGCTGCTGCGCTGGAGATCATGGACCGGCACAACGTGCATTCGTGGCCCGTGGTCGAGGACGAGCACCTGCTGGGCATGGTGAGCCGGACCGACCTGTATTCACTCATGCGAAAGAGCTGACCCAGCACCGGAGAGCGTGAGTTCGGCGCCGTCGATCGAAGCGTCACTCCGCCTCAGAACGATGGGACGCAGACGCCTGAACATGCGAGGCAAGCCGGCGGGACATCGCATATCGTGCCCGGTGGACACGTTATCCCGATAAGGCCGCCGCAGATCTGAACACAACTCTCGTCCTCTATGCAGCCCTGACCCTCGACGAAGTTGGCGAACGGGCCGCAGTCGCAGCCGGGAATGATCGCGAGACAGGAGGGGAAGTCGCCGCATTGGTGGTGGCCGCAGGAATTGGGGTCCCAGATTCCGCCGGTGGTCTCGCACAGCGCCTGGTCACTTAGCTCGCTTACGATGACTTGGAACTGATCCGAGTAGATCTGAAGGATTCGGGTGCAATTCGCATGGCTCAATGGCGAATCAGCCGACCACCCAACTCCCACATCATATGCTAGTCGCCATATACCTTCTGTACGTGCGTTGAATGGATCGTCCAGCG
>JAFDDH010000338.1 GCA_019310975.1 Deltaproteobacteria bacterium | reverse complement strand
CACACCGGCGTACTGGCGGCGGGCGTCGCCGGCCGTGGGTCGCTCGATCCGGATCACTTCGGCGCCGAGATCGCGCAAGGCCGCCAGGCAGTGGAGACCCGGTAGCGTATGGCCGATCGAAAGGACGACCGTACCCGCGAGGGGCGGAGGCGAGGCCTCTTTCGTCAAGAGGCCGCCCGGCGAGCATCGGCGAGCGTGGCCTGGACGGCTTCACGGACCCTCTCTGGATAGTCCCAGTCGGCACGCGATGAAGGCTCGACGAAATCCGTCGGGCCGGCACCGACTCCATACACTCGACTGCCTCTGCCACGCATCGACGTCTCGTCTCCCATCTCCGTACCCCAGACGCGCAATCAGAGAATGCGGGTCTCGTGCCCCTCCCAATAGCGCTCCCTGAGTCGGCGCTTGTAGAGCTTGCCGTTCTCGGCGCGGGGCAGCTTCGCCTCGAAGTCGATCGATCGGGGACACTTCAGCTTGGAAAGATGCTCCCTGCAGAAGGCCATCAGCGCCTGCTCGAGGTCGGCCGAGCTCTTCTCCCCCTTTGCCAGCTCCACAACGGCCTTCACCTCTTCGCCGAAGTCTTCGCTCGGCACACCGAAGACAGCGACGTCGGCGACCTTCGGGTGAGTGATGAGCACATTCTCCGTCTCCTGGGGATAGATGTTGACGCCCCCGGAAATGATCATATTCGTCTTGCGGTCCGTGAGGTAAAGGTACCCGTCTTCATCGAGGTAGCCCATGTCTCCCACCGTGGCCCAGCCGCGTTCGTCGTAGCTCTTCGCGGTCTTCTCGGCGTCGTTGTGGTACGCAAACTGATGACCGCCATCGAAGTACACGCTGCCGATCTCGCCGACCGCCAGCTCGTTGCCCTCATCGTCGACGATGTGCGGTGTGCCAACGGTCGGGCGACCCACGGATCCTGGATGCGCAAGCCACTCCTCGCTGTCGATCTCCGTCGCACCGATGGCCTCGGTGGCCGAGTAGTACTCGTAGATGATCGGCCCCCACCACTCGATCATCTCCTGCTTGATCGGAATCGGGCAGGGGGCGGCGGCGTGCACCGCGAGGCGTTGGCTCGATAGGTCGTGGCGGCTCCGGGCCGACTCGGGAAGCTTCAGCATCCGGACGAACATCGTCGGCACCCACTGGCTGAGCGTGACGCGATGTCGCTCGATCAGCGCGAGTGCCTGCTCGGCGTCGAATCGCTCCATCACGACCACGGTGGCCCCGATTCGCAGCATCGCCATCGAGCAGCGCATGGGGGCGCCGTGGTAGAGGGGGGCCGGCGAGAGGTAGACATCCTCGGGCCTCACTTTCCAGAAGCCGTGCATCATCCCGAGCGCCACATAGTCCGGCTCACCCACTTCTCGATCGGGCAGTGGCAGCCTCACGCCCTTGGGATAGCCGGTGGTGCCCGACGAGTAGAGCATATCCTGGCCTTCGCGCTCGTCGGATATGCGGGCGCTGGACTCTGCGCCGACGACCTCTTCATAGGACTCGAAGCTGGGCGCCACGCCGCCGACCATCAGACGTGTGCGGACTCCGGGCAGGCGCTCCACGAGCTCTTCGGCGACGTCGCGCAGCTCGTGCGACGCGATCAAAACCTCGGCGCCGCAATCCCGCGCGATGTACTCGATCTCGTCGGCTGTGAGGTGTGTGCTCAGAGGCGTGTAGTAGAGGCCCGACCGCTGGGCGGCCCAGCAGATCTCGAAGTAGCGGACGTTATTCGGCATCAGGATGGCGACGGATGCGCCAACACCGTGGCCGCGGCTGCGCAGCAGCTGTGCGCACTGATTCGAGCGTGCGTCGAGTTCGCCATAGGTGACGACCTCACCGGTGTGGCCCATGATGAAGGCCGCCTTGTCCGGCGTATTGGATGCGTGGATGCAGGGGTGCATGCGGTCTCGCTCCTATATGTTCTGGGCATTCGCGCTAGAAGATTCTCTTCGCAGACCATCGCGCAGGGAGAACTTCTTGATCTTGCCCGATGCAGTCCGTGCGAAGTCGGTCACGGCGCGGATCTCCTCGGGCCACTTCGGCTTTGCGAGCCCCGCATCGGCGCGGTGGCGCCGCATCGGAGTCGGTCCAGAATCCCGCCTCGCGGGATCGCTGGCAGAGATCCGAAGATGGCGTATGCAGCCGCCAGCGCGCAGCGGCCCTATGATGGTCGGGCATGAATGGCCTCAGGTGGGGCTCAATAGTGCATCGAGGAGGCGCACGAACGCAATCCCGAAGTGCTACTTCGCCGTCGCTGTCGCGAAGTGTAATGATCGACGGCGAGCACGCCCTGGTAAGGTCGCTGCAGCTCGGCTATCGATCTGACTCTCGTCCACCAGGATCCCGCTTGCCCCTCCGACTGGGTAGGCATGCCCGGGACGCTGCGTGCGCGATGAGCCGAGCGGACTGCAGAAGGCGATGGACAAGGTATGGAACGAGGACGACACGGACGCCGATCGCGGGTATCGACTGCCGACCGGCTTCGACCGGGCCTTCCGGCCGCACGCCCCCTCCGACGACGTCTTCTCGTGGTCAGAGCAGCTGCTCGAGGTCGACGGTTCGAAGATCTACAAGCCGATGGTCTTTGCGGTCGCAGGTCCTTGCTACGGGGCGGGGATGCTGCTGGTCGACGCCAATGCGGATTATGTCGTGGCTGCGCCCGAGACGCGCTTCGGTCTGGTCGAGATGCGCTGGGGACAGGGCAGCTTCGCGAGTGGTGTGGTCCGGTCGCTGCCCTGGCGAATCGCAATGGATATGGCGCTGCGGGGTCGAATCATGGAAGCCGAAGAGGCGCTTCGCCACGGCTTCGTCAATACCGTTGTGCCACGCTCCGACGTCTTGGCAGAGGCGCGCAAGGTCGTCGCAGACTTCGCGAGCGTGCCGCCGCTCGATGCACAGATATGCAAGCGTCTGGCCGTTCTAGGGCGTGAACATCCAAATCATGTGGTGCGATCAATGCGTGATCTCTATTACGCCGCCGAGTTCTCCAGCGGGGACGCAAAGGAAGGCGTTCGGGCCTTCGTCGAGAAGCGCAAGCCGGTCTACACGGGCAAGCCCAAATAGCTGGAGTTCGCCCGCCCGACGGTCGATCTCTTCCGCCTGTTCGAGCTGGAATCGAACTGGTGCGCGTCGCGCGGTCCAGCTCGCCATACACCTCTGCGGATCTGATTGAGAAGCGGTTGGGCCCTCGGGCGCATCGTTGCTCATGAAGTGCCGCATCCCTGCTCCATAGGCTCCTCTGGCTTGCCTCTTGGCATTCATGCCCTCTTCAGGTCGCCCTTCCGTCCGTCGATTGTATCGATGGCTCCACCGCTTCATCTACGGAGCCAAGAGGAGGCAAGCATGCCGATGAAGTCGTTTGTCGTTCGCAGCACGCAAGACGGTTGGATGGTCCAGCGGGAGGGCAAGAAGGCTCCCGAGAGCATGCACCGGAAGAAGGACGTTGCGGTGCGCCGGGGCCGCGCGATGGCCAAGCGGGCGGGTGGCGTGCTCAAGATCAAGGGAAAGAACGGGAAGATCCAGGCCAAGCGGAGCTACGCCGCCTAGATCGAACCCCTCGTCGTGTCGGCCTGGTGTCGGACGACGACCGAAGCACGAAGCCGGCGAGTCTACCGGAAGCGGTAGACTCGCCGGATTTCGTTTCCGGATCCGCTTAGAGCTCGAGGGTCGCGATTCTCCCAGCCCAGAATTGCGCTGACGCTACATATCCATGTAGAGTGGATGGCTACTGGATCGGATCGGTCGCCTCTAGGTGAGCTGACAGGTGAGCTGGCAGGTGAGCTGACGGGTGAGCTGA
>JAFDDH010000132.1 GCA_019310975.1 Deltaproteobacteria bacterium | reverse complement strand
AAGAAGAAGGCTGGCAAGAAGGCCACGCGGAAGAAGGCATCCACCCGCAAGCGCGCCGCGAAGAAGGCCACCCGAAAGAAGGCGACGAGGAAGAAGGCCGCCACCAAGAGGCGCACGCCGAAGGCCAAGACCGGTGTCAAGGAGGAGAGCTACTCCGACCTTCGCCACCTCGCCAGCGCCTACGCGCTGCGTCGGCTCCGCTAGTCGGACGAGGCCGGGCGCCGGCCGGATCCCGGGCGCGGCCGAGACCTCGACCAATGTCTCGATGCGCTCGATGTAGCGGCGCGCATTGTCGGGCAGATCCTGCATGCGGCGTACGTCGCGCAGATCCTCGGTCCAGCCCGGCATCATCTCGTAGACCGGCTGCGCACGCGTGATCTCGTCGAGGGTCATCGGGAAGTCCTCGGTCAGCTTGCCGTCGATCCTGTAGCGGGTGGCAATCGCCAGCTCACCGAAGCCGGAGAGCACGTCCAGCTTGTTGATCGCGAGATCCGTAATGCCGTTCACCGTCACGGCCTCGCGCAGTATGACGGCATCGAACCAGCCGCAGCGCCGCGGCCTTCCGGTCGTGGCCCCGAACTCGGCCCCGGCCCTGCGCAGCGCATCGCCACCCTCGCCGTGGTCCTCGCTTGGAAAGGGTCCGCTGCCCACGCGCGTCGTATACGCCTTGGTGATGCCCAGCACGCGGTCGATCTTTGTCGGCCCGACGCCGGATCCGGTGCACACGGCCCCGGCCACGCAATTCGACGAGGTCACGAAGGGATAGGTGCCGTGGTCGATGTCCAGGAAGGTGCCCTGTGCGCCCTCGAAGAGCACGCTCTTGCCGTCCTTCAGCGCGCGGTCGAGGATGCGACCCGTGTGGTCCACGTAGGGCTCGAGTCGCTTCCCGCACGCCACCGCGTCGGCGTGGAGCGCATCGACATCGATGGCCTCGGCGCCGTAGAACTCCACCAGCTCGAAGTTCTTGGCCTTGGCGATCGTCTCGAGCTTCTCGCGCAGGCTCTCTGGCCGCAGTAGCTCGGCGACTCGGACGCCGCGCCGCGCCACCTTGTCCTCATAGGCCGGTCCGATGCCCCGGCCCGTCGTCCCGATGCTGTCCTTGCCGGCGGCCAGCTCGCGCGCCTTGTCGAGCGCCAGGTGCCAGGGCAGGATGACGTGCGCCCGGCCCGACACGCGCAGCCGCGACGGATCCTTGAGCACACCGCGCTCGATCAGCGCGTCGATCTCCTGCAGCAAGATAGTCGGGTCCACGACCACACCCGGGCCGATCAGGTTCACCTTGCCCTCGTGCAGGATCCCGGACGGCACCACATGCAGGACCGTGGTCTCGCCGTCGACGACCAATGTGTGGCCGGCGTTGTTGCCGCCCTGGAAGCGCGCCACCAGATCGGCACGCGGAGCCAGCCAATCCACGATCTTGCCCTTGCCCTCGTCGCCCCATTGGGCGCCCACGGCTACGACGGTCGCCACGGCTAGAGCTCCACCAGCTGCGCGGTGATGACGTGCGGCAGGCTGCGCAGCGCCTCCAGCACACGGTCGGAAGGCACACTGTCCACGTTCACGAGCATGGCGGCCTCGTGGCGCTCGCGCACCAGCGCCAGCTGCATGCGCGAGATGTTGATGCCCTCTTCACCCAGGAGCGCCCCAATGGTTCCCACCACGCCCGCCTGATCCTGGTTGTGGACCAGCAGCGTCGGGCCCTCGGGAATCGCCTCCAGCATGAAGTCGTCCAGGCGCACGATGCGCGGCTGCTTGCCGTGGAAGACGGCGCCCTCGATCAGCCGCTCGGGCGTCGTCCTGCCCTTGACTCGCACGCTGATCGAGCTGGCGAAGTCCTGGCTCTTGCCGACCTTGCTCTCGATCAGCTTGATCCCCATATCCTGCGCGAGCAGCGGCGCGTTCACCATGTTGACGCTGGCCTGAGTGCACTCGAGCAGACCCTTCAGCACGGCGATCGTGATCGGGGCAACCTTCATCTTGGCGATGTCGCCCGCGTACTCGACCTCGACCCGCTCGATCGCGCATTCGGCCAGCTGGCCCTGGAAGCGACCGATCTTCTCGGCCAGCTCCAGATAGGGCGCGAACTCGGCCATCAGCTCGGGGCTCAGACTCGGCACATTGATGCTGTTGCGCACGACGCTGTCGACCAGGTAGTCGCGCACCTGCTCGCAGACGGCGACGGAGACGTTGATCTGCGCCTGTTCGGTACTGGCACCCAGATGCGGCGTGCAGATCACGCGCGGGTGCTGGACCAGGGGATGATCGTCCGGCGGCGGCTCCTCCACGAAGACGTCGAGCGCCGCGCCGCCCACCTGCCCGCTGTCGAGCGCCTCGTAGAGCGCCGCCTCGTCCACGATGCCACCGCGTGCTGCATTGATGACGAGCACGCCGGGCTTGCACTTCGCGAATGCCGCCTTGTCGAGCAGGCCCGTGGTGTCCTTGGTCTTGGGCACGTGCACCGTGACGATGTCGGCACGCGAGAGCAGCTGGTCGATCTCGACCTTCTCGACCTCCATCTGCGCGGCACGCTCGTGGCTGAGGTAGGGGTCGGCGACGATCACCTTCATGCCCAGTCCCTTCGCGCGGGCCACCACGATGCGGCCGATGTTGCCGGCGCCGATCACACCGAGGGTGCGATTGTAGAGCTCGGTACCCTGGAACTTCTTCTTCTCCCATTTGCCGGCCTTCATGCTGGCCGTGGCCTGCGGGATGTGACGCGCCAACGCGACCATCAATGCGATGGCGTGCTCGGCGGTGGTGATGTTGTTGCCCTCGGGCGTATTCACCACCACGATGCCGCGCGCCGTGGCCGCCGGGACGTCGACGTTGTCGACCCCGATGCCGGCACGACCGATCACTCTGAGCTTGTCGGCGGCCTGGATCACATCGGCGGTCACCTTGGTGCCGCTGCGGATCACGAGCCCTTCGACATCTCGGATCAGCTCGAGCAACTCATCCGGGCTGCAGCCCGGGCGCTCGATCACCTCGACGTCGGGCGCCTGGCGCAGCACCTCGACGCCCTGCGGCGCGAGCGAATCGGATACGAGGACCTTCACCAGCTCGCTTCTCCTTGCCCGGGCCCCGGCCCGAGACGGTCTTCGGTTGTCTCCATCCTGCTTCTCTAACTGGTCTAACTGGTCCAACTGGCTCGACTGGCTTGCTGCCGTGCCCGGCTCGCGCCCCGCACTTTCTTGCGCCCGCTCGCCTTCTCGCCTTCTCGCGCTCTCGCGCGCACGCGCCACCCGCATGGTGCCCGCACAGGCACTTGCTTGGCATCCCGGGGATGGGCTGTGCTCCGCGCCCTGGAAACGTCGGACTGGGGCCGGTAACGCCTTGTGGTTGCAAGGGAATCCTGGCAACCGGCGAATTCTGCCCGAGCTGAGTCGGAGTGTCAACGCTGGCGTGGCCACGAGCGCGAAGCCAAGCCGATTCCCAAGGCTGCTAGCGTAGCGGCGCCCGGCGGACCTGGCCGGCCGGGGTCGAGAGCCGCTACGCGCGTTCTGGCGGCTTTTCGAGCCCTGGCGTGGCAGAGCGAACCGTCGGGCGCGACTGGCCCCATCAGCAAGGAGTGGGTGATCTCCGTGTCCGCAGAGCCCGAATCGCTGCCCATCGAGCCGCGTGGCCCGCTCGACTCCGCGGTCCGGGTCCCGGGCTCGAAGAGCATCACGAATCGGGCCCTGCTGCTGGCGGCCCTCGCCGAGGGCGAGAGCGAGCTTCACGGCGCGCTCGAGAGCGACGACACCGTGGTGATGCGCGAGGCGCTGCTCGAGCTGGGCGCCTCGATTCGGGCCAGCGAAGTCGGCCCGTGGCAGGTGACGGGCACCGGCGGCCAGCTGCGTGTGCCCGAGGCACCGCTCTACGTCCAGAACTCAGGCACTTCCGCGCGATTCCTCACTGCCGCGGCCACACTTTCACCCGGGCCGGTTCTGATCGACGGCAACGACCGCATGCGCGAGCGGCCGATCGGACACCTCGTGGACGCGCTGCAGAGCCTGGGGGCCGAGATCGAGATCCAGGGCCACGACGGCTGCCCGCCCGTGCGCGTAGCCGGCGGCGGGCTGCCCGGCGGCAGCGGCGAGATCGACGGCAGCCACAGCAGCCAATACACGTCCGCAGTGCTGCTCGCCTCACCCTATGCGGAGCAGGACGTCCGGCTCGGCTTCCTCGACGGCATCCTGGTCTCACGCCCCTACGTGGACGTGACGCTGGCCATCATGCGGGACTTCGGGGCCGAGGTCAGCTGGTATGGCGAGGGCGACGTCGAGCGCATCCACGTGCGCGCCGGCCAGCACTATCAGGCACGCGACTACACGATCGAGCCCGACGCCAGCTCGGCCGCCTACCTCTTCTGCGCGGCCGCCATCGCGGGCGGCTCGGTGCGCGTCGAGGGCGTACCCGTCCAGTCGCTGCAGAGTGACTGGCGCATCCTCGACCTGCTCGAGCGGATGGGCTGCACCGTCCTGCGCAGCGGCGAAAGGGTGGAGCTGCGCGGCGCCAATGGACCGCTGCGAAGCCTGGGTGAGGTCGACATGAACGACCTGCCCGACGCCGCCCTCGCCTACGCGGTGGTGGCGCTCTTCGCCGACGGACCGACGCTGATCAAGAACGTCTGGAACCTGCGCATCAAGGAGACGGACCGCCTCGACGCGCTCGAGAAGGAGCTTCGCAAGCTCGGGGCCCGCGCCAAGGCCGAGCGCGACTCGCTCTTCATCCAGCCCGGGCCGCTGCACGGCGCAGAGATCGACACCTACGACGACCACCGGATGGCGATGGCCTTCTCGCTGGCGGGCCTGCGCGTACCGGGTGTGGTGATTCGCGACCCGGGCTGCGTCCGCAAGACCTGGCCGAAATACTTCGACGTCTTCCAGCATCTATAGATTGATTGAGCCTCGGGGAGCGGGTGGAGACGGCGAAGGGCAGCGAGAGCGGTGCGGGTCCGCCGGGTGAGCCAGGCGCACTGACCCACGGCCATGGCGGGCAGCCGGACGTCCGTGGCGCACGGGTCGAGGCGCGCGCAGTCGGGCGCCGCTTCGGGCCGCATGTGGCGCTCGCCGACGTCGGCTTCGACATCCACCCGGGCGAGACGTTCGGGCTGCTCGGCCCGAACGGGGCCGGCAAGACCACGTTCATCCGGCTGCTGACGGGATTCCTGATGCCCAGCGCCGGCGAGGTGCGGGTCGACGGGCTCTCGCCGGTACGCGACACACGGGCCGTGCAGGCGCGCATCGGCTACGTGCCCGAGCAGCCGAGGCTCTACCCCGAGCTGCGCGTGGCCGGCTTCCTGCGCTTCGCCGCCGAGCTACGCGGGCTCGTGGGCGCGGCCCGCAACGCGGCCGTCGAGGCCAGCCTGGCGCGCTTCGGGCTCGAGCCGGTCGCGAAGCGGCTGATCGGACATCTCTCGAAGGGCTTCCGCCAGCGCGTCTCTCTCGCCCAGGGCTTTCTCCACGATCCCACCCTGCTGATCGTCGACGAGCCCACCAGCGGCCTCGACCCACTGCAGCGCGAGGAGGTGCGCGATCTCTTGCTCGGGCTGCGTGACCGGTGCACGATCGTGCTCTGCACCCACGACCTGCGCGACGCCCAGGCACTCGCCACGCGCTGCGCAGTCCTGCAGCGCGGCCGCCTGGTGGCACTCGGCGGCACCGATTCGCTACTCGGCGGCGACGACCCGCTGGCTCTCTTCCGCGTGGACGCGGGCGCCGAGAGCGCGGCGCAGGGCGGCCGATGACGGCGTTCCGCGCACTCGTCAAGAAGGAGATCGTCGTCCTCTTCGGCTCGCCGGTCGCCTACGTGGTACTGACCACAGTGACAATTCTCACCTCGATCACCTTCTTCGAACATCTGCGCCTCTACAACCACCAGCTCTTCCTCTACGCCAGCAGCAGCATGGGCGGATTCGAGTCCGATTCGATCCCCGACTACATCAACCTGCGCGATACGGTCTTCTTCCCCGTGATGGAGCAGCTCGGCCTGCTGCTGCTGCTGCCCATCCCAATGGTCACGATGCGGGTCTTCGCGCGCGAGCGCGACACCGGCACCGACGAGCTGCTGCTGACCAGCGGGGTGCCGGTGGCCACCATCGTGGCGGCGAAGTTCATCGTGACGTTCGCCTTCGTGGCGCTGATGATGGCGGTGAGCTTCGTCTACCCGGTGACGGCCATCGTGCAGGGGGGGCTCGGCCTGCAGCACCTGCTGGCCGTATTCATCGGTCTGATGCTGCTCGGCATCGGGATCGCGTCGATCGGGCTCATCTGCTCGGCGATGACACGCAGCCACGTGGTGGCGGCGGCCTCGACCGTGGCGACCGCGTACCTCATGTACGACTTTGGCTGGACGCATGCGTTCGTGAGCCCCGGCGTGGCCGGGCTATTGGATGCGATCTCGCTCCACCCGCATTTCGCACGCTTTAGCGAGGGCATCGTCTCGCTGGCCGACATCGTCTACTTCGTGGCGCTCGCTGTGGCGGCGGGCGCCGTCGTGCGGGCGGCGCTCCAGATCGAGCGGGTGCGACCGTGAGCCGGGCGCTCCGCATTCTGGGCCTCGTCACGCTGCTCTTCGGGCTCGGCGCGTATCAGGTGCTGGGAGCCGTCACCGCCTTCTCGGTGGCCAACGCGGTCGTCGGCGTCGCGGCCTGCCTCGCTGCGGCCGGGCTCTGGCTGGCGCAGCTCGGACGCAACGCGCAGCCGGCGCTGCGCGGCCCGACGCTGCGCGCAATCGGCGCGGCCGCCGCGCTCTGCCTGGCCTCGGCGGCCGTCTACGCGCTGGCGCTGCGCGCCGACGTTCGGCTGGATTGGACTTTCGAGGGGCGCTTCGAGCTCAGCGAGGCCACGATCTCGCTGCTCGCGAAGCTGCGCGACCCGCTGCAGCTCACGCTCTACTACGACGAGGGCGACCCCCGCATCCGCAATACCCGTGTCCTGCTCGAGGAGTTTGAGCGCGCCGCGGACGTCCGCGTCGACAAGCGCTCGATCGAGGACTTTCCCGACGACGAGGACCGCTTCGGGATCGGCTCGTCGAACTCGGTGGTCGCGCAGCACGACGGGGGCTGGGCGCTGATCGAGCGGCCCACCGAGGGGGGGCTCTACGAGGGCATCGCGACGCTCGTGCACACGCGCGAGGGCGTCCTCTACGTGAGCGTCGGCGCCGGCGAAGGCGATATGCAGCGCAGCGACGACCTCGGCTACTCGGGCCTGCGCGCCGCACTCGAGACCGAGGGCTACACTGTACGCCCGTTGCCACTCGCAATCTCGGATGATGTGCCAATCGATGCAAGCGCTGTCCTGCTGATCGCACCGCGTCGCCCGATTCCCGAAGCCTCGCTCGGCGCGCTGCGGCGCTTCGTTCACCAGGGCGGCGGACTCATCGTCTTCCTCGAGCCCGACGTCGAGAGTGGGCTCGAGAAGTTGCTGGCGGGCTTCGGGCTGGGCTCATCGAGGTCCTGGGTGATCGACCCGCACTCCGGCGCCATCGAGGGCGAGCCGCTCGGGCGCAGCCCCGTCGCATCGGCGTATAGCGAGCACCCGGTCAGCCACGGCCTCAGCGGCAATCGCATGACATTCTTCCGCGGCACGCGCGGCTTCCAGCTCCGCAAGGCCGCACCCGGCGACCTCGTGAAGGGCGTGGTGCTGAGCAGCCGCGACGCGTGGCTCGACCCGGACGCCGGGGCGCTCGGGCCCAATGACGTGCCCGTCCCCCCGGCCGCCGCCCACTTCGACTACCAACCGATCGTCGCCGCCGCCGAGATCCGCCGCGACGGCCACCGCGCACGCCTGCTCGCCTTCGGCGACGCCGACGTCGCCAGCAACCGCTACCTGCGCGCGCTCTACAACCTCGACCTGGTGCTGAACGGCGTCCACTGGGTGACCGAGCGCGAGAGTCAGATCGCGCTGCGGCCCAAGTCGGGCGGCCGCCAGCTGATCCAGTTCCCGGTGCCGCTGCAGCGCTCGCTCCAAGCGCTCTATGGCGCGGGGCTGCTCGTGCCCGAGCTGCTGCTGCTGGCCGCGGCGGCCGTGTGGCTGCGCCAACGGGCGGGCTGAGCGCCCCTACACCGCCCCAACACCACCGCTACACCACCCCTACACCACCACTACACCACCCACTACAGCGCCGGCTGCTGGGTCGAAATCGCAATGCCCTCGGCGCCGGCCTTCTGCGCGAGGTCCAGGATCTGGACCGCCTGACCGAGGGGTACGCGCTTATCGCCCCTCAGCACCACGACCTTGTCCTCGGCGGCCTGGACGGCGCGCCGCAGCGCCTCGGCCAGGTCGGCCTCAGCGGTGATCGTGTCGTTGACCTTGAGCCGGCCGACCTTGTCGATCTCCACCGTCACGCCCTTCGGCGTGGTCTTCTCGGCGATGTCCGCCGACGGCAGGTCGATATTCTTGCCCTCCTGCTGCACGGCGGTCGTCGTCACCATGAAGATGATCAGCAGCACCAGGAAGATGTCGGTCAGGGGCGTGACATTGATCTCGGCGACGATCTCGTCGGCCTCGTGGTGCTCGCCGCTACCCGGCAGGGTCGAGATCGCCATCACGCACCTCCCATGGTGGTGCGCGACTCGACGTAGATGATCGCCTGCACGAGCCGCTCACCGGCGCGCGCGTAGGTGGCCGAGATCGAGCCGACGCGTGTATTCAGATAGTTGTAGAGAACGAGCGCCACGATCGCGACGGCCAGCCCCGCCGCCGTGGCAATCAAGGCCTCGGACAAGCTCGTCGCCACCACCACGAAGCCGCCGCCCTGCGACTCGGCGAGGTCGCCGAAGCCACGGATGATGCCGACCACGGTGCCAAAGAGGCCGACGAAGGGAGCCAGCGATCCGACGGTGCCGATCACCCAGATGCCGCGGCGCAGCTCACTGCCGAGCTCGGCGCGCTGCGTGGCCAGCACGCGATCGTAATCGTCGACGGGAATATTCTCCCAGTGCAGCGCCTCGCCGAGCATGCCGGCGAGCGGCAGATCCGACTCGTCGCACAGACTTCGCGCCGCCTCGAGATCCGGCTTGATCAGCGTGTCGATCACCTGGCTCGCCAGCACGCGGCTGCGCTCCTCCAGGCCGCGGAAGCTCCTCCAGCGATCGAAGAAGATCGCCAGGGTGGCGATCGAGCCGACTGCGAGCGGCACGTTGGAGAGCCAGCCCATGATGAGCAGATCGATGAAATAGCCGAAATCGAACATGGGGCTCGCCGTGTCTCCGATGAAATCCTGCGGGAGCGTACCGGACGGCCCCGCCGCACGCAGCGCGCACCCCCGCACGCGGGGCGCGGGCCGGCTACCCTCTCGGCCAGGGGAAAGCGCACCGCTGCGGCTCGAACGCCGCGCGTGTACGCCACTTCCAACCGTCACGCGCCATGACTTCGAAGCTCGCCACACGACCGCATCGCAAGCGCAGCCGCCATCCGATCGTGCTCTCGCTCGCAGGTACGCCGCTGACCGCGTCGGCGGGACCCGCACCGCGGCTCGGACTCGCCACGCCGCACACCGGGCGCGAACGCGCACTCGTGACCGCCATCTCGGCCGGGATCCACGCCGCCGTGCTGGCCGCCCTCGCGACCACCGTGGCGCTCGTCCCGCCCGGGCTGATCGACAAGGTGATCCCGGTCGCGATCCTGCGCGAGCCCTCCCAGCTGCCCGGCTCGAACGCCGAGCCGGCACCGGCCGGGCCGAAGGCCGTCGGCCCGGCGCGCCCGAACGCGGCCGCGATGGCGAGTGCTGCGGGGCTCACGCCCGAGCAGGCGGCCGCGCTGCGCCGGGCCGCCCTCGAGGCAGCGCGGCGCGCCATCGCGCAGGTTCAGCTCGAGGCGGATACGAGCCCCACCCTGCCGACCCAGATCGAACGCCGCGAAGTGAGCGCCGAGCGGATGACGGCGCGCGCGGCGGCCAATCTGTCGCCCGCGACACCGGTGGCCATCGACATGGCACCCATGCGCATCGACGCGGCCGATCTGGCTGCGCTCGACATCGATACCGAGGGCCCCCGTGACATCGACGCGGCAAGCCTCGGCGACCTGACCGCCCCCGAAGCGCTGGCCGCACTACAGGCCTACGACGACCGCGACTACACCGGCAGCGTGCATGCCACGACCGTCAGCCCGGGCGCCACACTCGCGGGCGCGGGCACGGGCAGCGGCGCGGTCGACACCGGCATTCCGGGTGGCGACTACGCGGGCGGAGGAGGAGGAGGAGGAGGAGGAGGCGGCACATTTGGCGCGGGCACCGGTGGCCAGGGGGGAGCGGAAGGCATCGTCCGCTGTCTCGAGAGCCTGCACGTGCAGCGCTACCAGGAGATGATGAAGCAGCGCACCGACGCACGTTGGCGCGTGCCGCAAGACGTACCGGGCGATGCTCGGGTCATCCTGCGCCTCTCACTGGACGTGGCCGGTGTGGCGCGCAACGTCGAGGTCGTGAGCGCCGATACCGAGCGCCTCGGTGCGAGCGCCATGCGGGCCCTGCTCTCGGCCTCACCCTTCCCGCCGATGGACGGCGCCAACCGCTGCCTGGCCGACAAGCGCATCAAGATGACCTTCACCGTACCCGAGCCATAGTCGCCCTGCCTTGCTTCTGCTGCCTCTTCGCACATCTGCGCTCGTCCTCGTCACGCTGCTCGCGTGTGCGTCCTTGGCACACGCCGCGGTCGAGGACGAGTCACCCGCGCCGACCGGCCCAGGTGAGATCCACTGCGCGCCGATCGAGCTGCTCTACGACGAGCAGGAGCGCTTGTCGGAGAAGCGCAGCGATACCCAGGGCGACTGCACGTACGATCAGGTCGTCTACTACGAGCAGGGGCGACCCACGCGCACCGAGCGCGACCGCGATCACGACGGCCGCATGGACGCCTGGGTGATCTACGACGCAGCGGGTGGGCCGCTCCTCGAGGAGCTCGACGAGAGCGGCGACGGCCAGATCGACCGCTGGACCGACTTCGTGGCCGGCGTGCCCAGCGTGCGGCGCGAGGACCACAACGCGGACGGCCAGCCCGACATCGAGGTGACCTTCGTCGCGAGCCAGCCGGCAAGACAAGCCGAGGACACCAACTTCGACGGCCAGCCCGACCGCATCACCGAGTTCAAGGACGGCACCCCGGTACTCGTCGAGGAGGACGGCGACCACGACGGCCGCATCGACAGCCGCGCGGAGTTCGACGCCGCGGGCCGCAAAACCATCGAGATGCAGGACGCCGATGGCGACGGCCGCCTCGAGGTGACGATCCTCTACGTCGAGGGTGTGCAGCAGCGCGTCGAAGAGGACATCAGCGGCGACGGCCACCCCGAAGTCATCGTCTACTACGAGGGCGACGAGATCGTCAGGCGCGAGGTCGATACCGATGGCGACGGCCGCATCGACAGCGTCGCCCGCTTCGAGGGCGGTGTGGAGCGCACGCGCAGCCTGGATGCCGATCTCGACGGCTTTGTCGGGCTCGCCGGCGCGCTCGAGCGCGAAGAGATCGATACCGATGGCGACGGTCGCCACGACCTGGTCCGCCACTACGCGGGCGGCGTGCGCGTGCGCGAGGAGCTGGACGCCGACGCGGACGGCCACGCCGAGGTCATCACCTACTATGCCGGCGACACAAAGCTTCGCCAGGAGGCCGATACCACGGGCGACGCGGAGATGGACACCTTCGTGACGTTCACCCTGGGAAGCAAGACCGAGCAGACCGAGGACCGCAACGCCGACGGCCAGCCGGACGCCCGCTACACATTCGGCGCCCAGGAGCGCATCGAAGCCGAGACCCTCGACACCGACTTCGACGGCCGCTTCGAGACCGAGGCCGACTACGTGGACGGCGTGCTCGTCGCCCGCCGCGTCGACAGCACGGGCGCCGGCACACCCGACCGCATGGAGTACGTGGTCGACGGGCGCCTGGTCCGCATCGAGCTCGACCCGAACCAGGACGGCCGCGTGCAGATCTGGACCTTCTACGATGCCGAGGGCCACGCCTTTCGCCGCGACGAGGACACCGATGAGGACGGCGCCATCGATCGATGGACCGTGCTCGACCCCGAGACGGGTCGGGCCACGCTCGTCGAGACCGACACCCAGGGCGATGGCGTGCGCGATACGCGCCGCGTCCAGGACGCCCGGGGCGTGCCCCTGCGCGTCGAGGAGGACCGCAACGCCGACGGGCGCGTCGACTACACGGTCTACTTCGACGACGGTGTGGCGGCCCGTTACGAGGAGGACCGCGACTTCGATGGCCGACTCGACGGCGGCGGCGACCTCGACGAGGCGGGCGCCGTCGGCGAGGCCCGGCGCGACACCACGGGCGACGGTCAGCTCGACGTACGCATCACCTACGTGGAGGGTGTACCCACCCTCGAGGAGCGCGACACACGCGGCGACGGGGTCTACGACGTGGTGACCCACTTCGATGCCGGTGTTCGCGTGCGTCAGGAGATCGACTCGACGGGTGACGACCAGGTCGACACTGTGCTCCACTTTCAGAGCGACGTGCAGATCCGCCAGGAGCGCGACACCACGGGCGACGGCGACTTCGATCAGGTGGTGGTCTTCGACCCGGCTGGCCACCCGCTACGCGAAGAGTTCGACACGAATGCCGACGGCCGCATGGACATCGTCAAGGTCTACGCGGCGGGCGCCGTGCAGCGCGAGAGAGTCGACGCCGATCACGATGGCCGCTTCGAGCTGACGACCGACTTCGCCGATGGGCTACCCCGCCATAGCGAGACCGACCGCGACGGCGACGGCCGCGCGGAGATCGTGATCGAGTACGCGGCGGGCCAGAAGTCGCTGCAGAGCGAGGACCGCAACGCCGACGGCCGGCCGGATCTCGTGATCCACTTCGATGCAGAGGGCCGACCGCTGCGCACCCTGGAGGACACCACGAACGACGGCCGCCTCGACACGCAGCAACATTTCGAGCGGGGCGTGCATCGGCGCAGCGAGAAGGACAGCAATGGAGATGGCCGCAGCGACGTCTTCATCCACTACGATGAGCAGGGCGTCATCACCCGCCGCGACGAGGACCGCAGCGGCGACGGGCAGATCGACTTCACGGTGCACTTCGAAGCGGGCCTCGCGCAACGCGTCGCACAGCAGACCCGCGGCGACGGCTGTGTGGACGTGGTGAGCTGGCTCTCGAAGCAGGGCGCTGTCGTGGCCGAGGAGAAGGACACCACGGGCGACTGCCGGATGGATACCTGGAGCTATTACAAGGGCGACGCACTCTCGCGCCAGGGCCGCGACACCAACGGCGATGGCAAGCCGGATATGTTGCTGCGCTTCGACGCCAAGCAGCGCATCGTCGCGCAGGAGCTGGTCGGAGACGCCGGGCGCCCCTACAAAATCGTCTTCCTCACACCCGGCGGCGACGAGCGCCACCAATGCATCGACACCACGGGCGATGGTCGGCTCGAGCTGCTGCTGCGCCGCGAAGGCGACGCACTGCGCGAGACCCTGCTCGACACCAGCGGTGAGGGCCGCGCCGATCAACGCGACGTATACGCCGGCGGAGTGCGCGTGCGGATCGAGATCGATACCAACGGCGACGCCCGCCCGGATGTCGTGCAGCACCTCGAGGGCGGCGAGAAGATCGTGCGCCAGGACGAGGACAGCGACTACGACGGCATCCTCGACCGCAGCTTCGTGGGCCGGAACCCGGTGCCCGTGGTGGGCCGTCCGGAGGCTCCGAAGAAGCTGCCCGAGCTGGCCTGCGGCGGGTTCGACCCCTTCTGGAAGAATCACTGACAAGTGCCCGTCCCGGCGTCATTCTTCGCGCCACCGGCAGCCCGTGTGCAAACTGCCGGGGCTGCGAAATCCACCCATCCGAGCGATGATCGGATGCGACCCCCCCTGGTCGGCCTCCTCCTGCCGGCTCGCCCCTGCCATCGAGGATCCCTCTGACCATGAGCAACCCCCTGATCGAAGTCCAGCAATACGGCCAGAGCATCTGGTACGACTACATCAGCCGTGACCTCCTGCTCTCCGGCGAGCTGCGCCGCATCGTGGAGGCGGACGGGGTCCGCGGTGTCACCTCGAATCCGGCAATCTTCGAGAAGGCCATCGCCGGCTCGAGCGACTACGACCCGGCGATCGCCGCGCTGGCCCACCAGGGCGTCCGCGACGCCCAGGCACTCTTCGAAGCGCTCGCCATCCAGGACGTGCAGCTCGGCTGCGATGTCATGCGCGGCGTATACAACGAGAGTGCGGGTGCCGACGGCTTCGTGAGCCTGGAAGTCTCGCCGCACCTCGCCTACGACACGCCCGGCACGCTCGACGAGGCGCGGCGGTTGTGGAGCGCGGTCGGGCGACCCAATCTGATGATCAAGGTGCCGTCCACGCGCGAGGGATTGGTGGCCATCGAGACCTTGATCGGCGAGGGCATCAGCGTAAACGCCACGCTGCTCTTTGCCGTCGGCTACTACGAAGGTGTGCACACCGCCTATATTCGTGGGCTCGAGCGCTGGACCGAGGCTGGGGGCGACGCATCGAAGGTGGCCAGCGTGGCGAGCTTCTTCGTGAGCCGCATCGACGCCTCGTTCGACCAACGCGTGGCCGCAGAGATCGAGGCCGGTGTGGACGCCAAGCGGCGCGCCCGACTCGAGGGTCTGCAGGCGAAGGTCGCCGTCGCCAATGCGGTCGACGCCTACGCGAGCTTTCGCAGTGAGCTCGAGAGTGATCGCTGGGCCGCGCTCGCCAGGGCCGGTGCGCGGCCGCAGCGCGTGCTGTGGGCGAGCACCGGAACCAAGAGCCCGGACCTGCCGAAGACGCTCTACGTCGACTCGCTGATTGGCGCCGACACCGTCAACACCGTGCCGGCTGCGACCTTCGATGCCTTCAAGGCCGTCGGCAAAGTGACCGACGCACTCGGCGGCAGCCGCGACGCCACGCTCGACGAAGCGCGCGGCGTGCTCGGCGAGCTGGCCGAGCTCGGCATCTCGCTCGACGCAATCACCGACGAGCTGCTCGAGAAGGGCTGCCAGCTCTTCGTCGACGCGTTCGACGGCCTGCTCGAGGCCGTGGCGACGAAGCGCGACAGCCTGGTCGGGGGATCGTGAGCCCGGCCCCCGAGGCCAGCGCGGCCGCCGCGCTCGAGTTCGTCGAGCCGGGCCAGACGTTGGGGCTGGGAACGGGGCGCGCCGCTGAAGCGTTCGTGCGTGCGCTCGGTGCGCGCGTGGCCGACGGGCTCGACGTCCGCGGCGTACCGACATCGCAGCGCACCGAGGCGCTGGCGCGCGAGCTCGGCATCACGCTGCTCACGCTGGCCGAGGCCGAGCGGCTCGACACGACCTTCGACGGGGCCGACGAGGTCGACCCCCACCTGGACGTCATCAAGGGCTACGGCGGTGCCCTCGTGCGCGAGAAGATCGTCGCGGCCTCTTCGGACCAGCTGGTGATCCTGGTTGGCGCAGAGAAGCTGGTCGAGAAGCTCGGTGACCGCGGCAAGCTGCCCGTCGAGGTCGTGGCCTTCGGCCAGGCGCTGGCCGACCGACGCCTGCGCGAGATCGGTTGCGAGCCCGTGCTGCGCCGGAGCGACGGCGCTGCACCCTACGTGACCGACAATGGCAACCATATCCTCGACTGCCGCGTATCGGCCATCGACCGCCCCGCGCAGCTCGAGCAGCAGATCCTCGCAATCCCGGGCGTGCTCGGAACCGGGCTCTTCATCGGAATGGCCGACGCGGTGATCGTGCAGGACGGCGACCAGGTCGAGGTCCGGCGCCGAAGCTAGGCGCCCGCGCGTTTCACATCTGAAAACGCGCCCTTCGCAGCCGCCCCACCCTCTTCCCAGACCCCGGGCACGCCCCACCCCACCCCACCCCGTCACACCACACCACGCCAGGCCCCACCCCGCCCGGTCCGTGCCCGGGCTATGCTGGCTGGTGGAGGGGCACCCACGTGGGCAAGCGTCCTTACCTCGTGCTGCCGAATCACGAGTGCGTCCCGCTCGACGGGGAGTACCGGATCGAGGAGATCCACGGTCAGTGGTACGTGCTCGGCTACCACGATGCGATCGCGTGCGAGAGCGAGATCGCCGCGCAGGTCCGGCTCGAGGCAATGTGGCTCGAGCACGACGCTCATGCGCTGGCCGCGGAGGCGCTCGAAGGGTTGCCGGACACCTACGAGGTGGTGGCGCAGCGGGGCTGAGCCGCAATCGCGGCCAATACGATCCACGCGATGATTGCAGCGTTCTTCCTCACGATGGACGCCAACTTCTGGTCACACCAGAACCGGCTCCTTCCCGACGAGCTCTGGGACCGGGAGCAAGCGGTGATCCGTGCATGGATCAACGAACCGGAATATCGGATCCGAGATCCAGTGCGAGGGAGCGGGTCCCTCAACTCAGCTGTGGCCCTTCAGATCCTCATCCGACGGGCGCCAGTCCTCGGGCTCGATCTGGCGGATCTTCTCAGCGAAGTACCAATGGTGTCCCTCGAGATCCGCTGCGCCATAGCGGCGATCCCCATAGAACGTCTCTTCGACTTCCGAGCGTATCGTGGCTCCGGCTTGCTTGGCGTGGTCGAAGTGTCGCTTCAGATCGTCCACGTAGACGTAGAGGTTCCCCGTCACGTGACCCAGCCGCTTCGGGGACTTGTAGTCCACACCGGGCCAACCCATCAGGATGACGCCTTCTCCAAGCTCCATCGCCGCGTGCACAACTTTCTCGTCCGCGTCCCGCATCGTCTCCTTCTCTCGCTCACGAAATCCGAAGACGCGAGAAAGCCAGGCCAACGCGCTCGCGACATCCTCGTAGTAGAGATAGGGCGTGATCGATGTCGCTTTCTCCAGCTCGCTCTCGGGCATGACGACTCCTTCCAGATTTCCAGATCAGGGGTCTGCTCTCGACGCCACCGCCCGCGGCGGTCCACGCGCGCCGCCCACGAGCTTGCAGTCGGGCTGACCGGGAG
>JAFDDH010000337.1 GCA_019310975.1 Deltaproteobacteria bacterium | reverse complement strand
AGACGCGGATCTCTTCGATGACCTCGCCGTCCGCCGACGCCTCGCTGTCGTCATCGTCCGCCGACTCCTGCTCGCCGATCTCGCCGGGGTCGTACTCGCCTTCGGGCTCAGGATCAGCGGCGATGTCGTGCTGCGCTGCTGGATCGTCCACCTGGCCGAACGCAGGCCGGACTCCGCTGGTCACCAGCGCAAAGGCGAGAGCTGCACCGAGTGCCTGACTCGAGATGCGGCGCAGCAGGGCGATGGGGGTAGGTGCGTTGATGGGCGGCACGGCGGGTGGGCCTAGGACATCTCGGGCTTGAGTAGCCAGTACTTTGCCAGATCACGCGAGCGGTAGTCAATGCACTAGCCGGGTGATATCCCGTGCCGCGTGTCGTGGATTGTCACAGGGCGGAGAGCCTGGCAGCGAAATCACTTCGCAGCCGCTACGCCCCATGCTCGCGCTCGGGTCGGTACAGCTTGCCTTTCACCTTTGACCTGGGGCATGATGCTCGCGCATGTGTGCTGGAAATGTCCTTCGTCGACTGATCGCCGTCTTTCTCGCTGTCGTTTACGTGTTGCTGCTCGGTCCCGTGAAGACGTTCGCCAATAGCGATGGCGATGAAGACCGGGACGAGGCAACCCGATGGGTTCCAGCTATCGGTGTGAACTGGGGCCTTGCCTTCCAGGAGACGCGGGCCACCGTGGCATCGAGTGTACTGAGCGGATCGGACCCTCCAGAGTTCGTGCGCCCGCCGGCCACAGGCACGACGACGATGTTCACGCCTTTCGTCGGCGGGCAATTCGAGCTGATGACCCCGAGGCTGATCGGACGCTTCGGACAGCCGCGCTTCTTTGCACGTGTGGACCTAAACGCCGCGTGGGGCTTTTCGTATGACGTGGCGCGTGAAGGCTCACCCGGGGAGCTCATTCGGCCCGAGACGGGGCTCCCTGAGGGAGACGTCATTGGTCAGGGCAGCGTTACGAACGCGACGGTCGAGACGTTCATGCTAGGAGCGGGCGGCGGGGTCGCGTTCACGATCGATAAGGGCGGTCGGCGCTTCAGAATCAGGCCTTCGGTCGAGTACCTTCGCGAGCAGCTCCGTATCAGAGGTGTGGTCAATCGTGCGGTTTCGTTGGAGCCCGGCGAGTTGCTCCCGACCAACTTCCGTTTCATCGAGATGGAGGCGGAACAGACGCACACCCCGAGTTCGAAGATCAGTACGGTACCGAGTCAGCGCAGTGGACCTTCGAGAAGTCGGGGGGGTGGATCTACAGCGTCACGCTCGGGGTGCGGCTGCGCTGGCTTCCCGACTAACGGGTTCTTCCACTGGCTGGCAGGCGACCGTGCCATCTCCTTGCGGCGTCGATCGAGCCGGGCGGCTCATGCATGCGAGTACGGCCGCTGAAAGTAGCAGTGCGATGACCGATGCTGAGCCGTACTCGATATTCCGGTTTGGTGCGAGTACGCCGGTCGCCAGCCAACCGAGACACGCGGCCAGTAGCCAGATCACGACCCAGGGTCTGCGCGCGCCCAGCACGACGCCGAGCACGACGATCTGCATGTAGTAGCAGGCCGGCGCCGCGAGCATCGGGAGCAGCGTGAAGGTTGCGGCGGATGCCTCCCAAGGAAGCGCGTCACGGGTTACGAGGCAGAACGCGCCGATGGCGATCGCCCCGACGAGCCAAAGCATCACCCGGCTCTCCGACGGTCGGTCGAGGGGCTGCTCGGCGATCGCCTCGGTTGGCATGCGCCAGATCTCCGAGGTGCCGTCCAGGCGCCAGAGCAGCGGTTCGAGGCCGACCAGATTGATGGACGGCACGGTTCGGAGCGTCACGAGGTTGCGGCCGAACCCCTCATAGGTTTCGAGATCGATACCGGACGAGGCAAAGCTCGCGGCTACGAGCACGGCGGAGCTCACTGCGAAGCCGAGCGCGAAGCGGCGCGCGTCACGCGGCAGGCTCCCGGCACGAATCCAGCGGCGTACGGCGCTCAGCCCGTAGCCCGCCAGCGCAATGGCCGGGAAGAGACGAAGCCAGCTCGCATAGCCTATGAGAACGCTCGCGGCGATCTCGCGCCGTTGCTTCAGGCAACAAAGGCCCACGAGCGCGGCCGAGAACCACATCTGCCGGAGGAAGGCATTTCCGACCCAGCGCGCATCCCAGAGCCAGCCGGTTCCCCAGATCACGATCGTGAGGCACGCGAGCTCGAGTCCGAACGCCCAGCCGACTGCGGTAAAGGCTCCGGCGAGAAGCAGGACATCGAGCCGCGCGAGCCACCTAAGCGATTCGGGGCTCACGGCTGCGGCAAAGGGCGCCGCAGCCAGCGCCCAGATGGGCGAGGGGTTGTAGCCGTGGTCGTTCAGGACCCGCCGCCACTGATGAGCACCGAACTGCTCGTTGAACCAGGTGACGTCTTTGGTAAAGCTCGCCCAGCGCGCCTCGGAGAATTGTCCCTTGCACTCTCGTACACCGCGCTGGATCAGCGCTCGCGCCTCTCGAGTTTGCATCGTCCGGAGATCGCGCGCATAGGGGAGGGCGTGCACCCACCACCAGTCTTGCTCTTCGGCCACCGCCAACGTGCAATCGTAGAGCTCGCCATAGCCCAGCTCCGCGAAGTAGCGTGTGCCTAGCCAATAGTGGTAGACGTCTTTCAAGTGAAGCGAAGAGGCCGAGCGTTCGAATAGCTGTGTCCCGTAGAAGGATGCGATCGCGGCGAAGGCCGCGGCGCCGTATGCGAGCCGGCGCATGCGTCGTTTCCGCCGCGATGGCGCCGGGTCGTGTATGGACCACAGGGCGAGCCCGAGCGTCGAGACGACGAGGGCCATCTGCCATCGGGCCAGGGACTCGCGTGCCTCGCGGCTCCGCTCAACGCTGGCTCTCGCACGGTCGCTGGCGGCTCGGAGCACCTGCGTCGCGGCCGGGCCACCGAGGAGCGGGACGCGTTCGTCCGCGTCCAATTCCGCGGCCCAAGAGGTGGTGGGCACGGTGAGCAGTCCGAGCAGCAGCGCCCCCATCGCGAATGCGTGGATGAAGAGCGCCCATGGCGAGGGCTCGTTTTGGATCGCAAGCATCGTTAGGGGACATGCTACGCCGGACTCGATCTGGGAGCATGGGGCGATCCATCATGGCAGTCGAATCATTGTGATTTCCGAGGACGAAGAAGAGGTGGCCGAGACCTTGCGTGTTCGAGGGAGCGTCTCGTTCAAGCTGATCGCTGGCATGATTGCCGCGGGTGAAACTTACGGCGTCGACCCCGAGGCCGCCCTGCGCGCAGTCAAGATCGACCCGAAGTGCTTGACCGATCCCGACGTGCGCGTTCCTGTCGTCAAGGAGCAGGCGCTCTGGAACGAGCTGGCCGAGCGGTCGGGCGACCCGTACTTTGGTCTGCACGCACAGCGCCACTTCGTCCCGGGCGCCATCGACGTACTCGACTATGTTTTTCGGCGCGGCTAGGGGAAGCAAGCTGCGTTTTCACCGCCACCGATATTAAGCATTCCCCCTTCCGTGTTCCGCCTTGCCTGCGCGAACGGGCAATCAAGTCGTCGTGATCACCGTCTTGCCGACGACCTGGCGGTCGATCAACTCCTGGATCGAGCGCGGCGTCTCCTCGAGCGGCCGGACTGCATGCAGGACGGGCCTGATCCGCCCCTCCGCCACCATCTCGAGTAGCGCCACCTGCTCGTCGGGCATCCATCCATTCGACCCGATCACCTGCTGCTCGAAGCTCCAGATGTAGCGGATGTCCGTGGGTGGCTCGAAGCCCGCAGTGGCTCCACAGGTGAGCATGCGTCCGTGCGAGGCCAGGCAGCGGAGGGCTCGCGCCCAGGTCTCACCGCCGATGTAGTTGACGATGACGTCCACGCCGCCACCGCCGAATAGGCGGGGCTTGCCGAAGAGGTCGTGCACCGCCTGCACGAAATCCTGCTTCGACTCGTCGATCGCGTGGTCGGCGCCGAGCTCGCGGAGCTTCTCGAGCTTCCAGGCTGCGCTGCCGGTCACCACGACCTCGGCTCCTGTGGTCTTGGCGATCTGCAGGCAGCAGGTGCCGACTCCACCCGTGGCGCCCAGGATGAGAACCTTCTCACCCGGCTGGATCCGGCCGCGCGTGAGCATCATCCGATAGGCCGTCCCGTAGGCGATTGGGAGGCTTGCGGCGTCGATCTCCGAGACGCCGTCTGGGATCCGGATCAGATTTCTGGCCGGGATGCGGACGAGCTCGCAGGCGGCCCCCAGGCGGGTCTCTCCGGTCATCCCCTCACCGAGCACGAAGGGGTGCGGGCAGACGCGATCGCCGATCTTCCACTCGCCCGATACGACTTCGGCCCCCAGCTGGGTGATCTCCCCCGCGATATCTCCACACGGGATCATCGGAAGCGGCGTCTTCAGCCCCGTGGTTCCGGCCAGGATCATCGGATCGAAGCCGTTGAGCGAGGTGGCCTTCACGCGCAGGATCGCATCCATGGGCCCGGCGACCGGATCCGGAAACTCCTCGAGCGCCAGCTTCGAGACGGATCCGTGCTCGTGGAAGACGACGGCTCTCATTCCTGGATGCTAGCTGGGAAGCGCTCGAAGTCGCTTCGCGGCTTCTCCTCCCTCTCATTGGGCAGGTCGTCGGGAAGTGCGGTGTCTGGATCGGGATCGCGCTCCAGCCAGCGTGCGGCCCAGTAGCAGGCGACGGCCAGAGCCCCGCCCAGGTAGCCGTCCACCGCGTAGTGCCACCCCGTGAGCAGGGAGCCGGCGAAGGTGAGCACGCTCATCACGACAAAGACCACGCGCACCACCCGGGCGTGCTGCCACGCCCAGAGTGCGAAGAGAACGTGGAAGCCGACGTGAAGGCTCGGCAGTGCGCCGACACCGAGCCGGTGATCGAAGGCTGCCGTCCTCCCTGCCCCCGATGCGACCACGGCCTGGTAGTTGGTGATGAGCAGCTCCTGGGCCTGCTCGGCCAGGGGCAGCGAGCCGCGCACGCCGGCCCACGTCTCCTCGAATACGAAGACCGGCCCGAGGGCGGGAAGCAGCAGGTAGCCGGTCGCGCC
>JAFDDH010000336.1 GCA_019310975.1 Deltaproteobacteria bacterium | reverse complement strand
ATCTGGAGCGCACTCAGAGCCTACGACTGGCCCGGCAATGTGCGCGAGCTGCGCAACGTGATCGAACGCTGCGTCCTCTTCGCCGAGGGCTCCACCTTCCCGGCACGCTGGCTCCAGCTCCCGGGCCAGATCGAGAACGGCCACCAGCCGAGTATCGAAGGCGACGTGCTCTCGCTGCCGCTGGACGGCAGCATGTCGCTCGAGGACATGGACCGGTACATCGTCCGGACTGCCCTGGACCGCACCGGCTTCAACCTGACCGCCGCCGCGCGCAACCTGGGCACCACGCGCCAGACGCTGCGATATCGTGCGCAGAAGTACGGTCTGACGGCGCCCGAGGGAGATGAAGGCGGCGAGGACGGCACGTCCGACGAGGCCGAAAGCGAGCGCAGCAGCGGGCAGGACGACAAGGAATCCGACTGAGCTGCACTGGCCCACCCTCTGGGCCCTGTTATCGTTCATACGAACGCGGCGCCGCCAGAGATTCGGCCAGCGCCGCCCATCCGGAGGGAGTCCCCCATGTCGATGATCAACCGCACACTTCGCCTCGGTGTCCTGATCGCCGTGCTGGCGTTCGCGACCGCCTGCTCGTCCGTTCCGGTCAATCAGGATTACGATCCCGCCTACGACTTCAGCCAGCTCGGCAGCTACGCGTGGATGGAGCGCCCGCCGGCCTCGGGCAAGCCCGATCTCACCGACAACCAGCTGGTCAATTCGCGGGTCATGAAGGCCTTCGACGACAGGATGGCCACGAAGGGACATCGACTCACGAGCGCCGATCAAGCCTCCTTCCTGGTCACGCACTACATTTCTGTGGACAAGAAGATCCGTGTCAACACTTCGAACTACGGCTACGGGTACGGCTACCGCGGCTATGGCGGCGCGGGCTACTCGGACACAACCGTCCGCCAGTACGAAGTGGGCGAGCTGATTCTCGACTTCGTGTCCAACGACGACGACAAGAAGCTGCTCTGGCGCGGAACCGGCAGCTCGAAGATCCAGGACAAGAGGACACCCGAGGAGCGCCAGCAGGTGATCACCAAGGTGGTCGACGCGGTGCTGAAGCAGTTTCCGCCCAATACGAAGTAGCCCACCGGCTTCGGTCGCGCAGCACCGTCGGCATTGGTCGCACAGCACCGTCGGCATTGGTCGCGCAGCACCGTCGGCACTAGTCGCGCCGAATGGCCGCTTCCAGTCGGTCGGCGTTGGCGTTCATGAGTGCAAGCCAGTCGACACCCTCGACCGCGTTGCCGCCGGGGGAGAAGACGATCGGCGTGATCCCGAGCTCGCCGAGACGACGCTGCGTCTCCGGCAGGGGCTCGGCCTCCCAGAGCATCCAGCGCGCGGGTGATCGCGCCTGCCGCTCCGCCAGCCTTCCCCACTCGTCGGGGCCCGGGTCCTGATCGGGCTCCCAATGCAGCGAGTCGCCGCCGAGTCCGTAGCGTTGCTGGAGGTATTGATAGACGGGGTGCGAGAAGAGCAGCGATTCGTCCTCGTAGGCAGCGCCGATCTCGAGCAGTCTCTCGTCGAGCCGCTCGAGATCGCTCACGAGCTTCGCCGATGCGATCTCGAAGTCCGACCGCAGCAGGGGACGCGCGTCCGCGAACGCCTCCCCGACCGCCCTCGCCTGCTGGGCCGCCAGCTCGAGATCGAGCCAGGTGGTGAAGGCCGTGTCGCCGTGACTCTGCGCCGCCTGCGGACCGTGACTGTGTGTAACGCTGCCGCGGAGTGCAATCAGACGATCGCGGTAGCCGGCCGAGGTATCCACCTGCGTGCTTCGCGGCAGGGAAGCAAAGCCGATCCATCGTGCGTAGCCGCCACCACTGCGCAGGATGAGATCCGCGCCCTGATAGCCGACCAAGTCCTCGGGCTCGGGCAGCCAGAAGGCGGGATCCACGTCGTCGGGCGCGGGAAGGAGGGCCTCGACGTGCGGGCCGCCGATGCGTGCGGCGAAGTAGCGCAGCGGCTCGTTGACCGTGTACACGACGAGCGGACCCGTCTTCGCACGCGGCTCGACTCGCGCCACGGGCGTCGCCTCTGTGCAGGCGGACGCGGCCAGGAGCAAGGCGCCCATTGCACCCGAGAGCGAATGGCCTCCGATCCGTCTCATGAGAGCAGGAACGCCCGAATCGCCGCGGAGCCGAAGCGGCTCGTCACCAGCGTCAAGCCGGCCGCAATCACGAGGCCCACGGCCACCACCACCACGACCTCCGAAATCAACACTGCCGCCACACTGCCCCGCGAGCCGCCAATCTTGGTCATCGTCTCGATCTCGCGACGCCGCAGCCGGATCGAGAGCATGAAGACGAGCACGATCGTCGCCCCGGTGGCCGCAGCCACCAATGCGATTCCGGCCACCACGTAGCTCTGCACCGTCACCACGGTGTCGAGTAGCTCGTCCATCACGCTGCGCGGGCGCAGAATCTGGACACGCTCGTCCGGCGCTTCGTAGCGACCCATGAGCAATACGCGGGCACGCTCGTCGGTCGGCAGAGCCAGAGCGGCGCTCACGGGTAGGCTCGAGCGTCCGGCGTGGAAGTGAAAGCTCTCGATGTTCTCCCGGGTGATCTGGTTGTATTCGAGCACCGCCGCATTCGCGACGATCCGATCGCCCGCGCGCGAGAGCACGGCCGCCGAAGCGTCCGGATCGCCGAGATCGCGATGCCCGTGGCCGAGCCCAGCCATGACCCACGCCGTCTTGATGTCGACGAAGACCGCCCGATCGTCGGCCGTATGGGAGGGCGCCAGCACACCGACGACCCTCATCTTCAGCGGATAGACGCCGGCCAGGTCGAAGACGGTCTCGGGCGACGAGACCAGATCGTCGCCCGGCTCGAGCCCGAGCTCGCGGGCGGCGCGAGCACCCAGCACGCACTCGCCCAGCCACGCCATCCGCCGCCCCGTTGCGACACGGAGCCGGCGGTAGTCGAGGTACTCGAGTGTCGTACCCACGATGGGATGGCCGCCGGCTCGAAATCCCACCTGGAGCGGGACGGCCTGCGCGAGTCCGGTGTCGTCGATGCGCTCGATCTCGGACCAGGGAATCGGTACTGGTGGATCCGTGTCGAAGTAGAGTGCGCTCAGCACGAGCTCCAGCGGCGAGCCACGGGAACCCACCAGCAGCGGCGTGCGATCGGCACGCGCGGTGAGCTCTCGGGCGCTCTGCGCCACGAGTACCTGCAGACCAACAGGCACGAAGCCGGTCAGTGCAACCGCCAGAACCAGAATGATCGTCTTGCCTCGATGGTGGACGAGGTAGCGTGATGCGACATAGAGCGGCCCGCTCATGCCGGCTCCTCGCCGGACGCCAGAAGGCTCTTCATGTCGATCACGCGCGAGAAGCGCGGCAGCAGGTCGTGGTCGTGGGTCACGGCCATCAATGTGGCTCCGCACTCCGCCACCACATCCATCAGAATGTCGAGCACGCGCAGCTTGTTGGCGGGGTCGAGGTTGCCGGTCGGCTCATCGCAGAGTAGTAGGCAGGGCTCCGCGACCAGAGCACGACAGACGGCCACGCGCTGCCGCTCACCGTGGGAGAGACGTGTCACGAGGCGATCCTTCGCCGACCTGAGCCCGACCCGATCGGCCAGCGAGTCGGCGCGTGCAATCACCGAAGCACCGAGCTGCAGCGCCGGATGAATCCTGTAGGGAAGAAGGATGTTGTCGCGTACACTGAGATAGTCGAGCAGCTCGAACTCCTTGGCATCGTCGAGTGCGCTGATCTCCACGTCGTCACAGCACACGCGCCCGGCCAGCGGCACAACGATGCCGGCGATCAGATGCAGAAGCGTCGTCTTCCCGCTGCCGCTCGGACCGATGACGGCGACGCGCTCACACGCTTCGACGCGCAGCGCAGGGACGCGCAGCTCGAATTCTCCGTCCCCGTAGCCGTATCGGAGATCCTCGAGATCGATGCTCGCCCCAACGCGCGCGGACGTACCCAGCGCCTGCATGGTGCAGACCCTACCCGATGACTATGCTGGGCGGGACCCCATGCGCGCGCCCCTTCCCGTCATCCTCGGCCTGCTCGTCGTTCTCTCTCCCATCCGAGCCGATTCCGATGCGCTCGTCGTGAGCCGTGCGATGTTCGCCGACACCATCGCGGAGTACTTCGTCGAAGAGGACGGCGTCCGCGTGGATCTCGAGATCGGATCCGAGAACCTCGAGAGCTTCCGCAACCTGCTGCCCGACGATCTCTACGAGCGCCTCGGCCACGATCCGCTGCCGATGAGCGAGCGTATGCTGCAATTCTTCCAGCGAGAGCTGGCGCTGGTGGCCGACGGCGGCGATCCGCTGCCGGGCCGACTGCTGGCACTCGAGCCCGGCCGTCGCGTCGAGCGGGATGCACTGACCGGCGAGCCCCTGGCTGATGCTGGGGACGACCGGCTCGTGGTACGCGCACGCCTCTTCTATCCCTTCACGACGCGACCCTCGAAGCTGCAGCTCTTGGGTGGCACGAGCCCGGCCAGCATCGGATTCGTCGCCTACCACGAGGGCATCGCGGTCAACGATTTCCGATATCTCGGCCGCAGCCAGAGCCTTCTTCTCGACTGGGAGGATCCCTTCTACACGCGCTTCGAAAGACGCGCTCTGCGGCGCCAGTACTTCGCGCCGATGACCGGATTCATCTACGTCGAGCCCTATGAGGTGCGCAAGGAAATCGTGCTGCGGCCGCGCGACCTTCAGGATTGGGTGGATCTGGGCCTCGAGGGACGCGAGACGATCCCAGTGGAGATGCAGCCGGAGCTCGAGCGGCGGGTGGCAAACTTCTTGCGCGACCGACACGTGGTCCGCATCGACGGAAGAGAGCCCGAGCCACAGCTCGCGCGCGTGAATTTTCTGGAGCGAACGCTGCGCACGAGTCGCGTCGTCGACCCGCGTCGCGAGCTCGACCTGAACGGCGCGATCCTCGGCGTGATCTTCGTCTATCCCACGACGGGACTGCCCCAGAAGGTCACGATGGACTGGGATCTGTGGAACGAGAAGATCCAACGCGTACCGGTCTCCTCCGTCGATCAGGCCGGGCCGCTGCCAGTCATCCTCGAGCCTGAATGGCGTGTGCTCGAGTGGCAGAATTTCCTCAAGCATCCCGAGCTGCCCACGCTTCAGGTCGTCGCGGCGCCGCCCGGACGTCTCGCCGCACTCGTCTGGATCCTGCGCTGGCCGGCTCTCGTGCTGGGTGCGATGGGAATCGCATGGTCGGCGCTCCGGCGACGCACGCCGGCACCGATGCGCGTGCCGCTCGCGCTGGCCGGCGTGGCCCTGCTGATCGCCGGTGGCGGCTTCGGGTTCACGGCTCGCACTCATCTCTCCCATTCCCGCACCCAGGACGTCGTCTCTGCCCTGCTTCACAACGTCTACCGCGCATTCGACTTCCGGGACGAGGAGCAGATCTACGACGTATTGGCGCAGAGCGTGGAGGGCGACCTGCTCGAGCAGATCTACCTCGAGACACGGCGTGGGCTCGAGCTGGCCAGTCAGGGCGGGGCGCGCGCGAAGGTGAAGCAGGTCGAGCTCGACGAGCTCGAAATCGAACGCGTCGGCGCGGACGGATTCGTGGCCAGAGCCGTCTGGAAAGTTCGCGGATCCGTGGGCCACTGGGGGCACATCCACCAACGCAGCAACCGCTACCGCGCCG
>JAFDDH010000131.1 GCA_019310975.1 Deltaproteobacteria bacterium | reverse complement strand
CTCACCATGCAGTTCTGGCAGTCCACTGCCTTCAACGATCCGACCGAACTGCCCGCGATCGCGAGATGCGCGGAGGAGAATGGCTTCGATGGCATCCTGCTCTCGGAGCACCTCTTCGTACCGGCCGAGTACGAGCCCGCCTATCTCTATACCGAGAACGGGCGACCGGACTTCGACACGAACACACCCTTCCCGGACCCCTGGGTCACCATCGCCACACTGGCGGCGCAGACCACGAAGATCCGCTTCTGCACGCTGATCTACATCCTGCCCCTCCACCACCCCCTCGAGGTCGCCAAGTCACTCGCCACGCTCGCTCTCTACAGCGACAACCGGGTGACCCTGGGTGTGGGCGCCGGATGGATGAAAGAGGAGTTCGAGGCCCTGGGTGTCGACTTCAAGAGCCGCGGCAAGCGCTTCGACGAGTCCATCGAGGTGATGCGCAAAGTCTGGCAAGGAGGGATCGTCGAGCACCATGGAGAGCACTTCGACTTCCCCGGCCTGGCCCAGCTGCCGGCGCCCACGAAGCCGATCCCGATCTCCATCGGTGGCGCCAGCAAGGTGGCCCTGCGGCGCGCGGCGCGAGTCGGCGACGGTTGGCTCGGCGCGGGAAACACGGTCGAGGAGGCCGAGGAGATCCTTCGCTCGCTCACCCAGCTGCGCAAAGAGGCCGGACGAGAAAACGAGAGCTTCGAGGCCATGGTCCCCCTCACCGTCCCGCCGGATCGCGACTCCCTGAAGCGCATAGCGGACCTCGGCGCCGCGGCCACCTGCAACTACCCCTTCGTGTACACGTGCGGTCCGGAAGCCACACTGCAGCAGAAGCTGGACATGATGAAGCAGTATGGCGACAACGTGATCGCCCACATGAAGGACCTCTAGCCGGAGTCGTGCGCGCCCACACGCGCGAAGAGGGTGCCGGCGCCGCGACCGTGGCTATCATTCGGCGCAATCGGGGACAAGCCCATGGACGAGGATGAAAGTCCGCGGGCCACCAGGATCGGGAGATCTTGGCATCCCGATCGAGGAGGGTTGAGGTGATGCGAAGTATGGCTCGTGTGTTCGTCTTGGTCGGGGGCATCGTGGCGATGATCGCGGGCGCCGCGAACGCACAGAACTACAGCGGCCACCAATGGGTCGACACCGGCGGCTACCTCTTCCTGGGCGGCATGACTGCGTGGGAGAACTTCGAGGACACCGGCAACATCGGGGATCCCCGCCCGGCAGCCGACTTCTCCACGAGTCTCGGCTTCACGATCAAGGGCGGCTACCGCTTCATGCCCTACCTCGCCGCCGAGGTGGAGGGCAACTTCCTCTCGGGCTTCGACACCCTCGTCAACGTGCCGGCGGGCCAGCCCCCGGGCGTACCGCCCGTCTTTCCGCTGACCGTGGACGGCGGCGCCATCACCTTCAACGCCCTGGCCTACTTCCCGCTCGGTAGGATCCAACCGCACGCGATCTTCGGGCTGGGCGGCAACTGGATGAACCTGCGCACGACGTACCCCGTGGCGACGGTGTGCTCGCCGAGCTGGTACTATTGGTGGTACTGTCGCGGCGTCTACGCACAGCTACGCGACGGCGGCGGCTTCGTGATCCGCGCGGGCCTCGGCCTCGACGTCAATGTGAGCGAGGACTGGGCGATCGTCGTCGATGCGACCTACGTGAAGCCCTTCGGCGACCTCGAGAGCCTGCCCTACATCAACATGAACTGGGGCGTCCGCTTCAACTTCTAGCCGCGCAGCGCCTCGAGTGGGACCACCCGGGTGCTGGGCTGTGGGTGCTCGTCCGCCCGAATCCAGCGCAGACACATCGTGCCGCGGCTGTGGCCCGCGGTATCCAGCCAATTCGGATGGCCGGGGTCCTCGTGGGCGACCACGAGACGGATGGAGCCGTCGTCCTCGTAGTGGGCGCCGTGGTGGTTCACGTCGATGCGGTGGTAGCGGTAGTCGAGCGACTCCATCCAGTGGTTGTTCAGCTGGAAGTTCCAATAGTCGCAGCGCGGCGGCGTCGCCTCGATCACCAACGCCTGGCCTTGCCCGAGCTCCCAGTAGCCGTGGTAGTACTGGATGTGGGGATCTCCGTGCGCAGCCGTGGCGATCGCTGGGTCCAGGGGCGGCAGCTCGTTGATGCGCTCGTGGAAGCTCTCCGACCAGTCGCAGAAGAGGCTCGACGTCCCGGCCACGTAGGCGGCCGCTGTCCTGAGCCCCGCATCGAGGAAGCCGGGCGAAAGCGGCTCGGGCGGACCGTCCGAGCCGATGCGCTCGATCTCGAGACGAGCGATCTGCTCGCGACTGCGATCCTGGTAGGTCTGACGGACGATCAATGACGAGGTGTCCGGCTCCATCCGCAGCCAGTTCGATCCCTGCTTCTGATCACAGGACAGGATGATCTCGAAGCCGCCATCCGCATCGATCTTGAGATCCGCGGCCTCGATGTACCCGCTCTGGCCCATGCGGCCACCGGAGCCGTAGTGGCCGATATACGTGCCCAGGCCGAGATAGTGGATCGTTCCGCGCTGGCCCCGGATCCGGTACTCGTACTCACCACTGAGTGCAGTGCTCTGATAGTAGTTGTCCGGATTGTCAGCGCCGATCTTGACGGTTTCGTGGGCGGGCCGGCGCAGCACTGGATGACGTGGATCGGCGAACTCCACGTACGACTCGAGAGCCACCCGGGTCAGCCGGCTCAGATAACGAAAGCCCTCGGCGCGCTCGAAGGCGTCGGCGGGCGAGCCCTCGCGCAGCACCACGTCACCCGCGCGCTTGAGCGCATCACAGAAGTCCGCCCAGGTGCGGCCGTCCATTACGCGTTCGTTGGCGTCATCCGCCACGGAACCCTCCCCATCGTATGGCGGGGCGTACGATCAGCCTTCGAGCTCGCCCTTCACCCAGCTGATCAGCACGTTGTACATCGCCTCGACCTGGGCCTTGGCGGAGGCCTCGTCGGTCCCCTTCGGCGTGAACGTGCACCCCCAGTCCAGGCGGCTGCGACCGTCGCCGAGGTCTACGGCGACACACGTCGCGTGGTAGTCGTCGACCGGCAGCGGGATGTTCTCGGGGATCGTGTAGGCGATCTGCCTCGCGGCCTCGTCCTTGGATTCGAGCACCTCGACCACCGGCGCGGCCGCGCCAGTGGCGTAGATCTCGCGCACCATACCCACGCCTGAGCCCTTCACCTCTACCTTCGAGACACCCTGCATCCAGCCGATCTCGCCGAAGTCGGCCAGCAACGACCAGAGCTTCTCGACCGGTGCTGCGATCTCGACTCGTACGAGTGCCTCACTCATGCTCGCTCCTCACTCTCCACTCTCCACTCTCTACTCTCTACTCTCTACTCTCTGCCTTCTTCTTCCCGGCAGAGCGGCGTATTCAGTCCAGTACACTCGCAGCCACCAGCTCCTCGAGGTACGACGTATCCCACCAGCTCAGCTGCAACTGCTTGGCGCGGCGGAAGTAGAGCTGGGCATCGTACTCAATCGTGAAGCCGACGCCGCCGAAGACCTGCAGGCTCATGGCCGTGAGGTCGCGATAGGTCTGGCAGGCGAAGAGCTTCGCCATCGGGGCGAGGCGCGAGATATCCTTGGCCTCGGAGCTCGCCCAGGCGGCCTCGAGAACCAGCGTCTTGCCACCCGACACATGCGTGGCGGCGTCCGCCAGGTAGTGGGAGATGGCCTGGAAGGCCGCCAGCGGCTTGCCGAATTGGTGGCGCTCGGCCGCGTACTCACACGTGATCTCGAGCGCCCGCTCGGCGCCGCCGATGGCCTGCGCGGCGGCCAGGATGATGCCCTCGTGCATCACCTGATTCCAGGTTCGCCAGCCCGAGCCGGACTCGCCGATGCGCTCGCCGCGCGCGCCGTCCAGCGTCACGTTGTACTGGGTATCCGAGGCGAGGCTCATCTGTTGCTCGAGCGTCACGCCCTCGCCATTCGGGTCGACGAGGAAGAGATCGACGTCCTCGAGACCGTCGCCGCTTCGGGCCAGCACCAATAGCCGTGTCGCAGAGCTCGCAAACTGGACGTAGAGCTTCGTGCCGCTGAGCGTGGCGCTCTCACCGTCCGTGTCGGCACGCATCTGCACGCCCTTCGCCCCATAGCCGTTATGCGGCTCGAGCCAGGCCGGCGTGAAGATGGCATCGCCCGCCGCAATCTTCGGCAGCCACTCCTTCTTCTGGTCCACGCTGCCGGCCAGGACGAGCGCGCCAGCCGAGAGCACACAGCTCACGAAGTGCGGGCTGGGCGCGAGCGTGCGGCCGAATTCCTCGTAGACGATGGCGGCGTCGAGCGTGCTCATGCCCGCTCCCCCGTACTCCTCGGGGATCAGCAGACCGAGTACCTCGACCTCGGCGAGCTGCTTCCAGAACTCGGTCGGATAGCCGCCGGGGTCGTCCTCCATGGCGCGCACGGTCTCGATGGACGCGTGCTCGGTGCATAGGGTGCGCACCATCTCACGGAGCATCTCCTGCTCTTCGCTGAAGTCGAGATCCATGACTTTTCCTCTTGGTTGCTCTCTCGGCCACAGGGGTGGCCGCTAAGAATCGGGCTAGGGCTTCCAGTTTTCGCCCCTGCGCTTCCAGGGGTTGTCGGTGGCGTCCGTGGGCAGGGCGATGCGGGCCGTGCAGTCGGTGACGGTGCGCTCTCCCACCGAGAGGTTCACACTCACGTCTGCCCAGCCGCAGCCCTTCGCGTCCGTGCTCACCTTCTCGACCTGGCCCTTGAAGGTCATGGTGTCACCGGGGAAGACGGAGTTCTTCATGCGGAATTGGATCCGGCCGAGCCGACCCTTGGGGCCCGTCCAGTCGGTCAGATAGCGCTCGAACCAGGCGGCCTGATTGGGCGTGTTGAGAAAGATGTCCTGAACGCCGTTGCGATCGACCGCGAAGTCCTTGTCGTGATGCATGGGACGAAAGTCGCGGCTCGCCATGGCGCCGAGCACGACGGTGGTCGCCGTGACGTCATAGGCAAACTCCGGGATCGGCTGTCCCTCCTGAACCCGATCGAGCGTCAGCTGATTGTATTGGGTCGTCATCTCTTTCTTCTCCTCCTTGCCCGCTATTCGCCGCGCTTGTAGCCGAAGCCGGTGTAGTGCTCGGCCCCGACGAGCTCGTCGTTCTGGTTCGTATACCGGACCTCGATCTCCCAGAAGCGACCCGTGCCGAGCTTGGTCGTCTTGGGCCCACTCACGGAGTGGAGGATCTGGCAGGTCTTGAGCCGGTCACCGGGGCGCACGGGCTCGCCGAAGACGATCGTGTTGTCCGTCATCACCGCCTCGGGCAGACCGAGGCTCTCTTTCAGATCGAAGTGCACCTGCAGGGGCTGGGCCTGCTTGGTGCGGTTCGGGGCCCATAGATGAGGCCGGAACCAGACCGAGATCATCGTGGGCATCGCGATCGGCCCGTCGGTGATCTCCTCCGCCACTTCCTCGTCCCAGAAGATGGGATTGCCGTTCTCCACGGACGAGCAGGTCGTCCAGATATAGCCCTGCTCGACGGGAAACTCGCCCTCTTCGTGGTAGCACTCCTTCCCGATCCAGGACTGAACGTCCTCGGGCAGCTCATCGGCCATCTCTTGCTCTCTCCTCGCTCGCGAGCGGACCTTGGGTCCATCGCGAAGGGTGCGGACCCTACTCGACCTCGCCGTCTTCGCGCAGGCGCTCGATCTCTTCCGCGCTGTAGCCCACCCATTCCAGCAGCGCGGGCGCATCACTCTCGTCCAAGGGGCGAACTCGATGGATGGGCTGCTCGCGCACCCCGCCCGCCAGGATCGGCCCCACCTGACGAAACTTCCCCTCCTCCTCGTGCTCGGCATCCATGAAGATGCGGCGCTCACGGAAATGCGGGTCGGCGGCGATCTCGGGAATCTCGTAGACGGGCGCCACGCAGGTGTCGTTCGGAGCCAGCTCGGCCACCCAATCATCGCGCTCACGGGTTAGAAAGACCTCGCGGAAGGCCGCGCGGATCTCGTCCTGCATCTCGTCCTGCATCTGCTGCTCAGCGTACTGCTCGAGGTCGAGGCGCTGGCACAGGTTGCGGTAGAAGCGTGGCTCGATGGCGCCGACCGAGATCCACTTGCCGTCCCGGCACGGATAGACGTCGTAGAACGCGTAGCGGCCAGTCAGTAGCACCTGGCGCGGGCCGGCCACCTCGTCGGTGGCGAGAAATTGGTCCAGCGAGAGCGACATCAACGAGAGCACACCCTCGGCCGCGGACACATCGAGATATTGGCCGTCCCCGCCCATGCTGCGCCGCACCAGCGCCGCCAGAATCGCGACCACGGCGTGCAATCCACCGCCCGCGCTATCGGCCACCGTCGCACCCGGAATCGGCGGACCGCCGTCGGGGCGCGGCTCCGTGCAGGCGAGAAAGCCCGTCATGGCGAGGTAATTGATGTCGTGGCCCGCCCAACCCGCAGCCGGGCCATCCTGCCCGTACCCCGTGGTCGAGCAGTAGATGATTCGCGGGTTGACGGCGCGTACGTCCTCGAAGCCAATGCCCAGTCGATTGACCACGCCGGGGCGGTAGCTCTCGATCAGCACATCCGCTTTCGCGGCCAGGTCGAGGAAGGCCGCCCTGCCCCCGGCGCTCTTGAGATCGATCTGAATCCTCTCCAGGCCGCGCCCCGCTCCATAGCTGTGAAAGGGCGGCTGGATCTGTTTTGCACCCTTCTTCAGCGTGGGACTCACCTGTACGACGCGCGCCCCGTAGTCGGCGAGGTTTCGCGCCGCACGCGCAGCGGGGCCCACGCTCGCGAGATTGAGCACGGTGATGCCGTCGAGCTGGGGGGTGACGTCGGCCATGAATCGCGTCCTGCTGTCTCGAAAGCCCTGGCTCAGAAGTTCTTCGGCAGGCCCAGCGTTCGCCGCGAGATGATGTTCTTCTGGATCTCGGACGCGCCGCCGCCGATGGTATCGATCACCGTATAACGGTAGGTCGACTCCGCCCGGCCCTTCATCGGCGCCTCCTCGGTGCCCACGCGCGCCTGGCCGCCCGGCCCCGCGATGTCCATCGTCGCGTTCGCGAGCTTCTTGGACGTGCCCGTGGCGAAGAGCTTATACATCGACGCCTCACTGGTGGGTGGCTTCTTCCCGACAGCCGCCTTGGAGAGGAAGTTGAGGCCCAGCACGCGCGACACCTCCACCTCGGTGGCGAGCTGGGCAATCTTGGCGCGCACCTTGGGATCGTCCTTGAGCGGCTCACCGTCCCGGGTCTCGTTCTGCACATAGTCGATCAGAACCTCGAGACGCTGCAGGATCGGCGAGATCGTGAACATCGTGAAACGCTCGAGATCCAGCGCCTCCGAGATGTACTGAAAACCGCTATTGATCTCGCCGACCACATGGTCGTCGGGCACGAAGACGTCGTTGAAGTAGACCTCATTGGTCCGCTCGTCACCGATCGTCCAAGTCGCGTGTATCTCGAGCCCGGGATGGTCCATCGGCACCAGGAAGAGTGTGATGCCCCGGTGCTTGTCGTCGGGGTTGGTGCGCGCGCCCACCCAATACCAATCCGCGAAGTGGGCCGAGGTGGTCCAGGTCTTCTGCCCGTTCAGCACCCAGCCGTCACGCTCATCGTCGTGCACGGCCTTGAGCTGCATATTGGCCGCATCCGAGCCGGCCTGGGGCTCGCTATAGCCGACCGCGAATTCAACCTCGGCACCCAGGATCTTGGGCAGGAACTCCCGCTTGAGCTTGTCGCTGGCGTGACGGATGAGCGTCTTCCCGATGATGCCGACGCCCTTGCCGATCTGCGGCCCGCCCCGGTAGGCGAGCTGCTCGTTGAGCAAGTACTCGTAGACGCCCTCGGCGTCCTGTCCGCCGTGCTCCTTGGGCCAGGTCATGCCGAGCCAGCCCTGATCGGAGAGCTTCTTCATGAACGCGCGGCGCGCCGGGGTGTCGACGATCTGCGCCATGTTCTCGCGTGTGACGTCGAAGACGTCCGGATCGTCGTTGGCGTCGAGAAAGTCGATCACCTGCTCGACGAAGGCCTGCTGCTCTTCGGGGAACTCGAAGTCCATTGGGGGGCTCCTCCGTGGATTGGGCTCGGAAATATATACGAGACGCCGCGTATTGAAAAGCACACCCGCGGGGGCTGCAAGGAACAGCCGCAGGATCTTGTGCCCACGGCCTTCTACGACGACCCGCTCTGGTGGGGGCCGTCGTAGGGATCAGGCGTCCGGCTGGATCAGGCCTTCCACTGGGGCCAGACGGGCATGACACTGTACTCGCAGGTCCCGTTGCCCACCTCGCCGGTCTCCTCCACCTCGAAGTCGCAGAAGGCCTCGTAGCAGTCCATGCGGTTCTCGAGGTCGTTCTCGGCGCGCAGCCAGAGCTGGATCTGGCCGTGCTTCTTGGTGGTCTTGACATGGATGATCTCACCGTCCGGCAGCTCGAACTCGTAGCGGAACTTCGTCGCATCGCGAACGGCCGGCGTGCGGTCATTGGGCCAGATCTCGGCCTTGGCGTTGCGCAGCGGCCGGCTGCCATCCTTGTCGCTCACGAAGCCGCCGATCGAGCGCTCCGTCGGCTTGTTCTCGTTCTGCCAGTGCAGACCGAAGACGTTGATGTGGCGGTCGGGAAGCTGCACGGAGGGCCAGAAGTGGGCCGGCACGTGGTTCTCCTTCACCTCCCACTGCTGGGGCACGTTGAAGCGCGAGGTCCAGGTGTGGTCGCGATGGCTCCAGCAGTTGAGCTGGCGCACGTCGCCCTTGTTCGGGCCGTCGCGGATCTCGAAGCGGCCGGTGCAGCTCATGGCCTGCTCGAAGTGGCCGCCGTAGTACTCGTCCATGATCTTCATGGGATCGCCACTCGGCTCGCAATTGCTGTAGTTCCAGGGCTCGAAGCGGCCATGGAAGTCGAGCTCGTAGGCGTATTTCTCCCAATCGAGCGTGATGCGGATGTGGTTCCACGGCTCGATCACCGCGTAGGTCATGCGTCCGTCCGTCCAGGGCCCGCGATCGTCGGCACACTCGATCGAGAGCGGCACCTTGTTGCCGTAGAGCTGGACGACGCCGTCGATCACGAAGAGTGACTCGAAGCGCGCATACCCCTTGTTGCTCAGGTGCCAGTGGCAGACGCCGTGAACGCCGGCCTCGGGATCGACCACGCTGACCCAGAGCGTGTCCCCGAAGAGCACGTTGTCGGGAGCGCCCGGCAGGGGGTGGCGGTACTCGTCGGTGTCGACCAGGCCTTCGGGCGCGACCAGCGTCATGGGGGCTCTCCTCTCGTCGGAGCTCTTCGTGGGATCTCTGCGTGAGATCGGCAGGACGTGGGCTGGATACGGTAGTGGCCTCGCTGGCCCACGTACAGGCGGTCAGTATGCGCCATGGAGCGACTCGTTCGATGCCACAACTCTCCGAAATCGTATGGATTTCCGTATCTGCGGGGGTTCATCCGCTCCGCGGTGGCTGTAGAACTTCCCCAGGCCGGCGCAGCCTGTGGGGACTCCTCGCCGGATCGCCGCTGCTCTACGCACTCGACCCATTGCGGCGCTCGCAGAGCTCGCAGAGAGAGAGGCTCAAGATCCGTTTCTTGAGCTCACCACTTCAAGTATCGAAATAGGAATTTCTCTCTTTGTTGCTGCCTGGTAGTCGTTATAGGAGGGATAGATCGTCGCCATTTCATCCCACAGTGCCGCCCTCTCCTCCGCGCCGGCGGTGCGCGCGCGAACACGCATTCGATCGGCCTTTACCTGTATCTGCGCCTCCGGTTCTGCCAGCAGGTTCTTGTACCAACCGGGGTTGACATCGGAGCCACCCATGGAGGCAACGATCACGTAGTCCGTGCCATGGCGGCCATAGATAACGGCAACCTGTCTGGGCTCCCCGGTCTTCCGACCCCGGGTAGTCAGTAGTAGACAGGGCAAGCCCTGGAAAATATGACCGTCTTCACCATCGGTCTCCAGGTATTGCCGAATATGATCCTTCATGATCTGCAGAACTTTTGCTCTTGAATTCTCCGGGGCTGCAGGCTCATCACTCACGGGGGAATCCTCTTCGGTAATCAGAATCCAATAAGGTATTCACTGACGATAGTTTTCTCAATATCATCGAAATCGATTTAGGGGCTTGGTTCACAGGTGATGGGACGGTTGGCTTGGAATCAGGCGAGCCCAGTCAGCTCCTGCGCCCTGTACGGCACCCCGCATCCTGAAGTTCAACTCTCTATCAACTCTCTATCAGCTCTCTAATCGGAATCGCGATTGAAGAGCGGCTTTCTCTTCTCAAGGAATGCTTGGATCCCCTCACGTTGATCCGGCGTGCCCATCGTTGATAACACCGCGCGCCTTTCCTCCGCGATGCCCTCCGCAAGTGACATCTCACCGGCTCCAACGACACAACGAAGTATTCCTGCGACAGCGACCGCCGGCATCTCGGCCAACTCCAGCGCAAGATCCTGAGCCCGCCCAAAGAGCTCGTCGATCGGCCACACTTCATTCACGAGGCCGATCCGGAGCGCCTCGGGCCCGGAAATCTTCTTTGCTCGGAGAATCATGTCGAGTGCGTAGTCCCGCCCGACGCAGCGTGTCAAACGCGCGCTGCCGCCCCATGCGGGCACGGTGCCCAGATCGAGCTCAGGCAATCCGATCTTGGCTCCCTCGGCTGCCGCCAACCGGAAGTGACATGCGAGCGGGAGTTCCAACCCTCCGCCAAGGCAGTAGCCGTAGAGAACGGCGATCACTGGCTTCGGAAGATTCTCGATCGCGCTCAGTACCCGTAGGCGCTGATCGAACACGGCCTCGGGGCTTCCCATTCGTGCGATGGCCTCAGGGAGTTGCTTGAGATCCATCCCGACTGAGTAGTTCTCTTCGCCGGCGCCGCGAATCACGACGGCACGCACATCCGAGTCATCCGCAAGGCGTTCGACCTCGGCTTCCAGTGCATCCATGAACTCGAGGCTCATTCGGTTTCGCGGAGCATCGTTGATCACGAGGGTCTCGACGGCACCGTGACGTTCGACGAGCAGCGGACCCTCGGATGTATTTGTGTCAGCCGACATCACTACTCCCTCGCCCACCTGCACCGCCCAGCGGATGTGCGCGTAGCTGCCGGGCTGCCAAATGCGGATCGACCGATGTGCTGAGTGTCGATGCCAGACACTACCATGGATCGATTGGAGCGAGCGGAGCCCTGTCAGCTGCAAGCTCGTGAGGCCGCGTGGGGGCTGATCGTCCTTCCTTATCAGGGTGCCGAAAAACCGCTTCCCAGCCCCGTTTGAAGTTGTGCTAGGAAGGTAGGGGGGATGAAGCATGCGGGGCGACGATCCCGACCACGAACCACGCGTTCAGCGAATGGGTTCAGCTGTTCGGAGACGAAAAGCTCACCACGGCCCTGCTGGATCGGATCAGCCACCACGCTTCGATCCTGACCACCAAGGGGCCTTCCAATCGGGTGCCGAGGACCCCATAGAACGAAGAGAAAACTCAACATGCTCAGGAGGGCCATGGCCCCTCCCGAGAACCTCGCAGCGCG
>JAFDDH010000130.1 GCA_019310975.1 Deltaproteobacteria bacterium | reverse complement strand
TCAGGATCGTGGTGAGCGCAGCAAGCGCGAGCGTACGCCCTCAGCCGGCCTCTTCGCCCGTGGACTCGTCCTCACCCCCGGACGGCCGTGGCATTCTTCTTCTTCATCTGCTCCAGCAGCTCGTCGGGCCCGCCGCGGCTCAGCACTTCCTTGAACTGGGAGCGGAAGTTGGCCACCAAGCTCACGCCCTCGATCACCACGTCGATCACCCCCCACTCGCCGCCACGCTCGCGCAGGCGGTAGTTCATCTCGACCCCATCGTACTGTCCACCCACGACGCGTGTGAGTACGCTGACGTCGTTGCGGGGCTCGAGCCGCGTGCCCACGACGGCGACGTCCGTCTGCTGATAGCGGTCGAGACGGCTCCCGTAGCTGCGGGAGAGATGGATCTTGAACTCGTGAATGAACGCCTCACGCTGCGAAGCATCGAACGTCCGCCAGCCGCGCGCCAACACGAGCTTGCTCATGGTCGTGAAATCAAAGACATCGAAGGCGATGCCTTCGATTCGCTTCCGGCGCTCCGGGCTGCTCAGTCCGGCTTCGTTCAGGATGGCAATGACCCGCGCGACGCTCTCCGCCACGATCGCACGGGGCGCCACCACGAAGGCGTCGACGTCCTCCGGCGGGTCCGGGTGGGCGGCGAGCACGCTCGTGCCGGTGGCCATCAGCACAGCGCCCACGAAGAGCGTGCGGAGACCGTGCCGACACCCGCGACCGACGTCAGCGGTCACGGGCGCCGCCATCTGGATCCTCCGCCTCATCCGGGTACTCGTCCTCGAAGTAGTACAGATCTTCGTCCGCACTGATCTCCGCTTCCTCACCCCGTGCGCGGTTCACCTTCGCACGTCGATTCTGCAGATAGGCGTTGCGCATGAAGACATAATAATCGAATGACTCGCGTCGGTTGTCATCGATCTCTTCGATATAGCGCGAGCGCAGATTCACGAGATCGACACCGCGGACGATGAACGTCACCCAGAAGGGCAGCAGCGAGAAATAGAGCGTGCCCGCAGCATCGAGAGCTCGGCCGATCGCGTCGCGAACGTTGGAGGGGCCAAAAATGGGAATGACGAGATAGGGCCCCTCCGGCACGCCCCAGAAGCCGAGGGTCTGGCCGAAATCCTCGTCGTTCTTCGGAATGTCCAGGAGGGTTGCAATATCGATCAAGCCTGCGAGTCCGAAGGTCGCATTGAAGACCAGGCGCATCAGATCATCCCAGGCATTCGCAGGCTTGAGCTGCAGGAGGTCGTTGATGCCGATCACCGGAACCAGGAGCAGTCCGTTGAAGTTCTCGATCGCCCTGCGGAAGAAGGCCGGAGTCACCAGGCGCCAGCCCTTGGCCATCGGCCCAACCAGATAGATGTCGCCCTTCTCGTTGATCCAGAATATGCTGCGATTGAAGGGCTCCCAAGGGTCGGGATCACGCTCCACCTGGGACTCATGGATCGCATCGCGAGGGGCCGGCTCGGGTGCGGCCTCGGCAACGAAGACGCCCCCGGCCGGATGCGTGTAGGGGCCGCTTCCCGGGACCATGGGGGCCAGGAGCAGCATCACGGGCGCGCTCGCGATCGCCGGGCCCGCGCCGAATAGCAGCTGCCCGGCGCAGAGCAGCACGACCAGAGCCCGCCATCCGGCGGCCCGGCGTCCATGGCTGCGGCGCATTCGGCCGATCATGCCCACTACTCGCTCTCCAGATCGGCGTCGCCATGCACCAGCTCTCCCACCAATGCATCGACGCTCCAGGCGCTCTCCGTGAACGAGAAGTCGTCGCCCGACTCGAGCAGCAGGTCGTCGGCGCCTGGCTCGAGCGACATGAATTGATCACCCAGCAGTCCCGAGGTGCGGATTGCCGCGGCGGTGTCGATGGAGAGCTCGAGATCCGGCTGGACGTCGATTACGACCCGGGCGCGCAGATCCTCGTCGAGCTCGATCGAGTCGACCTGACCCACACGCACGCCAGCGATGCGGACCGGCGATCGTCGCGAAAGCCCGCCAACGTCGTCGAAGGTGGCGAAGAGAACGAGCCCACCCTCTCGCGAGAGCGACAGGCCCCCGATTCGCAATGACAGCCAGCCGATCGCCATCAGGCCAATCAGCACGAAGACACCGACCATCAGATCTCGCGTGGACGAAGACTGCACGAAGCTTTCCTCCCTACCCGCATCAGACACCCCAGAGCGCGGTCAAGACATAGTCGGCGAGCAGGATGCACACCGAAGCCGTCACGACCGTCGACGTCGTGGCGCGGCTCACGCCGACGGCATGGGGCTCGCACGCGTAGCCCCGCCAGGTGGCAATCCATCCCAGCAGAATCCCGAAGACCGACGCCTTCACGAGGCTCTGAAGCACGTCCTCGCGAAAGTCCACGGCGTTCTCCAAACGCGACAGGTAGCTGCCCGCATCGAGGCCCAGCACCTCGACGCCGATCAAATACGCGCCGAAGATGCCGAAGAAGATGAAGAGAGCCGAGAGCAGCGGCATCACGATGGCCAGGCCCAGGGCGCGCGGCATGACGACGAAGTGGATCGGGTCGATGGCCATCATGCGCAGCCCGTCCAGCTGCTCACTGGCCTTCATCGACCCGATCTCGGCCGTGGCGGCGGAGCCGGCCCGCCCGGTCACGAGCAGACCGGTCAGCACCGGCCCCAGTTCGCGGATCAGCGATAGACCGACCGCGGTCCCCAGGGACTCCTCGGCGCCGAAACGCGAGAGCGTGTTGTGGAGCTGAAGGCCGAGCACCAAGCCCACCGTCGCACCCGATGCACAGATCAGCGCGATCGAGAGCACACCCGAATCGTAGACCGCGCGCACCACATAGCCGATGCGCACGGGCGGCCTCAGCATGGCGCGTCCAACCTGCCCGAGGAAGACCGTCATGCGGCCGAGCCCCTCGATGCGGGCCACGGCCAGCGCGCCCAGCCTGCGGACCGGACCCAGCATCAAGGCTTGCTGCCCTGTGGCGAGCTCTCGAGATGGCGAGCCAGGAACTCGGCACCATCCTCGCCGATGAACTCGGCAATCGCCGACTCGCGGCTCGCCGCCAGCTCCGCCGGCGCGCCGCTCACCACCGAGCGGTCCTGCAGCAAGAGCAGCTGCTCGGCCATGCGCAGGCTGGTGGCCATGTGGTGCGAGGTGACGATCAGCGTGAGCCCCAATGCGCGATTCAGATGCTGCAGGAGCACCTCGATGCGCGAGACATTGGGCGGGTCGAGCCCGGAGAAGGGCTCGTCACAGAGCAGGATCTCGGGCGCCATCACGATGGCACGGGCGAAGGCCGCACGCCGCAGCATGCCACCCGAGAGCTCACCGGGCAGCAGGTCATCCACGTCCGGGAGGCCGACCGCCTGCAGGCGGTCGTGGACCTGATGCGCGATCTCGTCGGCGCAGAGCCGCGTGTGCTCGCGCAGCGGAAGCGCCACATTCTCGAAGACCGTCATCGAGTCGAGTAGGGCGCCGTTCTGGAAGAGCATGCCCAGCTTGCGGCGCACCTGCGCCATGGCGCTCTCGCCCAGTCCGACCGTGTCCTGCCCAGATACCAGGACGCGACCGCGATCGGGCGGCTGCAGCCCCCCGATCATGCGTAGGATGGTGCTCTTCCCCAACCCACTGCCGCCCATGATCACGCTGATTCGGCCGCGTGGGAAGCGGCACGTAAGCCCCTCGAAGACCACGCGGCGACCGAACGCGAGGTCGACGTCGCACAGCTCCACGTGGGCGACTTCCGCCTCGGCCCGAATCACGAGTGGATTGAACTCCCCTGGCAGCGGCCGGAGCTTAGCAGTCCCCGACATGTAGAAGGGGCGGTAGCATGCTGCTCCCCGCGGCTGCCGGTGATGGCCGTCACGTCGGGAAGAGAATAGGGGAGGCGCCACGTGAAGCTCGGCATCGCATTGCGTCTGATGGGCCCCGTCTCCACACCCGAGATCCTGCGGGAGGGCGCGCGGGCCGCGGAGGCCGCAGGGCTCGACGACCTCTGGGTGCCCGACCACATCGCGATCCCGCCCGACGACGCCGAGGGCTCGGACGGCCGTTACCTCGACGCCCTCGCCTCGCTCGCCTTCCTCGCCGCCGCCACCGATACCATTGGGCTGGGCACCGCCGTGCTGATCCTGCCCTACCGACCGCCGCTACCGACCGCCAAGTGGATCGCCAGTATCCAGGAGCTATCCGGCGGCCGCCTGCAGCTCGGTGTGGGCATCGGTTGGATGGATGCGGAATTCCGCGCCCTGGGCCTGTCCCGGCGCCGCCGAGGAGCCGACGCCGACCGCACCCTCGACCTGCTGCGCCGCTGCTTCGACGCACCCGACGACGTCGTGGAGGAGCACGGCCAGCCCTTCCTCTTTCGGCCGCATCCCCCGGCGCCGCCGATCTTCGTGGGTGGCGCCGGCCCTCACGCGCTGGCCCGAGCGGCCCGCTACGGGGACGGCTGGATCCCCATGATCTCGGATCCGCAGAAGCTCGCACCGGCCATCGCGCAGCTGCACGAGCTGGCCGCCGACGCCGGTCGCCCGCGGCCGGAGGTCGCCTGCTTCGGCTCCGTCGATGCGGGCCAGCCCTCGCGCAGTGTCGAGCAGCTACTGCGGCTCGAGGAGATCGGCGTGACCCGCTTCATCACCGGTGGGCGTTACCAGACGCTCGCCGAGCTGCGCAAGCTGATCGACGCGCTCGCGAATCTACGCCAATCGATGAGCTAGCCGGCGAATCTTTCGGATTCGCGTTGGAGCGGGGCCAGACTCGGCGCGGACACGGCTAATCGAGCGCGCGCAGCATCAGCTCGGCGAGCTTGCTGGTGAACGCGGATGGATCCGCGAGCTGCCCGCCCTCGGCGAGCACGGCCTGCGCGTAGAGGAGACCCGCGTACTCGGCAATGCGCGGATCCGTTCCGTTGTCGTCGAAAATCCCCTGCAGCTTCCTCAGCACTTCGTGGTCGGGGTTGAGCTCGAGGATCGGCTTGCGGACGGGCACGTCCTGGCCGGCCTGACGCAGCATCGCCTCCATCTGAGGAGAGAGGTCGCCCTCCTCCAGCACCAGGCACGAGGGCGAGTGGGTCAGACGCCGCGAGAGGCGGACCTCCTTGATGTCCTCCTGAATCGCCGCACGCACGGCTCCGATCAGGCCCTTGTAGTGCTCCTCGTCCTGGGCCCGCGCCTCGTCGGCCGTCTTCTTCTCCGCCTCGCTGCCCAGCTCGATCTCGCCGCGCCCGACCGACTGGAAGCGCTTCTCGCGGTACTCCGGAGGCATCTGCTGCAGCCAGACTTCGTCCACGGAATCGCTGAAGAGCAGCACCTCCACGCCCTTCTCTCGGAAGGCCTCCAGGTGCGGCGAGCTCGCCAGCACTTCGCGGTCGGGACCGCATACGAAGTAGATTGCGTCCTGGTCGTCCGACATGCGGTCTACGTAGTCGGAGAGCGAAGTCAGGGCCGTCTCCTCGTGCGTGGAGTGGGCCATGAGCAGCTCGAGGATGCGCTCCTTCTTTTCGTCGAAGAGCAGCAGCCCCTCCTTCAGGACCGGTCCGAACTGCGCCCAGAAGCCGAGATACTTCTCGGGCTCCGCGTCCTTCAGCTCCTTCAGCGCGTCGAGGACCTTCTTGACCAGGTGATTGCGAATCGCCGCGATCTGGCGATCCTGCTGCAGGATCTCACGCGATACGTTCAGCGAGACGTCCTCGGCATCCACCACGCCCTTCACGAAGCGCAGGTACTCGGGCATCAGCTCCCGGCACTCGTCCATGATGAAGACGCGACGCACGTAGAGCTGGATGCCACGGTGCGCCATCTCGCGGTGATAGAGGTCGAAGGGGGCCTGGGAGGGCACGTAGAGCAGTGCCCGCGCCTCGAAGGTGCCTTCGATGGCGGTCGAGAAGTGCAGCAGCGGCTCATTGTGATCGTGGGTGATATGGCTGTAGAAGTCCTTGTACTCGTCCTCGCTGACCTCACTTGCGGGGCGAGTCCAGATCGCCTTCATGGAATTGATCGGCTCGTCGGAGGTGACGGGCTTGGCGAGATCCTCGCCCTCCTCCTTGCGCATCATCGTGAGGTGGATCGGGTAGGCGACGAAGTCGGAGTACCGCTTCACGATGTCGCGCAGCACCCACTCGCTCGTGTAGTCGGCCATTCCGTCTTCGGCGTCCGCGGCCTTGAGGTGGAGCGTGACGGTGGTCCCCGCGAAGTCGCGATCGGCGTCCTCGAGCTCGAAGCTGCCGCTGCCGTCGGTGCGCCAGAGCGTGGCCTTCTCGTCGCCCACGCGGCGGCTCACCACGCTGACCTGGTCGGCCACCATGAAGCTGGCATAGAAGCCCACGCCGAATTGGCCGATCAGATCCGGGTTGACCTCTGCGCCCGCCTCGAGCCCGCGCAGGTATTCGAGCGTGCCCGAGCGCGCGATCGTGCCGAGGTTGTGGACCAGCTCTTCGCGGCTCATTCCGATCCCGTTGTCGGCGATCGTGAGTGTGCGCGCCTCGGCATCGGCGACGAGTCCGACGGCCAGCGGCTCGTCGGGGAGAAGATCCGGCCGGGTCAGGCCCTCGAAGCGCAGACGGTCGAGGGCGTCGGACGCATTCGAGACCAGCTCGCGCAGGAAGACGTCCTTGTTGGAGTAGAGGGAGTGGATCATCAGGTCGAGGAGCTGCTTGACCTCGGCCTGGAACTCGTGACTCTCTGTCGCCATGCGGGCGCTCCCGATGCAGGGGGTTGGGTCGATGCTGGCCCGGGGGGCCGAGCGGCGCACTATATTCGCACGCAGGCCCGGCCGGCAACGGGTGACGACCCCGACAATGCGAGAAATTTGCCCCTGGGGAATTAGGAATCCTATTTATATCTTAATATTGAGATAAGGTGATGCAATAGCTAGGATCAGCCGATCCAGACGGACGGCGCCCGACCCCGCCCGCCTGCCCGACGAGGAACCCAGCATGAGCGCCCCGAACCGAACCGATCTACTCGAGCGCCTACTTGGCGAACGCGTTCTCGTGATCGATGGGGCGATGGGAACCATGATCCAGAGCTACGAGCTCGGCGAGGACGACTTTCGTGGCGATCGCTTCTCCGACCATGACCGGGACCTCGCCGGCGACAACGAGCTGCTCAGCCTGACCCGCCCGGACGTCATCGAGGAAGTCCACCAGCTCTTTCTCGAAGCCGGTGCGGACATCCTCGAGACCAATACCTTCGGCAGCAACCGCGTCGCCCAGGCCGATTACGGGCTCGAGCCGATTTGCCATGAGCTCAACGTCGCATCGGCGCGGCTCGCGCGCCGAATCGCCGACGCGTGGACGGCCCGCACCCCGGACAAGCCGCGCTTCGTGGCCGGCGCCATCGGCCCCACGCCCAAGACCCTCTCCATGTCCCCCGACGTAGGCAATCCGGCGGCGCGCACCATCTGCTTCGACGAGCTGCGCGACGTCTATCGCGAGGCGACTCTGGGCCTGATCGAAGGCGGCGTGGACATCCTGCTGGTCGAGACGATCTTCGACACGCTGAACGCCAAGGCGGCCCTCGTCGCCATCGACGAGATCTTCGAGGAGCGCGGCGAGAGGCTGCCGCTGATGATCTCCGTCGCGATCACGGATGCCAGTGGGCGGGTGCTCTCGGGTCAGACCGTCGACGCGTTCTGGCACTCGATCGCACATGCCAGACCGATCTCCGTCGGCGTGAACTGCTCGCTGGGCGCCACCGATATGCGGCCGCACGTGGCGGCGCTCGCAAAGATCGCCGATGTGCGCATCAGCGCCTATCCCAACGCCGGTCTGCCGAACGCCTTCGGCGAGTACGACGAGCTGCCCGAGACCACGGGCCGGCTCGTGGGCGAGTTCGCCGAGAGCGGGCTCGTCAACATTGTGGGCGGCTGCTGTGGCACCCGACCGGACCACATCCGCTGCATCGCGGAGAGCGTGCGGGGCATCGCGCCGCGCCCGCTGCCCGAGACGCGCGAGCGCTTCACCCACTTCAGCGGGCTCGAGACGCTCACCATCACCCCCGAGTCGAACTTCCAGATGATTGGCGAGCGCACGAACGTCACCGGCTCCGCGCGCTTCCGAAAGCTCGTCAAGGCGGAGGATTACGAGACGGCCCTCGAAGTCGCGCTCGAGCAGGTGCGCAGCGGCGCAAACCTGCTGGACGTGAACATGGACGAGGGCATGCTCGACTCCGAGGCGGTGATGACCCACTTCCTCAACCTGATTGCCGGAGAGCCCGAGATCGCGCGCATCCCCATCATGGTGGATAGCTCGAAGTGGAGCGTCCTCGAGGCGGGCCTCCGATGCATCCAGGGCAAGGGCGTCGTGAACTCCATCTCGCTGAAGGAGGGCGAGGCAGACTTCCTCGAGAAGGCGAAGGTGATCCGCCGCTTCGGCGCGGGCGTCGTCGTGATGGCATTCGACGAGACCGGTCAGGCCGACACGGCTGAGCGCAAGGTCGAGATCTGCGAGCGCTCGTATCGCCTACTCGTGGACAAGGCGGGCTTCCCTCCCGAAGACATCATATTCGACCCGAACATCCTGGCCATCGCGACGGGCATGGAGGAGCACGCCGACTACGCACGCTACTTCATCGAGGCCACACGCCTCATCAAGGAACGCTGCCCGGGCGTGCACGTCTCCGGCGGCGTATCGAACCTCTCATTCTCCTTCCGGGGCAATGATCGCGTGCGCGAGGCCATCCACTCGGCCTTTCTCTTCCATGCCATCGAGGCCGGCATGGATATGGGCATCGTCAATGCGGGCCAGCTCGAGGTCTACGAGGACATTCCGAAGCAGCTCCTCGAGCACGTGGAGGACATCCTCTTCAACCGTCGCGAAGACGCCACCGAGCGGATGATCCTGCTCGCCGAGGGCCTCCGAGGTGAGGGCGGCAAGAAGAAGGAGGTCGACCTCTCGTGGCGCGAAGGAAGCGTGGAGACCCGGCTCAGCCACGCCCTCGTCCACGGCATAACCGACTTCATCGAGGAGGACACCGAAGAGGCGCGGTGCAAGCTCGAGCGACCACTGCATGTCATCGAGGGTCCGCTGATGGAGGGCATGGGCGTCGTCGGCGACCTCTTTGGCGCCGGCAAGATGTTTCTGCCGCAGGTCGTGAAGAGTGCTCGCGTGATGAAGCGGGCGGTCGCCTATCTCGAGCCCTACCTCGAGTCCGAGAAAGAAGAGGGATCCTCGCAGGGCCGAATCGTGATGGCCACCGTGAAGGGCGACGTCCACGACATCGGCAAGAACATCGTCGGTGTGGTGCTCGGCTGCAACAACTACAAGATCATCGATCTCGGCGTGATGGTCCCGGCGGCGAAGATCCTGGACACGGCCATCGAGATGGACGCGCACGCGATCGGGCTCTCCGGGCTGATCACGCCCTCACTGGATGAAATGGTCGGGGTTGCTGCCGAGATGGAGCGGCGCGGCCTGGATCTGCCGCTGCTGATCGGAGGCGCCACCACCAGCCGGCAACATACCGCTGTGAAGATCGCGCCCGTCTACGGCCAGAGTGTCGTGCATGTCTCGGACGCCTCTCGCGCCGTAAACGTCGTGGCGAAGCTGCTCGACGCCCGCGCTCGCGCAGAGCTCGATCAGCGGAATCGTGAGGAGCAACAGAAGCTGCGCGATCTACATGCCGGCAAGCAGCAGAAGCCCTTGCTCACGCTGGCTGAGGCCCGCGCCAACCGCTCGCCCATCGAGTGGAGGGCAGAGGATCTCGCCCAGCCCTCGTTCACCGGTCGGCGGGTATTGGACGAGATCGATCTCGAGGAGATCGCCCGCTACATCGACTGGACGTTCTTCTTCTCCGCCTGGGATCTGAAGGGGCGCTTCCCGAAGATTCTCGACGACCCCAAGGTGGGCGAGGCCGCACGCGATCTATACGAGCACGCCCAGACGCTGCTCGGCCAGATCACCATGGGCAAGAAGATCCGGGCCCGTGCGGTCTACGGCCTTTGGCCGGCGGCCGGCGAGGGTGACGACATCGTGCTCTTTCGCGACGAGTCGCGCAGTGCGGAGCTCGCCCGTTTCCCGATGCTGCGCCAGCAGGCCGCATCGACGAATCGCGCGCCCAGCCGCTCGCTGGCCGACTTCGTCGCACCGCGCGAGAGCGGCCACGACGACTGGATGGGCGCCTTTGCAGTCACGGCCGGCATCGGGGCCGACGCTCTCGCCGCGAGCTACGAGAAGGCCCACGACGACTACAACGCCATCATGGTCAAGGCCCTGGCGGACCGCCTCGCCGAGGCGCTCGCCGAGTGGCTGCACCAGCGCGTGCGCGGTGAGTGGAACTACTGCGCGAACGAGCGCCTCAGCAACGAAGATCTGATCGCCGAGAAGTACCGTGGTATTCGGCCGGCATTCGGCTATCCCGCCTGCCCCGACCACACGCCCAAGCAGATCCTCTTCGACCTGCTGCGGGCACCGGAGGTCGGCATCGAGCTGACCGAAAGCTGCGCGATGACGCCGGGCGCCAGCGTGAGCGGCCTCTACTTCGCGCACCCAGAATCGCGCTACTTCAACGTCGGCCGCATCGATCGCGACCAGGTCGAGGACTATGCGGCGCGGCGCGGCTTCAGCGTCGAGGAGGCCGAGCGCTGGCTCGCACCGAATCTCGGCTACGAGCCCGAGCGGCCACCGGGCTGAGTTCGTGGAGCCTGTCCAAGCGGCCCGCTCGCTCACGCAACTCTCAAGCATCCCGGACGCAACCCGCGACCTAACTGGACGTCCTCGATCGGGTAATGCCTCCTGGGGAGGGGGGGGAATTCCCGCAGAATTCGACCGCATGCGGCTCGGCGGCGATCGCGAACGTTCGACCAGAATCGCCTAAGTGCAGGTTTCACCAATAGAAATTTCCTCTCTCCGGATCGTATCAGAGGAAGAGATTGCTTCCATTTCCGCGATTCGATCCGTGTAGAATGAACCATCGCTCCAGCGGAAGTCAGGGGAGCCACGGACTGTATTGGCGTCCCCCTATGTTGATTGTTGATTGCTTAGAGAAGGAAAGGTGTTCCGATGTTGAATCTGATGAAGCAGTTCGTACGTGAGGACGATGGCCTCGAGATGGTCGAGTGGGCGATCGTGGCAGCCCTGATCACCACAACGGCGGCGGTGACGATGGCCGGCATCGGTACCGAGGTCGACGCCGCATTCCAGACTGTGCTCACCACTCTGCAGGCTGGCGGCTGATCCTCGAACCGAGGCGGGTGCGTCCTTTGCACGTCGGAGCGTGAAGCTGCGGCGTTCGATCGCTCGAGTTCTGTGTTGGAGCTTCGGACTTGGAGCCGAGCTCGAGTGAGCCGAACGTCTGCGTTTCGTCAAGGTGTGTACGGGGCAGAGCCAAGGAGGGTCGCCGTCTTCTGATACGAGGATGGCGACCCTCCGCGTTTGATGGATCCGGAGACCGCGCGCTCGGATCGCGACTGACGTGCCCCCGAGAATCGTGCTGGCCCGCTTCTCGCAGAGTCGTCCGGCATGCTCGAGCCGGGACCGGACTTCACACCGCCCTTCTGCCCCAACAG
>JAFDDH010000129.1 GCA_019310975.1 Deltaproteobacteria bacterium | reverse complement strand
CCTCGCCGGCGCGCGGTATTCCAACCGACGACCGGACGACGGGCTACCCTGGCGCCATGGACCCGAGAGAGCTGCTGGAGAGCGTCTCGGTCTTCTCGTCACTTTCCGCGCGTGAAATCGACGCTCTGATCGAGATCACTACGACACGCCGGCTCGGTCCCAAGGAGGTGCTCTTTCGAAAGGGGGATCCGGGCAACCAACTTTACGGCGTGCTCTCGGGCCGACTCAAAGTGCTGGCCACCGGGCGCGCAGGTCGGGAGTTGGTCTTCGGTGTGATGGGGCCGGGAGATGTGATCGGCGAAATCGCCATGATGGACTCGGAACCGCGCTCGGCCAGCGTGGTTGCACTCGAGACCTCCGAGCTGCTCACCCTGCACCGGCGCGAATTGATCCCCTTCCTGGAGCAGCATCCGAAAGTGGCGATCCACCTGGCGGGCGTGCTCGCGGGGCGTGTGCGAAGGCTCAGCGCCTACGCGGAGGACTCCTTCTTTCTGCCATTGCCCGCCCGAATGGCGAATACGCTGCTTTCACTGGCCCAGAGTTACGGACACGCCGCCGGCGGCGGCGCTCCAATCGGCATCCGGCTCCCCCAGCAGGACCTGGCCGACATGGTGGGCACCACGCGCGAAAGTGTGAACAAGCAGCTACGCGCCTGGGAGGAGGACGGGCTCGTCGAGCTGGGCCGCGCGCGAGTGATCGTGAACGACCTGGAGGCGCTGGAAGATATCGCCGAGCTGGTCGTGGTCTGAGAGCGCGGAGTGGGCGGGACTCCGCCGTCCGAGTTCGTTAGCGTGTCTAAATGCAAGCAAAGCGAGCCAAGCGGCAAGAGCAGGAAGACGCCCAGGAAGAGGTAACCGAGGTCGCCGAGAACGTGCTGCGCATGCAGCTCCCGATCGTGATCCCCGGTCTGGGCCACGTGAATTGTTTCGCGCTGATCGACGACGAGGGCGCGGCCGTGGTGGACCCGGGTCTGCCAACACCCGGATCCTTCAAGGCACTCGAGCAGCGGCTCGGCCAGGCCGGACTGCGGATGAAGAACATCCACACCGTAATCATCACGCACTCGCATCCCGATCATTTCGGCGGCGCGAGGCGTATCGTCGAGGCGTCGGGCGCGAAGCTCGTCGCCCATGGGACCTTCCGCCTCGGCTACCAGAAGCCCGAGGTCTCGGTCGACGATCTGCACGCCCACGAGTGTGCCGACCACGCGCCGGTCGAGAGCGACGAGCTACGAAAGCCCTTCACCCCGGAAACGCCCTCCTTCGAGGGCCGCACTCCCTGGGGCGGTGACCGCCCGAGGCCGCCGTTCAAAATGCGTATGCGCTATCGGCTGATGCGGACGATCGGTAATGCGATGCGCTTTCCGACGATTACGAAGCCGGTATTGGGCGGGGATGTGTTGCGGCTCGCCAAGCGTGAGTTCATCGTGGTGCACACGCCGGGTCACACAGAGGACCATATCTGCCTGCACGATCCCGCCGAGGAAGTCTTCCTGGCCGGTGATCACGTGCTGCCGACGATCACGCCGCATATCTCCGGGCTGTCGAGTCACCCCGACCCTCTCAAAGCCTTTTTCGACTCACTCGACGAGGCAGCGGCGACGCCCCACGTGAGCACGGTGCTACCCGCTCACGGACATCCCTTCAAGGACCTGGCGGCGCGCTGCGAGGCCATCAAGCTCCACCACGACGAGCGGCTCGAGAAGGTGCGCTCGATCGCGCGCGAGATCGGCCCCGCCAGCGTCGAGGCTTTCACCCAGCGCCTGTTCAAGAAGCACAGTTGGGGCACGATGGCCGACAGCGAGACCTACGCGCACCTCGAGCACCTGCGGATCCTCGGTGAGGGCGACGCGCGCATGGACAAGCGCGGGAAGCTGATCTACGAGCTCTAGCGCGTCCCCGCTAGGCGAGGGTTCCACCGTCGACACGCACACTCTCGCCGTTGATATGCGCGGCATCCTCGGAGGCCAGGAAGGCCACCAGCGCGGCGGCCGTCTCAGGTCCACGGAAGGTATCCAGCGGCATGATGCGTTGGAGGAGCTTGGCGTCGGCGCCTTCGGGAAGCCGGAATTGGTCGTGCATGGCGGTCTTCACCGAGCCCGGGCAGACCGCGTTGGCGCGCAATCCCTGCTTGCCGTACTCGACGGCGAATGTGTAGGTGAGTGCCAGCAGGCCACCCTTCGAGGCCGAGTACGCGGCCGTCCAGGGGTGGCCGGCGATGCCCGCCGTCGACGACATATTGACGATATTGCCCCGGCTGGCGAGCAGATGGGGCAGGGCGGTCTGGCTCATCAGGAATGCGCCAGTGAGATTCACGGCGAGCACTTTGTTCCACTTCTCCAGCGTGAGCTCGTGGGTGTTGTCGAAGTGCACGATGCCCGCGATGTTGCAGAGCGAGTCCAGCTTGCCATATTCGGCGATGGCGCCGTCCACGCTGCTCGACACCGAGGCGGGGTCGCTCACATCGCAGGCAATTGCGATCGCCTCGCCACCAGCCTCGCGGATCTGCTTGGCGGTGAGCTCGACGGCTTCGGCCTGTATGTCTACACAGACGACCTTGCCGCCCTCCTGCGCGATGCGCTCGGCGCTCGCCTTTCCGATCCCGCCGGCTGCGCCGGTCACCAAGACCACCTTGTCGTCGAAACGGTTCATGTCTCTGCTCCTGGCTCTCTTCCGTCCCTAGTTGGGCGTGTATTTCCGCAGCTTGCGCTGAAGGCTCTGACGGTGGAGGCCGAGTCGTCGCGCCGCTTGGCTGATGTTGCCATCGCACTCGGCGAGCACATACTCGATATACTCGCGCTCGTGTCGGTAGAGGCTCTGGAACTCGTCGGGGATGGCGATCTCTTCGCCTTCCTCACCCGCGAAGGCGCGCTCCAACTGATCGACGTCCACCGGCTTGGTGAGGTAGGAAGTGGCGCCGAGCTTGGTGGCCTTGACCGCCGTGGCGATGCTGCCGTAGCCGGTCAAGACGACCACGGTGGTGTCGGGGGAGCGCTCCTTGAGGGTGGAGATCACGTCGAGGCCGCTGTCCTGGCGCAGACGTAGATCCACGACCGCGTATTGGTGGCGCGAAAGATCAGGCTGTCTTTCGACCGCTTGCAAGCTGTCCAGCCACAGGACGTCGTAGCCGCGATCGCGAAACTCCGCGGCCAGCGTATCGGCAAATCGTTGATCGTCCTCGACGATGAGAAGCGTCCGGGGCTCGTCGTTCATGCCTCTGTCTCTGTCTCCGTATTGGGTCGCTCGCCGGTCCGCACCACGGGGAGAGACACGTGCGCGATTGCGCCGCCGTCCGTGCGGTCCTCGAGCGTGAGCTGGGCCCCGATGGCCTCGGCGAGGCTGTGAACATAGTAGAGGCCCAAGCCCACGCCGTCCTGCTTCGTGGTGACGAAGGGTTCCCCCAGGTGATTGCGGACCATGGCGGGCCAGCCCTCGCCGCGGTCGGCCACGACGAGGTCCACGTGGTCGAAGCCGCCCCGCACGATGACATCGATCGGCTTGTTCTCGCCGGCGGACTCGATGGCATTCTCGATCAGGTTGATGAGCGCCTGGGAGAAGGCCACGGAGGGCACCAGGGCCCGGCGTGGGCCGCGGCCATCGGTGTGGAAGTGGATCGTCAAGCCCTTGTAAACCTTGGCCATGCTCGAGCAGACCTGGCGCGCCAGGTCGCCGATATCCACGACTGTAAAGGAGAGCCGCTCGGGCTCGAGCTGCGAGCCCGCCATATGTCGCAGCACTTCGCCGCAACGCTCGAGCTCCTCGCGCGCAGTGACGAGGTCCGAGTTCTCCTGCAATCCTTCGGATCGTGCGAGGCGAGAGAGCCGAAGCTGCGCGGTATTGAGCGGTGTCGCAAATTCGTGTGACAGCCCGGCGGCCAGTGCACCCACGGCACGCAGGCGATCGATGCGCGTCTTGCGCTCGCGTGCGGCGACCACGTGCTGCTGCAGCGCAGTGAGCGTGCGCGAGAGCCACGCTGTGAGAATCCAGAAGACGCCCGCGATGATGAGCTGAGCCGGGAAGAGCATCACGGCAGGCAGCAGCGATCCTTCGAGTTCGGGCGGGATGTGCGAGTTCGCCTGGATCAATGCCAGGCAGAGGATCAAGACGGCGAAGAGAACCAGGCTCGTGCGGCCCTCGAGCAGCATGGCGCCGAGCATCGTGTGGACGAAGAGGATCGGGACCAGCGGATTCCAGGCGCCGCCGGTGAGCGCGAGCAGCGTCGAGAGCGCGGCGATGTCGACACAGAGCTGCACGGGGATCTGCGCTCGTTGGAGCTTCCAGCCCCGCTGCAGGGTGAACCAGGTTGCGATGTTCCAGCTGGCGAGCAACGCGATCACAGCCACGAAGGCCGGCAGGAGCCGCGGCTCCAGCACCTCGAACTCGAGCGCGACAGGGATGGAGATGAGCTGTGCGCTGATGGCGAGCCAGCGCAGGCGAACGATCCACAGGAGCTGTGTAGTGCTCTGCGCGGGGTCGGCCGCAATCGGGGGCGCAAAGAAGGAGCGGATGGTTTCCCACATGGGTGGTCGGGGGTCTCTCCACGGGTACGGGCGCTCAGGGGTCTGAGGTCTGGGGGGCGGGGGCGGGCGGAGCGAGCCGAAGGCTACAGGATCGGTGCTCGGCGGGCCGGCCAAGGTGCGCCCGCCGGGGCTAAGCTCCAGCGCATGTCGCAACACGATCTCTCGGCCCTCGAGCGCAGCTGGAATTGCCATCTCACCACACTCGGTCGCAAGTCCGGCGAGCCGCGCGAGGTAACCATTTGGTTCGCGCTCGGCCCCGACACCGTCTACCTCACCGGCAGCGCCAGTGGCCCCCATTGGTGCCGCAACGTACGCGCCAACGGCGCCGTCGAGCTTCGGATTGGCGGCCAGCGCCTCTCGGGCACGGCCCGCGTGGTCGACGATCCGGACGACGCGGCCGCCATCCGGCAGCGCTTCCGGGATCGCTACCTGCTCGCGCGGCTCTCGCACCCCTTCGGCGGCTACACGGAGAGCATTGCGGTGGTGGTGGACCTGGACTGACGGCCACGAGCGGGTCTGTGGACGGCCACGAGCGGGGTCTGGTGGACGGCCACGAGCGGGGTCTGGTGGACGGGGCCCCACGAGCGGGTTCTGTGACGGCCCACGAGCGGGTTCTGTGACGGCCCACGAGCGGGTCTGTGGATCGCCATGAGCGGGCCTGCCGAGGACCCAGAGGGGCGTGACGATGGGGTAGACTCCGGATCTGACGGAGTGTCAGGAAGGTACCCACGGGTCCGCGGAGTAGAGAGGGGCGGCCAGCCATGAGCGACGAAGGCGAGGTGATCCTCGATCAGACCGGTCGGGTGCTGGGGCCGCGCGCTCAGACGACCCGCCAGCGCCTGCTCGACGCCACCACCGGACTGCTCGACGAGAAGAGCCTGCGCGATCTGCGGGTTGCCGACATCGCCCGTCAGGTCGGTACGTCGCCGGCTGCCTTCTATCAGTACTTCAAGGACGTCGAGGATGCGGTGCTCTGCCTGGCCGGCCAGGCCAGCAACGAGATGCCCAGCATCCTCGAGCATCTGGACGGAGATTGGCGGGGCGAAGCCGGCCTCGAGCGCGCTCGCCGCATCGCGTCCGCGTTCATCGACCACTGGGACCAGCACCGCGCTGTGCTGCGCATCCGCAACACCGCCTCGGACGAGGGCGACGCGCGCTTCCAAGCGGTGCGCAGCGAGGCCATGCAGCCCGTTCTCATGGGTTTGGCGGCGCAGGTCAAGCGGAACCGCGGCGACAAGCCGGCCACGGGCGAGCACCCGCTGGCCGCGGCGGCCGGTCTCGCCGCCATCCTCGAGCGCCTCGCGGCCTACCGCCGAGAGCTCGAGCGCTTCGGCGTGACGCGCGACGACCTCGTCGAGACCTCGGCGCGCATCGTCCATCGCACGGTGACTGGATGAGCCTAGTCCCGGTCGAGAATTCGATCCGTTCCGTCGAAGCTCCGCATGCTGCCGTACACACGCCGTGCCGCGCGAATGCGTTCCGGGCTGAAACAGAGCCTGTTGGGTGCGCGTTGCCTGCGCGCTGGAGAGAATCCGCATGAGCGACAAGCCCTTTCGTCTACTGCCGGCCGTCGGGCCCCACAACGAGCACTTCTGGCATGGCGGGGCAGAGGGCGAGCTGCGCTTCCTGCGTTGCGATGCCTGCAGCACATACGTGCATCCGCCGCTGCCGATCTGCCCGGAGTGCCTGGGTCGTGCACTCACGCCGGAGGCGGTCAGCGGCCGCGCCACCGTGCATACCTACACGGTGAATCACCACCCCTGGATCCCCGGCTTCGATCCACCCTACATCGTCGCCATCGTGGACATCGAGGAGCAGGCCGGGCTGAGGCTCACCACCAACTTGGTTGGTTGCGCACCCGAGGACGTGCAGATCGGCATGCCGGTAAAGGTCTGTTTCGAGGAGCGCGACGAAGGCATCCACATTCCGCTCTTCGAGCCCGATCCGAACGCCGCGAAATGCCGAGCGGAGCACATCGAATGAAAGCCAGGAATCTGGAGCGAAAGTCGGCGATCACGGGCGTTGGTCAGTCGGCGGTGGGGCGGCGCCTCAATATCGACCCGCTCGCCCTCACCGCAGACGCCTGCCTCGAGGCCATCGAGGATGCCGGACTCACGCGGGACGACATCGACGGACTCTCCACGTACCCTGGCAACATGCAGGCCCCGGCGGGCTTCACGGGTGCTGGCGTCACCGAGGTTCAGGAGATGCTGCGCCTGAACCTCAACTGGTTCTGTGGTGGGCCGGAGCTACCGGGACAGCTGGGTGCGGTGATCAATGCCTGCGCGGCTGTCGCGACCGGACTGGCGCGTCACGTCCTGTGTTTCCGCACAGTATGGGAATCCACCGCTCAGGGCGGGGGCCCACGGGCCGGACTCGGGGCGGGCGGGGGAGGCGGCTTTCGCGCCAGCGGCATCATGGAGTGGACGCTGCCCTTCGGTGCGGCCTCGGCGGCGGTGTGGATCGCGATGATGGCGCGCCGGCACTTCCACGAGTTCGGTACCACACGCGAACAGATGGCGCAGATCGCGCTGAACTCCCGCAAGAACGCTGGGCTCAATCCGAACGCCGTCTATCGCGATCCGATGACGATGGACGACTACTTCGCGGCGCGCATGATCTCGGATCCCTTCTGTCTCTATGATTGCGATGCGCCGGTGGACGGCAGCACGGCCATCATCGTGTCCGCCACGGATGCCGCGCGCGACTGCCGCAAGACGCCGCTGCGCGTCGAGGCGGTTGGCAGCGCGTTGCGCGGGCGCCCGTCGTGGGATCAATTCGACGACCTGACCACGATGGCGCTGCGCGACGCCGGCGCAATGCTGTGGGAACGCACGGATCTTCGCCCCAGCGACGTGCACGTCGCCGAGCTCTACGACGGCTTCAGCTTCATCACCATGTGTTGGCTGGAGGCGCTCGGCTTCTGCGCCAAGGGCGAGTCGGGGCGCTTCATCGAGGACGGCAAGGCGATAGCGCTCGACGGCGAGATCGCGCTCAATACCCACGGCGGCCAGCTCTCGGCCGGGCGCCTGCACGGCTTCGGGTTTCTCCACGAGGCGGCGGTGCAGCTCTGGCACGAAGGCGGTGCTCGCCAGGTACCCGTTGAGCCCAGCGTGGCGGTGGCGGCAGCGGGCGGTGGACCCTTGGGTGGTTGTCTGCTCCTGGTGCGTGATGATTAGCCGGATGTATTAGCGGATTGATGTGGGTGCCGAGGCCAGGGGGATGGACGCCTGGCGTGAATGGCTCGTCTGGGGGGCACTGCTGATTCGGCGTGGGTGGGGGTTGGGTGTGCGGGGCTTTGTTGGGGGCGGTTCTACTGCGCTCTATTTCACGCCAGGCGTCCATCCCCCTGGCCTCGGGCGTTTTTTCGAATGGGCTGTCGGCGGGGGGCTAGGTTGGATCGGCGAGTTGTACGATGACGTCGCCCTCTTCGCGCAGCTGATCCAGGTAGGCGCGTAGAGCGCGGTCGCCAGTGCGACGGCGCCACTCGACGCGCACCTGGGTTGCGATCTCGTCGTAGGGAGGTGAGATCGCGGGCGTGCGGTCGACGAGCTCGAGCAGGTGCAAGCCGACCCCCGAGCGCACGGGTTGGCTGAGCTCGCCGACCTGCAGCCTCTCCACCGCAGCGAGCGCGCTGGGCCCAATGTACTCGCGCAGCTTGATGGCGGGCAGCAGGGTGTCGGGCAAGGGTGAGATCATCTCGTCACCCAACTCGGATGCAACCGCGACGAAGGGCCGTCCGTGCTGGACGATCTCGGCGCGCGCGACCTCGGCGCGGACTTGCGCTGCCTCCACGCCGCCGGCGCCCGAAGTGCGGAAATAGATCTGCCGCGCGCGCAACCTTCCGGGGCGCGTGAAGAAGTCGCGCTCTCTGGCGTAGAAGTCGCGCAGCTCCGTCTCCGTGGGCTCGCGCTCCTCGGCGGTGCTCACCACCGAGGCGATCAGCGCAGACGTCAGGTCGGCGCGCACGCGTCTGTCCATCTGGGCCAAGCCGAGCTCCAGGCCACGCTGCACCAGGAGCTCCTCGTCGATCATGCGGTCGAGGACGTGACGGCGGTCTGCATCGTCGAGTGCATTGCGCGTGTCGCTCTCGAAGCCCGCCAGCAGCCGCAGGTAGTCGTCGCGCCGGATCACCTCGCCATTTACGATGGCCACGGCGTCGTCGGGAATGGCTGCACCGAGTTCGCCGCCGGGCTCGAGCAGGCCCACGGACGCCATCAGCAGGCCGGCAGCTGCGCCGAGTGCGAGCAGCACCAGCGTGCGGCGCTCGCCAGTGCGGTGATTGGGGCTCGTCTGAGGGCTCGAATCGTCCATGGGTGAAAGCCCGCCTCGCGGGGCGGCGGCAACCATAACGCAGCTTCCGTCGCGATCCCGGGCGCTCGGCGAGGGATTGTGACGCCGGCCTCGAACGGGGGTAGATTGAAGCGGCGTCCGAAACAGTCGGGCGACTCAGTGACGAGGAGTCCTATGTCCCTCAATCTCGGAACCATCCTGCAGGCCGGACACGACAATCACCCGGATGACGTGGTCCTACGCCTGAACGATTTCTCACTCACCTACGCTGAGCTGCACCGCGCCGCCGCTGGCGTGGCCGGCGCCCTCCGTGAACGCGGCATTCAGGCCGGCGAGAAGGTCGCATTGCTGGTTCCGAACGTGCCCGAGTTCACGATCGCGTACTTCGGGATCCTCTACGCGGGCGCGGCCGTGGTGCCGATCAATGTGCTGGCGGCGGCGCCGGAGGTCACGTACTTCCTGAAGGACAGCGAGTCGCGTTTGCTCTTCGTCCACCCACTCTTCGCAGAGCCGGGGTGCAAGGGCGCGGAGGCGATCGACCTGCCGGTAGTCGTCGCTGGCGGCGAGGGCGCGGGCACACTGGCCGAGATGGCGGCCCACCGGCCGATTGACTTTCCGCATCCGACCGGCGCGGACGACACGGCTGTCATCCTCTACACCTCCGGCACCACCGGGCAGCCCAAGGGTGCCGAGCTCAGCCACAGCAACCTATTCCTCAACTGCGCGTTCGTCGTTCCCAAGCTGGTGGACCTTCCGGCCACCGAGCTGCGCTCGTTGGCGACGCTTCCGCTCTTCCACTCCTTTGGACAGACCTGCATCCAGAACGCCACCATCGCGGCGGGCGGATCGTTCAGTCTGCTGCCGCGCTTCGAGCCCGAGGCGGCATTCGAGATCATGGAGCGCGACCGCATCACGCTCTTTGCCGGAGTGCCCACCATGTACTTCGCGCTGCTGCACTTTCAGAGTGAGCGCGAGTACGACGTATCGAGCCTGCAGATGTGCATGACGGGCGGTGCGCCGATGCCCGTGGAGGTGATGACTTCCTTCGAAGAGAAATTCCCCGTCAAGATTCTCGAAGGTTTTGGTCTCTCCGAGACGTCGCCGGTCGCCAGCTTCAACACGATCGGCCGATCACGCAAGGCCGGCTCCATTGGCTACCCGGTGTGGGGTGTCGAGATGGCGATCCTGGGCGACGACGACAAGCCGCTGCCGGACGATGAGCGCGGCGAGATCTGCATCCGCGGCCACAACATCATGAAGGGCTACCTGAATCGTCCCGACGCCACCAAGGAGACGATCAGAGATGGCTGGTTCCACTCGGGCGACATCGGCTACCGGGACGTCGACGGATGCTATTGGATCGTCGATCGGAAGAAGGACATGATCCTGCGTGGTGGCTTCAACGTGTACCCACGTGAGGTCGAAGAGGTCTTGTACCAACACGACGCGATCGTGGAAGCCGCGGTGATCGGGGTCGAGCACGCGAGTCACGGTGAGGAGGTAAAGGCCGTCGTGGCGCTGGCCCCCGGCGCCAACACGACCGAGGAAGAGATCATCGCCTTCTGCAAGCAGCGCCTCTCGGCCTACAAATATCCACGCAGCGTGCAGATCATCGCGGAGCTTCCCAAAGGCCCGACGGGGAAGATCCTCAAACGCAAACTGAGGTGATCTGGCGCTGCGGCAAGATCAACAAGCCGATGGGCCTTTGGACTGCACGGCGGAGCCGGGTCGCCACTGGCCCGACGGGGAAGATCCTCAAACGCGAATCGCGATTCCCATCCTGCCGTGACCCGATTTGTCACACGCAGGTGATTTCCTCTTCCTTGGCGGGAGAGGCGGCGAAGCGGGAAGGAGAAATGGAGAAGGAGAGGGAGGAAGGAGAGGGAGAGCGAGAAGAGCGAGAAGAGCGAGAAGAGCGAAAAGAGCGAAAAGAGGGAAAAGAGGGAGAGGGGGAAGGAGAGGCAGGAGATGGCGGATTCGAGACTTCTGGTTCCGGCGGCATCCCGGCTGAGCTGTGCGGTCTGCGGCAGCGGACAGATCCACTGCGATTCCGTGTACGATGGGGCATTGCTGCACATGGCGGAGTGCGCGCGCTGCGACCACCGCTGGACATGGCGCGGAAGTGAGATGTCGCTCGCCGGCCTGCCGAGTGTCCGAAAGGCGGCCCCGCAGGCTGCGCTGCGGGAGGTGCCGAACGCAGCGTGATACCGTACCCGCATGCGGGTCGTCCTCTACACCGGAAAGGGAGGCGTTGGGAAGACCACGACGGCTGCGGCGACTGCGGTGCACGCTTCAGCTCTTGGTCACCGAACGCTGCTGATTTCGGCGGATCCCGCGCACAGTCTTGGCGACGTGCTCGGTCTGCGGCTGGGCGCCGAGCCGGTGAAGGTTGGCGATCGCCTGTCGGCACTCGAGGTCGATGCGCGTGTAGAGCTCGCCCGCCATTGGGGACGCATTCGAGACTATCTGGTCTCACTCTTCCGCCATCAGGGGATCGAGGAGGTGGTGGCCGCGGAGCTGGCGCGGCTTCCCGGCGCCGAGGAGCTGACGACGCTCGTGGCGGTCGACGAACACGCGCGCAGCGGCCACTTCGACTTCATTGTGGTGGACTGTGCGCCAACCGACGCGACGCTCCGTCTCGTGACCTTGCCCGAAGTGGCGCACGGTGCCTTGCGCATCCTGCTT
>JAFDDH010000335.1 GCA_019310975.1 Deltaproteobacteria bacterium | reverse complement strand
AACCGCGAACTCGGCGATCGTAAAAAGGGTGTCGCGGTGTTCCATCGATCTCCGCAGTGCTACCCAGCGGAACCACCCATAACCTGCGAGGCCCGCCTCAAAGGGTTCGTCGAGAAGATACAGCCACGGAGCCAGACAGCAAAAGGGACTCTCGCGGTTCCTCCGCGACAGGCCCGGATTTCCCCTCTCAACTCGGCGAGCGCCTCGTCTGGTTCAGGGGATTGTTATGCGGCGGATCCGGCGGCCTATTTCTTGACGAAACACGCCTCGACCAATTTCTCATCGAGATGTTTCCAGGCCACGTCGACCGACATATCGCCGGCTAGACAAGAATGAACAAGTTCCGGGATCGCGCGAGCGATCTCAGCGTCGACACAGGCAGACAAATCTTCGGTTGTTACAAGCGGAGCGGGATTGTCACGAAGGAGATCCGCTACGGCGTCGGCAGAATCGTGTAGATCATCGCAGGTTTCGAGCGAGAGATTCTCCGCGGCTTCACGCTTCTTCTTCATTCCCGGAACGGGGTCAATATGCCTCATTGCGACTTGTAGTTGTCAGAACAGTACTTATCGGTCGTGCTGAAAACGCCGCTTAAAACTCCTATTCGCTCTAGCCACTACAGGACATCCGCCAATGCGACGGAGCTAGATGCTTGGTCTTTCGCTCTCGGGCGGGCGTTTCCCGTACCCCGGAGCATCCTCGACGCGAGAAGGGTCCGATCGCCGCGCAAAGGGGTGTGACACCACAAGGGGAGGTAGGGAGGGGCCTCCTCTCGGCGCGGCGCTCTGGCATGGTGGTTGCAGCCGCTTTGGGGGAGGAGGGAGTGCCTGGTGCATTTCTTCCGAGTTGTGAGGTGGTGACGATGGCCGAGACGTGGCGGCTGCTTGTGGTGGATGAGGATTCGGAGATCCGAGATGTGGTCGAGGACCTGCTCTTCGAGCGGGGCTTCGTGGTTCACCAGGCGGCGGACGTGGAGCAGGCGGTGAGGGAGATGCGCAAGAGCAGCTTCGAGGTCCTGCTCTGCCATCTCACGTTGCTCCAGTCGCTTCGTGATCACCTGAGCCGATGTACTCCAGCGATTCTGCTGCCCTCTCGCGTGGTCGCGATGAGCGCCTCGGGCGCCCGCGCAGCGAGCGATCGGGCGAGTGCCAACCTCTCCAAGCCCTTCACTCGCCAGCGTCTCCTCGATGCGCTGCGGGGAACCTGAACTCAGGCATCGAGGACTTCACGTACCTTCGCGAGCAGCGTGTCGTTTCCGAACGGTTTGCGAATGAAGGGATCATCGTCTCTGAGGTCACCCTGATCGGCCAACATCTGGTCGGTATAGCCGGACATGTAGAGAATCCGGATCTGGGGTCGCTGGGCCCGCAACTCTCTTGCGAGCAGGAAGCCGCTCATGCTTGGCATCACGACATCGGTGACGACAAGTGCGATCCCCCCATCGAGAGCACTCGAGAGCGATAGGGCTTCTACGGGCTCGGGCGCGACCACGACGTTGTAGCCCTCCTCCTCCAAGACCTCGCTCAAGAGGTCTCGCATGATCTCGTCATCCTCGACCAGCAGGATGGTTTCCCCCGAAGCCTGTGTCCGGGGGGGCGCTGCGCCCACCGGCTCCGCTTCGATCGTCGAAGAAGGTTCGACCTCCGGCAGCAGGATCGTAAACGTCGTTCCAACCCCCACCTCACTCTCCACGGCGATCGCCCCGGCGTGTTCCCGGATGATTCCGAGTGATGTAGAGAGTCCGAGCCCGGTTCCCTTGTCGACCTCCTTGGTCGTGAAGAAGGGGTCGAAGATCTGGCTCAGTACTTCGGGGGCGATTCCCTCGCCGCTGTCGCGAACGCGTAGGGCGACATAGCGGCCGGGTGGGATGTCGAGCATTCGGGCTCGATCACCTGGAATCTGTTCGGAAACGGTCGTCAAGAGCAACTTCCCGCCGGTCGGCATGGCATCTCCGGCGTTGACGACGAGGTTCATCAATACCTGCCCGAGCTGGCCCTCATCGGCGAGGACGTGGAGTCCCTCGGAGGCGAGATCCGTCTTGAACTCGACGTTCTCCGAGAGGGTCCTCACGAAGAGTTCTTCGATCTCTTCTACGACCCGGTTCAGGTCGAGCCCGACGCGCTGCGTGACTTGCTTTCGGCTGAATCCGAGCAGCCGGGTCGTCAGCGCGGCGGCCCGCTCCGCCGCCTTCTGGATGCGCTGGGCCGAGCGGGCCAGCCGTCCGCCGGGCTCCAACTGGTCGGTCAAGATCTCGCTGGAACCCAGGATCGAGGTCAGCAGGTTGTTGAAATCGTGGGCGATTCCCCCGGCGAGCGTGCCCATCGCCTCGAGTTTCTGTGCCTGGAGCAACTGAGCCTGGAGTTCCTTTTGTTCGGATACGTCCTTGGCGTGGGACGCGATGCCGTTGGGCAGGCCATTCTCGTCGGTGAGCAGGGAGATGCTGAGGAGCACAGGGATGTCCCTCCCGGCCTTGGTTCTGTGCACGATCTCGACGCTGCGCACTTCCTCGCCGTCGAGGCAGCACCGGAGCAGGTCGTCTGCCATCGGGTCGTGCTCCGGTGGCACCAGCGACATGAAAGGCTCGCCCAGCAGCTCCTCGCGGCTGTACCCGTAGGCCCGGACGACCTCATCGTTGAGATCGATGATCCGGCCCTCCAGGTCTCCGATCACGATTGGGTCTGTCGCGTCGACGAAGAGCTTCAACATGTGGCCGAGGCGCTCGTCTTTTCCTCTCTCCTCTTCCAGGTCTCGGATGATGCCGGAGAAGAGCCTCCCTTTGCCTAGCTTCGCCTCGCCCACCGCCAGCTCCATCGGAAAGACAGTGCCGTTCTTGCGAAGTCCGACGACCTCGCGGCTGTTGCCGATGATCTTGCGTTCTCCGGTTTCGAGATAGCGCCCGAGGGCCTTCTCGTGCCGTTCGCGGAAGACAGCCGGCATCAGCATCTGGACGTTGTGTCCGATGATCTCCGCCGCCGCATAGCCGAAGATTCGGCAGGCGGAATCATTGGCGGACCCGATGGTTCCGCTTCCGTCGATGGTGATGATCCCATCGGCGGCGGTCTCCAGGACGGAACTGATCAGGGCCTCCTGCTCGCGGAGTGTCGTCTCCGCGGCCTCTCGTTGAATGGCCTCCCTCCGGAGTCGCACGTTGGTCAGGGAAAGGGTCGTCATGGTGTCGCCCAAAGGCGTCACGATCGTCGTGCGCACGAACGTGACGGTCGCCGCGAACAGAAGTGCTCCCACGGCGATCGCCCATCTCATGAGGGTATCGACCCTGCGGAGCTTCGCTTCGCTGCGCTGCTGGACCAGCAGGACCGCGTGATCCATCTCGGCCAGCGTCCGCGCTGTCTGGACCTCGCCCCCTGTGCCGCGAGACGGGTGCCGTGCGGTATGGCTCTTCAGCGCCAACGCGCCGGCTCGACGCAGGCTCAACCACTCAGCTTCGGTTCTACGGAGCTGCTCGATGATCTCGCTACCTTGTATGGGCGGAAGCTGGATTCGCTCTCCATCTCCGTTATCGACCTCGCCACCGTCGAGCAGGGCGGCGAGTGTGGCCTCGAAGAGTCCCGCCGTCACGGCCGCGGCTCGCTCCGCATCCTTCGCCCTCTCGCCGTCGTCAACGGCCAGCCGGGCGAGAGCGAGGTTGATTTCCCGACCGTATTTTTCGGTGAGCATGCGCTGGCGACCGGCAAGGTTCACCAGCAGGCTGTCGTGCTCCTTGGCCGTCAGCCCGTTCGAGACCACGAGATAAGTACCGCCGAGCAGAGCGACGAAGAGCGAGAGCAGAGCGGAGAAGCGCAGCGTCAAGCTCCGCGCTGGGTTTACCTGTGTCGAGCTATTCGGGGCAGCCACCGATCGAATCTCCTGCGCTAGGGTCCGAAACGGGGT
>JAFDDH010000128.1 GCA_019310975.1 Deltaproteobacteria bacterium | reverse complement strand
TCCGAGCGCAAGCTGAAGTTCGACTGCCGGCTGCACGGCCGGCGTGACTGGGTAAGCGACGAGGAGCTCCAAGCCGAGCTGGACGCGCTGCCCGATCGCGCGGACAATGTTCTTACCCAAGACGAGGAGCCGGAGTCGCCCCCGGCCGCGACCCCTGCCCCTGTGGGGGCTGACTCGGGGTCGAGCACGCCCGGCGGCTAAGGCGGCTATAAGGCGGCTTAAGGTGGCTAAGGCGGCCAAGGCGGCAGGCAGTCGCCTGCCGGGCCGCCGCCGCTACCTTGAAGGGCCTGAGACGGAGTGGCCAGGTGATCAAGGACAAATTCGGCGACCGGCTCGACCAGTGGATCCACACGATCTTCCCCTTCCTCTTCAAGCGGAAGGTGGATCCCAATCTGTTGACGGTGCTCGGTGCCCTCAATCTGCGTGGGTGCCGCCATCGCGTTCGGGATGGGCGAGTTCGTAGTCGGCGCGCTGCTGCTCCTGCTCGGCGGACTCTTCGATCTCGTGGACGGCGTCGTCGCCCGGCACTTCGACGGCTCGACGGCCTTCGGCGCCTTCCTGGACTCGACACTCGATCGCATGGTCGACATGGCGGTGCTGCTTGGCCTCGTCGTCCACTATGCGCTCACCGGTGACCAGACCACGGCGCTCGTCGCCGGCGTCGGCATGATCTCCAGCGTTCTCACCTCGTACACCAAGGCACGCGCCGAGGCGATCGATGTCGAGCTGCGCGGTGGCAGCATCGTGGAGCGTGGCGAGCGGATCGTGCTTCTGATCGCCGGTGGGCTATTCGGAATCATGCAGATTGCACTCTGGGTGCTCGCGGTGGGTGCAACGGCCACCGTGGTCCAGCGCTTCACCAGCGCCCGCCGCGGGCTGGAGGCGCAGGACGTAGAGCGCGCCGCGAGGCCGAGGGGCGGCGAGCAGCTGCTCCATGGCGACTGAAGAAGGCGACTGAAGATGGCGACTGACGACCGGGAGGAGACGGCCGGCCGCGGACAGTTGCCCGCGATCGACTTCTCGACCTTCATTCTGTCGCTCTCCACCACCGCGCTGTATCAGATGGGCCTGGTGTCCGAGCCGGACTCTGGCCAGAAGATGCCACCCGATCGCCTGCTGGCGCGGCAGACCATCGACACCCTGGAGATGCTGCATCAGAAGACGCGCGGCAGCCTGGAACCCGAGGAGGCGAAGCTCTTCGAGAGCCTCCTCTACGAGCTCCGAATCCGCTTCGTCGAGCTGGGGGAGTGACGAGCGCTTCTTGGCGATGGCCGTGAGTTCGGAGGCCACGAAGATCGCGCTGCCCGCGCCGGCCAAGATCAACCTGGGGCTGCGCGTCCTGGGTACACGCGCCGACGGCTACCACCTGATCGAGAGCCTGATGGTCCCCGTCGATCTGCACGACGAGGTCGAGGTGGCACTCGTCAAGGCGCCCGGCCAGGTGCGGCTGGCCCTCGAGCTCTCCCTCGACGCGGCTGGGCACACACTCTCGGACGTGCCGGCCGACGAAGAGAATCTGGCATCTCGCGCCGCGCGGGCATTCCTGGATCGCGCTGGGCTCGACGATGGCGTCGAGATCCGGCTGGTGAAGCGGATTCCTGCGGCGGCCGGGCTGGGCGGCGGGTCCAGCGACGCGGGTGCGGTGTTGCGTGCGCTATGCGCCCTTCGTCCAGGCCGCCTGACGCCGCTCGAGCTGACCCAGATCTCGCTCGCCATCGGGGCCGACGTGCCCTTCTTCCTGGCGCCGCGGCCTGCCCTCGTGACCGGGATCGGCGAGCAGGTGAAGCCCATAGGTGGGCTGCCGGCGCTCAGCCTGGTGCTCGCCAATCCCGGAGAATCCCTCGCCACGGCGGCGGTCTACGGTGCGTGGGATGTGCTCGCACCCGCGTTGACGAAGCCACAGGCAGGCTCTACGATGCGGGCGCTCTCGGACCTGCGGGCAGCGGAATCGTCTGATTTCGCGACTCGGTCCAGGTGCCTCGAGTCTCTCCTGCGCAACGATCTCGAGCCCGCTGCGCGAAGGCTCTGCCCCCCAGTGGGGCAGCTCTCGCGCCAGCTGGCCCAGGCCGGTGCGCTGGCGGTTGGAATGTCGGGCAGCGGCGCCACGCTCTTTGGCGTCTTCGAAGACCGGCAGGCCGCGGAGGCGGGGCTCGGGACGCTCGATCTCGGGACGTCGGGCTGGGGTCGGGTCGCTGCGACCGAGGGCGACGGGTAAACTTGCGGTGCTCGGACGGGCGTCTCGGGTGGGCTGGCCCCGCCTGGTGCGCGATCGCGGCCCCGCTTTGGAGTTGTGAGTCGGAGCGTAGTTCTGGGGCGTCGCCAAATGGTAAGGCAGCGGCCTTTGGAGCCGCCATTTGTAGGTTCGAGTCCTACCGCCCCAGCCATTGCTTCGCGGCCGGTCTGGCCGATGGACGGGCTGGGTGAGTGAAGAGACCGTCAGCATGCCGAAAATGAAGCTCTTCAGCGGAAATGCCAACGTCGCGCTGGCGCGCGAAGTCGCTACCTATCTCGATGTCGAGCTGGGCAAGGCCGACGTCGGGACGTTCAGCGACGGCGAGTGCAGCGTCGAGATTGGCGAGAACGTGCGCGGCCGCGACTGCTTCGTACTGCAGTCGACGTGCGCGCCCGCCAACACGAATCTGATGGAGCTGCTGATCACCATGGACGCGCTCAAGCGTTCGTCGGCGCGGCGCATCACCGCCGTGATCCCCTACTACGGCTACGCGCGCCAGGATCGCAAGGTGAAGCCGCGTGTGCCCATCACCGCGAAGCTGGTGGCGGATTTGATCACGACGGCTGGGGCCGATCGTCTCCTGTGCATGGATCTCCACGCGGGACAGCTGCAGGGCTTCTTCAACATTCCCGTCGACAACCTCTACGCGACGCGGCTGCTCCTCGACGCGGTGGAGCGGCGCGTCGAGGGTGACAAGATCATCATCTCACCCGATGCCGGTGGCGTAGAGCGCGCGCGCGCCTACGCGAAGCGCCTGGGGACCAGCCTGGCCATCATCGACAAGCGCCGTGAGATGGCCAATGTCGCCAAGGTGATGAACATCATTGGCAACGTAGAGGGCAAGACCTGCGTGATCGTCGACGACCTGGTCGATACCGCGGGTACCCTCTGCGAGGCCGCCAAGGGATTGGTCGACGAGGGGGCCACGGACGTCTACGCCGCAATCACCCACCCCGTGCTCTCGGGTCCCGCCCTCAAGCGGATTTCCGAGTCGGTTCTGGGCGAACTCATCGTGACCGACACGATACCGCTGCGCGGAGAGGCGAGCGGTCACGAGAAGATCCACGTAGTCTCGGTCGCCCACCAGATCGGTGAGGCGATCCGCCGAATCAACAACGAAGAGAGTGTCAGCGGCCTGTTCTGAGCGCCTGCGCGTCATACCGAACGAGTCTCGGGTACGAGTCCGGGCCGCGACGAGCGCCCCGCGCAGCGGCTGCGACCAATACCAATTCGTAGCAAGTCGTAGCAAGGAGAGAGCTGTGGGAGATGCATCCATCCGCGTCGAGATCCGTGAGGGCACGGGCAAGCAATTCAATCGCAGGCTTCGCGTGTCCGGTCGCGTGCCCGCGGTCGTGTACGGATTCGGTCATCAGAACGTAATGCTGAGCATCGATCCGGCGGACCTCGAGCGGGAGATCAAGACCAGCCATGCGGGCATCAATACGCTCTTCGATCTCGAAGGCGAAGACTCGGTGGCCGGGCGTACCGTGATCGTCAAGGAGCTTCAGCGCGAGCCGGTGCGCGGCGGGATCGTGCATGCCGACTTCTTCGAGGTGAACCCCGAGCGGGCGATGCAGTTCTCCATTCCGGTGCGCCTCGAGGGCAGTGCCCCGGGCGTCGTGATGGGCGGCGTCATCGAGCACACCCTTCGCGAAGTCGAGATCGAGTGCTTGCCGAGCGCGATCCCGGACGATGTGATCGCCAATGTGGATGGTCTCGAAGTCGGCGACTCGCTGCACGTGAGCGATCTCAGTCTACCGGCCGGAATCACCATGGTGTCCGTCGCGACCCTCTCGGTGGTCAGCGTGATCACGCCCAAGGGTGTCGTCGAAGAGGAAGAGGCCCCTGCCGAAGGCGAGGAGGTTGTCGAGGGCGAAGAGGGCGAGGCCGCCGCCGAGGGCGAGGAGAAGGCCAAGTCCGACGAGGACGGCGAGGACTGATTGCCGCTTCCGGGCGTCGGATGGCTTCGCTCGGCGATCCGCAGGGGACTGGGGCTCGATCGGCCGCATGACGCGGCCGGTGGGCCCGACCGCTTGATCGTCGGGCTCGGCAATCCGGGACCGGGCTATGCGCAGAGCCGGCACAACGTCGGCTTCCGCGTCGTCGAAGCCTTCGCGGAGCGTCACGGCATTCTCTTCGACGCCAAGTGTGACTCGGGCCGGCTGGGTGTGGGCGAGGTGGACGGCTGCAGGGTCGGCCTGCTCGAGCCACTGACCTTCATGAACAAGTCGGGCGACTGCGTGGTGGACGTCCTGAGCCAGCTGCCAGACCTGGACATCGCGCAGCATTTGATCGTAGTCTTCGACGACCTCGACTTGGCGCTGGGCCGCATCCGACTGCGCGCGAGTGGCGGCGCGGGCGGCCACCGCGGTATGTCGAGCGTCCTCGCAGCGTTCGGGCACCTGCACGTACCGCGGCTGCGCTTTGGAATTGGGCGTCCGCCGCAGGGCGTTGGCGTGATCGACCACGTGCTCGCCGATTTCGACGAGGCCGAGCGCGAGCCCCTGCACGCTCGGATCATCGCGGCCGTCGACGCGCTCGATTGCTTCGCCCTGCGCGGTATCGCGACGGCAATGGATCGCGCCAACGTCGCTTCTTCCCAAGGGGATCAGGTCTGATCGGCTGGCCGCATGCGTGCTCTCGCGCCTCCGCCGGTCTGCCTCGCGTTGTAAGCTAGAACCTCGGCTCCACCCAGGGAGGGGTATGACGGACCGCCGCAATCGCTTCATGGAGAACCTTCAGGAGTTCTCCATTCCGTTGCTCTTGGGTGTGCTGCTCGCCATGCTGGCCGCCAACCTGTCGCCCGCCGGGTACGCGGAAGTGCTGCACTGGCATCCCTTTGGCGACGTCGCCGTCTTCGGCCACTCGCTCAGCTTCCACTTCCTGGTGAACGATGTCTTCATGGTCTTCTTTTTCGGTATCGCGGCGAAGGAGATCACCGAGTCGACCCTGCCCGGCGGCAGCCTCAACCCCATCCACAAGGCGATCACGCCCTTGGTTGCAACCCTTGGCGGCGTCGTGGGTCCAGTGGTCGCATTCTTTGCCGGTCTCCACCTGCTCTTCGGGGTCGGAATCTACGACCACGCCGTCGACGACTTCACCGGGCTCAGCAGGGGCTGGGGGATCCCCACCGCCACCGACATCGCGCTGGCGTGGTTGGCGGCGCGCACGGTCTTTGGCCGCGGCCATCCGGCCGTGGCCTTCCTGCTGCTGCTCGCGGTGGCCGACGACGCCATTGGCCTGATCATCATTGCCATCTTCTACGGCGACCCCTCCCATCCCGTGGCACCCGTCTACCTGCTCCTGGTGGTGGCCGGCATGGGGATCTCGTACGCGCTTCGGCGCGCGAACGTGCGCCAATGGTACGTGTACGTCGGCATTGGCGGTCCGCTCGCCTGGGCGGGGCTCGTCCTCGCACACCTGCATCCGGCCCTGGCTCTCGTCATGATCGTGCCATTCATGCCGGGCCCGCACGAGGACACGGGATTGTTTGTCGGCCGGGACGAAGTAGACGTGATGGGCGAAGAGACGGCCGCCGCCCTGCACATCGAGCACTCGCCACTTCACCTCTTCGAGCATCAGCTCAAGCTGGCGGTGGACTTCGGACTCTTCTTCTTCGCCTTCGTGAACGCCGGTGTGGAGCTGACCTCCATCGGTCCGATGACCTGGTTGATCCTGGGCGCGCTCGTGGTGGGCAAGACGATCGGTGTGACGCTCGGGGCAGTCGGCGCGGTGCGCGTCGGGTTCGCGCTGCCCGCCGGCATGGGGATGGCCGAGCTGGTCATGGCTGGTTTCATCGCTGCGCTCGGATTGACGGTGGCGCTCTTCGTCGCCACCGCCGCCTACCTGGATCCGATCCTCCAGGGCCAGGCCAAGATGGGCGCGCTCTTCTCCGGCGCGGTCGGCCTCATCGCCGTGGTGCTCGGACGCGCCCTGGGGCTCGGCAGCCGGAAGCGCGAGCCGGCAAGCGTCCCGAAAGCGGTTGCCGCCGAAGGTCCGAAGGTCGCGGGCACAGCGCCGGAGGCTCCTTCCGGCGCGACTCCCGACCCGATCCGGGTCCTGCCCAGGGATTCGTGAGCGGTGTAATGGCCGGATAATTGTCCCACCCCCCATAGCGATGATAGGGCTCAATATTCCCAATTTGTCCCGACAAATTGAGATTGACCGGATAGAAGGGGGATTCTAGCCTGGGGGGGTGCCCGATCTCGATCTCGCAATCCAGTCGGCGGAAGGCGGCCCCGTCTACCAGCAGATCGCCGATGGCATCCGCAGAGCGATCGAGCAGGGCCGGCTCTCGATCGGTGCCCGGCTGCCCGCGATTCGCAGGCTGGCGACCGATCTCGACGTCAACCGCGACACCGTCGCGCTCGCCTACGAGGCCTTGGCCGTCGAGGGTCTGCTCGAGTCGACGGTCGGGCGCGGGACGTTCGTGTTGCGACCGCCCGGACGCGTGCCAGAAGAGCCCGCTCAGCTCGAACTCAGCGTCGAGATCGAGCGGCTGCTTGCCATCGGAGACGCGCGCACACGCTTTGGAGCGGCGCCCAACGCGGTCCCACTGCATTCGTTGGTCCCCGATCCGGCCCTCTACCCGGTGGCCGACTTTCGCCGTGCGCTCAACCGCGCACTCGCGAAGGGCGGTGCCGAGCTCTTCCTCTACGGCTCTGCCCAGGGACACGCCGGCCTGCGCGACGTACTGGCGGCCCGCTTTGCCGGCGCCGGGATGGACGTGAAGGCGGAGGACATCGTGCTCTGCCATGGAGCCAGCCAGGGCATCTCGTTGGCCCTGCGCCTCTTCGCCAGCGCGGGAGAGCGCGTGGCCGTAGAATCGCCCACGTACCCAAACGTGCTGGCGACATTGGCGGGGCTCGGCATGCGACCCGTTGCGGTGGAGATGTCGTCGCAGGGGCCCGATCTCGACGCACTCGAGCGTGTGCTCGCGCTACCCGACGTGAAGGCCTTCTACACCATTCCGACCTTCCACAACCCGATGGGCATCACCACCTCGGCCAGTCACCGGCGGGCCCTGCTCGAAGTTGCGCGACGCTGCGGCAAGCCGATCGTGGAGGATGCCTTCGAAATGGATCTGCGCTCGAGTGGGCGCGCAGTGCCGACGCTGGCCGCGCTGGATCGCTATGGGCTGGTCGTCCACCTCTACTCGTTCTCGAAGTCACTCTTCCCCGGCTTGCGGATCGGCTCCATCGCCGCGCCGTCCGCCGGGCCGCGTGCGGTGGACGCGCTCGTCGCCCTCAAGCAGTCCACGGATCTCTCGGACTCGATGCCGCTGCAGGCCGCGCTGGCCGAGTTCCTCGAGGAGGGCGCCTACGACCGTCATCTCGGCCGGATTCGGCGCGAGCTGCGCATGCGCCACCAGGCCCTGCAGGAGGCGCTCGAAGAGCATCTTCCGGAGGGCACGCATTGGACGCGGCCCGAGGGCGGCTATCAAGTGTGGGTGGAGCTGCCCGTGGCGCTCGACACCCGGGATCTTGTGGCGGATGCAGCCCGGCTCGGCGTGCTCTTTCTGCCGGGCGCGCAGTTCCTGCACGATGGCGCGGCGTCACGCTGCCTGCGCCTGACGCTCGCACAGGCGGGGCCGGAGCAGATCGAGCGAGGCATCGAGGCCCTCGGCCGGGCGGTGGCCGGCGGCATCTCGGACCGTGCGGGCACGGTGTCCGCGCCGGGTATCCACCTCTAGCGCGCACCTCGGTGCGTACGAATCGACCCGATGAGGAGAGACGAAAATGTCGGACCAGAGCAGTGGGAACGATGATCAGAGGACGGGCGCCGAGTCTTTCGAGCTGAAGATCGGCCTCGCCGAGATGCTCCGGAACGGTGTCATCATGGACGTGACGGACGCCGAGCAAGCAAAACTTGCCCAGGAGGCGGGCGCCTGCGCGGTGATGGCACTGGAGCGTGTGCCGGCCGACATTCGACGCGACGGCGGCGTTGCGCGCATGAGCGCGGTCGACATGATCGAGAACATCCAGCGTTCGGTCTCGATTCCCGTGATGGCCAAGGTGCGCATCGGTCACGTGATGGAGGCGCGCGTCCTCGAGGCCCTGGGTGTGGACTTCATCGACGAGAGCGAGGTGCTGACGCCCGCCGACGACGAGCACCATATCGACAAGCACGATTTCAAGTCGCCCTTCGTGTGCGGTGCGCGCAACCTCGGCGAGGCACTGCGCCGAATCGGCGAAGGTGCGGCCATGATCCGCACCAAGGGAGAGGCGGGTAGCGGCAATATCGTCGAGGCGGTGCGTCACCTGCGCAGTGTGTGCGGTGAGATCCGCACCCTGCAGTCGCTGCGACCCGAGGAGCTGATGGCACACGCCAAGCATCTGCAGGCCCCCTACGAGCTGGTGCGCTTCGTGCATGAGAACGGCCGGCTGCCGGTGCCAAACTTCGCGGCTGGCGGCATTGCGACGCCGCCGGATGCAGCGCTCTGCCGTCAGCTCGGCGCCGAGGCCATCTTCGTCGGCTCGGGGATCTTCAAGAGTGAGGATCCCGCGGCGCGCGCCCGTGCCATCGTTCACGCCAACACGCACTGGCAGGATGCGGCCGAGGTGATGGCCGCTTGCCGCGGGCTCGCCAACGCGATGGAGGGCATCGAGATGTCCACCCTCGACGAGAGCGAGCGGCTCGCCAACCGGGGCTGGTAGGTCGGGGGCCGTGGGCCCCCGACAACGATCGAGGCTCAGCAGGACCGGGTGGCGGTCGGGACCCTGCGGGCGCCGATTCCCGTGTGGCGGGAGGCAGAGCGCCGGGCGACGCGGCGCAGAGCTGAGAGGAGCGGAGATGAGTGGGGATCGGGGGCGGCGGCGGGTGGGTGTGGTCGCCGTTCAGGGGGCGGTGGAGAAGCATCTGACCATCCTGGAGGAGCTGGACGTCGCTGGCCGGACGGTGCTCGGCAAGGATGATCTGGCTGGGCTCGATGCGGTGATTCTGCCCGGAGGGGAGAGCACCACCATTTCGAAGGGGCTGGAGCGGCTCGGCCTGGTCGACCCGCTCCGGGCCTTCGCGGTGGCCGGGGGCGCGATGCTGGGAACCTGCGCAGGCGCCATCCTGCTGGCCCGGGAGGTCCGCAACGACGCCGTGCCCACGCTTGGATTGCTCGACGTGCGGGCGGTCCGCAACGCCTACGGGACCCAGGTGAACTCGTTCAGCGCCAGCTCGGACCCGGGCGGCGATCCCGAGCTGGCCGGAATGCGCTGTGTCTTCATTCGCGCCCCCCAGCTCGAGGATCCGGGTGCAGCCGTGGAGGTGCTGCTGCGCGTGGATACAAGGCCCGTGCTGGTGCGCGAGGGGCGGATCCTGGCCTCGACGTTCCACCCCGAGCTGGCCGGCGATCCGCGAATTCACCAGCTCCTCCTCGAGCTGTAGTCCCTCGGGCGGACTGGCCCGAGCACCCGCACTGCGGTATCAATCCGGGCTCCATCGGGGCCGCCTGGTCCCTTCATATCCAAACCCTCAGTCCCCATCACGCCCCGGTCCCGACCCGGAGGCGGTCAAGACTTTCCGAGCGCCGAGTGGCTCGAACCGAGAGTCGAGAGTCGAGAGTCGAGAGTCGAGGGGGGGGCTCGGGCGCCAAGAGTGCCCGTCCAGGAGGAACGCGAGTGCGGGAATACGAGCTCACCATCATCATCCAGCCGGAGATCTCTGAAGAGGGATCGGCGGCGATCCTCGAGCGCATGGACGGCACGCTGGCCGACCGCGGCGCCATCCGGCTCCTCTGCCACGATCAGGGCAAGCGCAAGCTCGCCTACGAGATCAACAAATTCCACAAGGGCCACTACTACCTGCTCTCGTTCCTGGATGAGGGGCAAGTCGTGCCCGAGCTGGAGCGAAGTCTGCGTCTCGACGAGTCGGTGCTGCGATTCCTGACCGTCAAGGCCTCGGACAAGGTGCTCGACATCGAGGCGCGCACGGCCGAGGCCAAGGAGAAGGAGCTCGAGCTGCAGAAGCGCGCGGCCGACAAGGCGGCGCGCGAGGCCGAGGAGGCCAAGGCGCGCGCCGAGGCCGAGGAGCGCGCGGCTGTTGAGGCCGCGGCCGCCAAGGCCGCAGCAGCGGCAGCAGCGGCAGCAGAGGTTTCTGATGCGACCGAGGAGGCGACCGAGGAGGCGGACGAGTCGACCGCCGATGAGGCGGTCGCGGCGGACGCCGGAGACGAGACCTCGGGTGATGAGGGGCCGGCCGAGACGCCGGAGGAGGCCGCGGCCGACGACGAAGGAGACAAGTCATGACGGCACCCGACGGACCTGGGGATCGGAACGACGCAGCGGCGACCAATACGAGCCCGCCGAGCCCGCCGAGCCCGCCGAGCCCGCCGGACCGGGGGGGTGAACGCGGCGGCGCTCGCTCTGACGATCGCGGTGGATACGGGCGGGGCGGAGACCGGGGTGGAGATCGGGGCGAGCGCCGCTTCGAGCGCAGCGATCGCCCGCGCGCGCCGATGACGGTCAAGGCCCGGCTGCGTGCCGCGGCCCGGAAGAAGGCCCGCAAAGGCAAGAAGAAGGGCATGTTTCAGCGCCGCAAGGTGTGTCGCTTCTGTGCCGACAAGGGCGCGGTGCTCGACTACAAGGAGGTGAAGACGCTACGCCTCTTCATCTCCGAGACCGGTAAGATGACGCCTCGGCGCATCTCCGGCACGTGTGCGAAGCATCAGCGCAAGTTGGCCACGGAGATCAAGCGCGCTCGGCACATCGCCCTGCTCCCCTATGCGCCCAGCCATATGTGATCGGAGATCCACGTCATGGGACTGGTACATCTCGTCCTCCGTGAGGACGTCCACAGGCTCGGCGACGCCGGGGACCTCGTCAGCGTCAAGCCGGGCTACGCACGCAACTATCTCCTTCCTCAGGGCAAGGCCAGCCTGGCCACCTCGGCCCGGATCAAGGAACTCGAGCACCAGAAGCGCGTCATCAGCGAGAAGCTCGCCAAGGACCAGAGCGACCTCGAAGCGCTGAAGAGCAAGCTCGAGGCGACGGCCCTCTGCTTTTCTGCCCAGGCGGGGGAGGAGGGCAAGCTCTTCGGATCCGTGACGGCTGCTCAGGTGGCCGAGCAGCTCGCGGAGAAGGGGCTCAGCATCGATCGGCGCAAGATCGCACTCGACGAGCCGATCAGGAGCCTCGGCGAGCACGAGGTCGGCGTCCGACTGCGGCGCGAGATGATCGCCCTGGTGAAGGTGAGAGTGGAAGCGGCCGAGTAGCGGGCCGACCCGTCGCGTCGAAGGGGAATTCGCCGCGACTGTATCCGCGCATCGCGGATACACGGGACACCGTTCGTATTTCCACTGGACACGCATCTCTGCTTCTCTCCCTTCGGGCGTGTAGTAAGATGCTCGTGCCGGTCGCAAGGGACGTCGCGTGCATACTTCGCCGCGGGTGTCGGCGTCGGTGCCGGGGGGTGGGTTGAGCGTCGACGGGTCGTATGGACATTTCGATGGTGGCGGGCGGGTCGATGGTGGCGGGCGGGGCCGGCAGCCGCAGCGGGCCGTGAGCGGTAGCGAGCTGCCGGGTCGCGTCCCGCCGAGTGATGTCTCCGCCGAGAAGGCGGTTCTGTCGGCGATCCTCCTCGACAACGCCACCATCCACAGCCTGGTGACGGAGCTCAAAGAGTCGGACTTCTACCATCCGGCCCATCAGCTGCTCTACCACGCGATGGTGCGGCTGAAGGACGACAACCAACCCGTCGATCTGACGACACTGGCCTCCTACCTGCAGGCCAACGACTTGCTC
>JAFDDH010000334.1 GCA_019310975.1 Deltaproteobacteria bacterium | reverse complement strand
GGCCCTCGACCACGGATTCGACTACGCGAACGTCCGGAGCGAGAAGCCCGAGTTCATCAAACGTCCCAGTGAGTACATTCGCGAGCAGGTCTGGTCCTGCACCTTCTTCGAGGAGTTCGCGGTGCAGAGCCTCCTGGAGGAGATTGGAACCGATCACGTGCTCTTCGAGACCGACTATCCCCATCCCATCTGCCTCTACGGAGACCAGGTCCGCCAGAAGATCGACGCGGCCTTCGGCGATCTGCCCAAGGAGGTTCGCGACAAAGTCCTCTTCTCCAACGCTGCCGAGCTCTACGGCGTGGACGCTCCCGACCATCCATGGGAAGGGGGGAAGGGGTGAGAGTCGGAGTCAGACCCAGGCTATAGACCCTCGGGTCGGGTCCCGATCACACCCTCGGCTTCGAGATCGCGAAGCTCGCCAGGTGAGAGGCCAAGAATTCCGCACAGAACACGCTGATTGTCTTGGCCGATCGTCGGTGCCGGCGTCCGAAGCCAGCGATCGATACTCGCATAGCGGAAGGGCAGCGAGGGCAGCGGCATCGCTCCAACGACCGGATGCTCGGGCGCTTCGAAGAAGCTCCGTGCTCGGATCTGGGGATTGGTCTGCAAGAGCCTGCACTGATCCGCGACCTCGGAGGCGGGAATGCCCAGGGCGCGCAACTCGGCGACGATCCCGGCTCGTTCGCGCTTGCGTGTCCAGTCGCACAGATGCTCGTCGATCGCGTCATGGGCTTCGTGACGGCCCGCCCGCGTCTCGAAGGCAGAATCCATCGCCCACTCTGGGTCGCCGAGGGCCAGGCGGAGCGCACGCCACTGTGCATCGGTGGAGACCGAGAGCGCCAACCACTTCTCCATCCCGGGCTGTCCATCCGCGCAGGGATAAAGGCCCTGGGGTGCGGCGAGCGGCGAGCGATTGCCCTCGCGCTGCATCAAATTGCCGTAGGCGCTCCACTCGACGAGCTGCTCGGCGGCGATGTTGAGAGCGCCTTCCACCATCGTACTCTCCACGTGATGCCCGTGGCCCGAGGCGACTCGTTCCGCCAGCGCGACGAGAAACGCAAAGGTGCCGTGCATGCCGGCCACTGGATCGCAAGGACCACGCGGAATCCGCGGTTGATCGCCCGGATGACCCGTCACCCAGGCCAGCCCGGAGAGCTGCTCCATCGTCTGGGCGAAGCCTGTATTGTCACGCCACGGGCCCGAAAGCCCGAAGGCCGGCATGCGCATCATCAGCGCTTTCGGATTCAGCTCCTTCACGCGATCCCAGCTCAGTCCGAAATTGTCGAGTACGCGCGGTGTAAAATTCTCGATGATCGCATCGCATTCGACGATCAGATTCTCGACCAGCTCGAGACCCTTCGGCTTGGAGAGGTCGAGAGTCACGCCGAGCTTGTTGCTATTCGCATGCAGAAAGTGCGTGCTCGCCTCCCACCAATCGCTGTAGTGGGCGGCCATCATGCCGCCGACCATGCGCATACCATCGGGACGACCCGCCGATTCGACGTGGATGACCTCAGCACCGAAGATCGCCAACATATGCGATGCGGATGGCCCGGCCCACCAGGCCGTCATGTCGAGAACACGCAGACCTGCGAGAGGGAGAGGGTCGGCCGTGTCATTTCCGCGGGCTGGACGCTCTGCGGGCGAGCTCCGCGCGCCCAGCGCTTCGCCCGCTGTGCTGGCTGCGGATGAGAAGGCAGCCGACCGCGTATCCGCCCCCAATCGCGGAGCGGGGCGCGGAGCCGGCGGATCGACATCGTCGATCCGATAGGGCCGTCTGGGCTGCACGAAGCGGCCTTCCGCATCGGGAAGGAAGACACCGCGCGCCATCAACTGTTCGTGGGTCTGCACAGTCTCGCCATTACAGACCGGAGCGACCGGAATCCGAAGCAAGGACGCGCGCTCGATGGCTTCCGCCGTCGTCTTCTTCGTCAGCCAGCCGCGCATGATCTCGTTCCACTCGTCGAAGCGCATCAGGCGACCAGCGAATTGAGCGAGTTGTTCGTCCTCCTGCAGATCCTGGCGTTCGATCATCAGCAGGAAGTCCGAGAACTGCTGCCGCGAGTTCGTACAGAACCCAACGAAGCCGTCCGCGGTCGGCTCGATGCTCGGCGTCTCAACCGACTGGGCCAGAAACGCGATCGGTGGATCGTCGGGGCTTCCGTTCATCAGCCTATTCATCGATTCCGAGAAATTCGTGAACACCATATTCGCGGTTTCGAGTATCGACAGATCGATATGCTCGCCCTTCCCCGTGGCGCGCGCGCGAAACAGGGCCGGCAGGGCCGCGACGGCACCAAAGGTTCCCGCCGCCCACTCGCTGACGCGGCCGCCGGCCTGAAAGGGCTGCTTCCCCATCAGGCCGCGGACACCGATCGACCCCGACTCGGCCTGAAGCGTGAACTCGGTCGCCAGGCGATCGGCCCAGGGCCCGTTCAGGCCGTAGGGCGTGATCGAAAGAACGACGAGGGACGGATGGGCGTCGCGTAGCCCAGCCACATCGAGGTGTTCCCCCGCGTCGGATTCCAGACCATGGGCCTCGACGACGAGGTCGGCTGTGGCCACGAGCGATTCGACGTGTGGATCTGCGGCCGCCCCGACGACCGACTGCTTGCCGGCGTTCAGAAAGGTGAAGAGTGCGGAGTCCTTGCCCCGCAGGTTGGCGCCGGTCGCCGACCAGCGGCGCAGGGAATCACCTCCTGGCGACTCGACCTTGATGACCTCCGCGCCCGCATCGACGAATAGCTTCGAACAATAGGGACCCGCGATCTGATCCGAAAAATCGAGTACACGAACTCCAGCCAGACCCTTCATCCAGACTCCCACGTTCGCCTAGGCGGCTGGCAGCCCATTGGCCGCGATCTCCTGTCCAAGCCGATCGAGCTGATGCTTGGCAGAGCCGAGCTCGTGCTCGATCTGAATCGCCCAGGTGAAATAGCGATGCAGCGGGTAGTCCATATCGATTCCGATGCCGCCGTGTAGATGCTGGCAGGCGAAGGCGGCGGATTGCCCGCCCTCGGCGGCCCAGAACTTCGCGACGCTGACGTGTCCTTCGACAGGCAGATCCTGGGAAAGCCGCCAGGCTGCCTCCTGGGCGGTTAGACGTACAGCCTCGACGTTGATATAGGCATCGGCGGCCCGCTGATGAACGGCCTGAAAGCTGCCGATCGGGCGATCGAATTGAATCCGAGTGCGGCTGTACTCCGCGGTCATCTCGAGTGCGCGTTCCGTCACGCCGAGCTGCATCATGCAACGAGCGGCCACGGCTCGATCGACCAGCCAGCGAAGCACCTCTTCCCCGTCAGTCCGCGAATCCAGTCGAGCACCCTTCTCTGTACTGGCGCCGGCCAGTTCGAGCTGGGCGTGGGGCTGGCCGTCCGAGGTCTTCTGGGCAGCAAGGGTCACGCCGTCGCTGCCCGGATCGACGAAGAAGAGCCCGATCGAAGCATCGTCGAAGCGCGCCGGCACCAGAATATGCGAGGCCTGCTCGGCGCAGGGTACATTGGTCTTGATGCCCGTCAGGCGATAGCCATCGCCGTGGACTTCCGCCCGGGTCGCCGGTGCCAGCGGATCGCTCGACTCGAACTCGCTGAGCGCGGCGGTGAGAATCCGCTCGCCACTCACAATCCCGGGCAGCCAATCCTTCTTCTGTGCCTCGCTACCGAATCGCGCAAGTGGCAATGCACCGAGCACGAGCGCCGGGAAGACGGGGACGGGCGCCACAGTCCGCCCAACCTCCTGGAGTAGCAGGCAGAGCGACATGAAACCGAGATCGGATCCGCCATAGGCCTCGGGAATGGCCGTACCCAGGAGATTGGACCCTGCCAGCGCCTGCCAGAGTGTGCTGTCGTAGGGCGCCTCGCTCGCCTCGAGCTCTTTCTTCCGTTCGTTGGTCGCCTGATCCTCGAGGATCTT
>JAFDDH010000333.1 GCA_019310975.1 Deltaproteobacteria bacterium | reverse complement strand
GGATGTACTGCTGATCGCGCCCGCCGCCATGGGGCTAATCTTCGCTCTCGGGCGTATCTGGGATGCGATCTCGGCTCCCGTGGCGGGCTACTACTCGGATCGCTCCACGGCCCAGCGCGGGCGGCGACGCGCATGGATGTACGTCAGCGCCGTGCCGGTCTTCATCACGACGGTCTTGCTCTGGTCGCCGCCGCCCGCCGCCGAGGGCGTCCTACTCATGCTGTGGATGGCCGCTGCTCTCCTTCTCTACGAGACCGCCGCAACGATCTTCTTCGTCCCCTATGGCGCACTCGGGATGGAGCTCACCCAGCGCTACCACGAGCGCACGCGGCTCTTTGGCTATCGCCACATCATCGGAGCCGTCGGTGCAGGGGTGGGCCTGGGTTTCGTCTACCTGCTCCGGACCGCTGAAGAGCCGAGGTTCTCGGCCTTCTTGATCTCGCTGATCGGAGGCGCCGCGATGGCGGCAATGATCCTATTCGCCGCCATCAAGCTTCCCGAGCGCGAGGATTACAAGGGTCGCGGGGCCGTGCACATCGGCAAGGCGTTCATGGATGTCCTGCGCAACCCGCACGGCCGCCTGCTCTTCATCGTCTACGGGGTCGAGACCTTCGGGGGCGCCAGTGTCGCCATGCTGGCGCCCTTCATAATGCAGTACGTCGTCAATGCTCCGCAGTACACAGAGGTCTTCGTCCTGATGTACTTCGTACCCCAGCTCGCCTTCACCCCGATGTGGATCTGGCTGGGCAAGCGCATCAGCAAGAAGAGCCTCTGGCTATTCTCCATGACTTGCATGACGGCGGGCTACTTTGCGGTCTTCTGGGTGGGGCAGGAGAGCTACACCCTACTCTTCGTCGTCATCGCCCTGCTGGGCCTCGGGGGCGGCTGCGGAGCCATCGTCGCGCCCTCGATCCAGGCAGACGTGATCGACTACGACGAGTACATGACCGGCGAGCGCAAAGAGGGCGCCTATATTGCCGTCTGGAACTTGATTCGCAAAGGCAGTGCCGGGGTTACGGCTGCACTCACCGGAGTGACCCTGCAGTGGGTTGGCTACCAGGCCAACGTCGAGCAGACCGAGGCGACCAAGGTCGCGATGTTGGCGCTAATGAGCATCCTGCCCGGCGGCTGCTATCTGATCGGCACCCTGCTCTTCACTCGCTTCGGCCTGAACGAGCGCGAGCATGACGAGGTCATGGTGGAGCTGCGCCGCCGTCGCGGTGGCGAGATCGGGCCCCAAAAGAGTCAGTGAGAGCGATTGAGGGTCAAGTGGCAGGTGCGTCGAGCAGGCCCGCGACCTGCGCGCAGAGCTCGCTGGGCTGGAAGGGCTTGGCGATGAGCGGGACATCGGGCGGGAGCGCGTGCTCCGCCTCGCCGTTGCGGGCCGGATAGCCCGACATGAATGCCACTCGCAGCTCAGCACGCACCTGCCTGAGCGCATCGGCCAGCTCGACGCCCCCCATGCGTGGCATCACGACGTCGGTCAGGAGCAGATCGATGGAGTCGCCATATTGCTCCGCGACCTGCAGCGCGTTCACGCCGTCGGTCGCCTCGATGACACGATAGCCAACCGTCTCGAGGGCGCGCCTCGCCAATTGGCGCACCGTGTCCTCGTCCTCGACGATCAGGATGGTGCCCCGTGCGACGACGCTCGAAACCGGCATGTTCCCCGCCTCTTCGACGCTCATGCGACCGCTGGCGGCGGGCAGGTAGAGCTCGACGGTGGTTCCCTTGCCGGGCTCGCTCTTGATTGCGATGTTGCCGCCGCTCTGGAGCGTGATGCCGTGCACCGTGGCGAGACCGAGCCCCGTCCCCTGGCCCTCGTCCTTGGTGGTAAAAAAAGGCTCGAGGACCCGCGCGACCATCTCCTTCGGCATACCGCGCCCATCGTCTTGGACGCTCAAGCAGACGTACGCGCCCGGGCGCAGGCCGAGGGGTGCGGCATCGTCAGCGTCGCAGAGATCCGCGTTGCGTACCATGAAGGTCAAGTTGCCGCCGTTCGGCATCGCGTCACGCGCGTTGATGACGAGGTTCATGATCGCCTGCTCGATCTGTCCCGGATCCGCCTTGATCGGGCCGACTCCGGAAGCGATCTGGTATTGGACCGAGATGTCCTCGCCGATCAATGGCCGCAACATCGGCTCCTGGCTGGTGAGTAGCTTGGCCAGGTCCAGCACCTTCGGTGTCAGGACCTGGCGACGGCTGAAGGCGAGGAGCTGCCGCGTCAGTCCCGCCGACCTGCGTGCGGCATCGCAGATGTACTCGACGTCCTGCTTGAGGTCGTCGGCGACGCTCTCTAGCAGCACCTCCCCGTAGCCTGCGATCACGGTCAACATATTGTTGAAGTCGTGTGCGATACCGCCCGCCAGGCGCCCCACGGCCTCCATCTTCTGCGCCTGCCGCAGCTCCAATTCGAGCTGCCTGTGGGCGGTCACGTCACGGAAGATGGTCAGCGCACAGGGTGTGCCGTCGATCTCGATCCGGCGCGATGTGACGAGCAGCGTGCGCGTCTCGATCGAATGATCGGGAATTTCGATCTCGAACTCCTCGGTGCTGCCGCTGCGATCGAGCTGTGCGCGCAGCGAGTCGAGCGAGCCCTGGTCCAGCATCGAGCCCAGGCCAGAGAGGCAAGTGCCGATGGCGTCCTCGCGGCTCCCGTGTCCACTGCTGCGAACGAAGCCATCGTTGCATTCGATGATGACGTCATCCTCGAGGCGCGAGATCACGAGTCCGTCGGGCTGCGACGCAAAGGCGCGTGAGAACTTCTCCTCACTCTCGCGCAGGGCGGCCTCGGCGCGGCGATGGGCGACGGTGCTGGCCAGAATTTCGCCGAGCAAGCGCAGGCTGGTGAGCTCCTGCTCGGACCACTCGCGGACCTCGGCGTGGCATTCGACCGTCAGGAAGCCATTCGCCCAGCGGCCGGCCCGCAATCGCATGCTGATCCAACCCACGACCCCACGCGATTGCATATCGGACCGCTCTGTGGCGGCCTCAGGGGGCAGCTCGTCGAGGTCGCGGACCACGAGTGTCCCATCCCTCTGCAGCTGACGCGCGATCCAGCGGAAGTTCGCGAAGCCTCGTGCCGGTCGGCTCCAGTCGTACGTGCTCTCGGGCACGCCCGCCCCGTGCCATTGGTAGCGAGCCAGCATCCGATCCCATCCCGGGGCGAAGAGCGTGAGCACGCTGCGGTCCGCGCCAACCAGGCCGGCGGCGAGGCGCAGGCACGTCTCCACCTCCGCGTCGAGATCGCCCTGCTCTCGGGTCTGAAGACGCCTTGCCACCTCCACCATTGCGGAGAGCTGGCGCGATACCTCGACGGCTCGGCGCTCGCTCTCCGCGGATCGGTCGCGCGCGGCCTTGGTCTCGTCGAGCGCGGCCTGGCGAGTCCAATCATAGAGACCAGCGAAGATCCCGATGCCAATGATCGTGTAGACGGCGTCGCGGCCGGAGCCGAGAGTAGGGTCCACCGACGGTCCGAATGAGAGGAACGCCAGCGCACCCTCCGGCACGAAGGTGCTGCCGACAGCGACGCCACAGGCCATCAGGGTATAGACGAGCCCCGTCCGCCAGCCCGCGAGCAGCATTGCGCAGAGTGGGATCACCGCGATGGAGTACACGGCACCGAGATTCTTGCCGCTGGAGATGAAGGCGAAGTACGCGATCTGCGTGAAGCCGGCGATCAGCAATGCGTTGGCCATCGCGTCGACGGAGCGTAGTCTCCGGCAGATCCAGGGCATGCTGCCGAGCACGATCGCCCCGACGAGGTTGCTGTAGACGATGTTCCGGCTCAGGCCACCGAAGTAGCCCCAGGTCGCTCTCGTCACGAGCAATACGACACCCACCGTGCAGGCGATTGCCGCCAACCGGCCACGCCGAAGTGAGTCGCCACCCGCCTCGAGGATGGCCGGCGGGACGAGTGCGTCGA
>JAFDDH010000127.1 GCA_019310975.1 Deltaproteobacteria bacterium | reverse complement strand
TGTCGTAAAGGACGCGAACGGCGAAGTCGTCGAGCTGCGCTGCAGCTACGACCCGGCGACGCGCGGGGGTGATGCGCCGGACGGCCGCAAGGTGAAGGGCACGCTGCACTGGGTCTCGGCGGAGCACGCGGTGACGGCCGAAGTGCGACTCTACGATCGATTGTTCCGTGTCGAGGATCCGCTCGATGTCGATCCTGGTGAGGACTTCCGCAGCAACCTGAATCCCGATTCGCTCGAGGTGCTCACGGATTGCCGCATCGAGCCGAGTGTCGTCGGGGCCGAGCCGGGCACGCGCTACCAGTTCGAGCGCAACGGCTACTTCTGTGTCGACCCTGATTCGGGTGACACCCTCGTGTTCGACCGTACCGCGACGCTGCGTGATTCCTGGGGAAAGGTCAAGAAGCGCGGCTGAGCGCTTTCCCCGTCTGCTGGCGGCCGTCCTCCGGGCGATGATTTCGGGTGCCGGGGGCGGCGGCTCAGTCGTCGCGTGGGCCGATTCGTTCGACGGCCGACGAGGCGACCCACGCGTTGCGGCCGTTGTAGAGTTCGATTTGAAGCCATCCGCCGCGGTCTTCGAGGATGTGCAGCTCGGTGCCGGAGGGCAGCGGCTCGCCGAATCGGCTGGGGGCGTTGATGGAGTCGGCGGCGCGCGCGAGCACCTCGCGAGCCACCACGACGCCTTCGCTGCCGGCGGCGCGCGAGGGGTCGAAGGCGAGCGAGGCCAGCAGTGCGAGCCAGACGACACTCGCCAGCCCGGTGAAATATCGCGTGGAAACCAGGCCGAACGCGAGGCTCGCCGCCAGGGACAGCATCGCGGCTGCGAATGCCAGTGCGGCGAGGTCGAGCCGGTCCGAGCGTGACATGACTTTGTGCCAGAGAAAGAAGCTGTCGAGCACGCCGACCTCGGGCGGCGATGGAATCCAGTCGGGCAGCAGCCGGCGCGCATGCAGGAGGTTCTGTCTTGCGCGCTCGAGCGATGGATCCATGAGTAGCGCACGACGGTAGGACAGCACCGCCGGGCCCAGGCGTTCGGCCTGGAGGGACGCATTGCCGAGGTTGGCGTAGAGTTCTCCGCTGCCACCGGATTTCTCGATCGCAGCGGTGAAGAGTCGTTCGGCCCGACGGAAGTGTTCGAGTCGCTCATCGCGTTGCGTGCTCTCCATGGCCTCGCGGTAGGCGGAAACAGCCGGGTCGATGAACTCCGCCGTGTTGGTCGCGGAAGCGGGCGCGTGGATCAGCGTCGCAATCAACAACGCGCAGGGCAGGGCGGCGCAGGAGAGTCGGCCGAAAATCATCGCAGGGTCTCCTGCATTTCGTCGAGCAATGCATCTGCAAGGCTGGCGAGTTCGGGCTCGAGGGTTTCATGGGTGGTGGCGTCGGGCGCGTAGATGACTGCGTCGCACTCCGTGAGGAAGCGTTCCACCGCCGGCGATCGCGACTCGGGCAGCTGCGCGGCGATCTCGCGCACCGCGGCCGCCATCTCGCTGAGCGCTTCGATCCGAGGCAGGCTCCGGGCCGCCTCGATTCGCTTGCGTTGCGTCTGATAGACGGCGCGCTGTCTGCGGATCTGCGGATCGATCTGTGCTCTGCGGCGGGCGCCGAGGGCCAGGGCGAGGGCGAGAATCGACCCGCCATAGGCGGCAGCGCGGAGGCCACTCCGGTCATCGCGCGCGGCGATGAGCTTGTCGGAATCCTCCTCGATCGAGAGGTCGGCGCCGGTCAAGCTGAAGCTACTTCGAATTCGGGGGTCTTCCTCACGCCCTGTGTTCGCGTGTTCGTCCCCGGCGCCGCTGCGCAGCGGGGACGCGGCCGGCTTCGACGTGCCCGAGACCACGTCTGATGCCGAGATCATCTGGGCGGGGCGTACCGACAGGGCGATAGGACGGGACTCGCTGGTTTCGTATCGCCCGAGTTCAGGATCGAACCAGGAGTAGTGGAGTGCTGGAACCTCCTGGACGGCGTCGTCGAGCACGCGCACCGGTAGCTTGAAGACCTTGGCGTCGCCAACGACCTCACCCGCGACGTCGCCGTCGGGCAGCCGGAACTGTGCGGGCGAGAAGCCGTGCTCGCCCTCGAGCCGGGGTAGCGCCACATTGGCGAGGTTGCCGTCCCCGCGAATCGTCAACGTCAACGTGATCGGGTCGCCGAGCTGCACGACGCTGCGATCCGCCGTGACTTCGAGCGAGAAGCCGCGTCCCACCGCGCCGGCGAAGCTGGGCGGGCGATTGCGATCGGGTGGTGCCTTCACGACCAATCTGTGGGCCTCGCCCTGGGCGAAGATGCGCCGCGTCTCGGCCGGTCGTCGCGCCCCGAAGAGATCGCGCTGCCAGCGTGTCACTTCGGTGGCTTCGAGGGTCGCGGGGGCCAGCTCGAACTCCCCTTCGCGCAACGGCATGAGGGTACGCTCCGCCATGACCACCAGGTATTTCCGGCGCCCGCTCTTGCGCCGTTGCACGACGGCCGGGAGGATGAGTTCGCCCGCCGCGGTCTGGATGTTGAGGGTCTGCTCGCCCCGGTCGGGCGTGGCATCGCCGACGAAGTGAAAGACCTCCTCCCGGTCGAAGAGCTCGCTCCGGATCACGTAGCCGCGGACGCTGTCTTGAAGCGCTTCGTCGAGCCAGAATTCGATGGCCATCAGAACGCGCTGGCCCAGGTAGACCGGTCCGTCCGGCAGGCCGATCCGCAGCTTGATGCGCGGATCCTTGGGGACGACCGCGACCTTCAGGGCGAATTGCTGGCTGCGGCCTTTCTCGCCGTTCTGCTCCATGAAGAAGGGGCCCAGTCGGTAGCTGCCCGGCTGCGTCGCGGTGAACTCCCAGACACAAGTGAAGGTCGAGACCTCCTTCTTCGACATGCGGCCGTTGATGATCTGCACGGATGAGCTGAAGCTCGGCACGACGCGGAGGAGCCGCAACTGACCAGTCGCCGTTGCGCCGGCGCTGCACTCGGGCTCCGGGCTGCGCTCGAAATCTTCCGACTGGACCTGCAACTCGATCGGGGCGCCCACGTAGTAGGGCGCTCGTGCCACCGCGAGCTGTAACGCGGGCTCGGCAGCCGCGGGGCCCGCGAGGCCGAGCCAGACTGGGAGTGCGCAGAGCAGGGCGGGCACGAGCCGGACCACACTTCGGCTGTTATTGCGCGCACACTCGGGCGCTTCACTGCTGGCGTTCGACACCGCTACCAATCCCTCTCGACCGGCTCATAGCCCTGCTGGTTGCGCCCTGCGTTTCGCCGATGACGCTCGGCCTCGCGATCGCGAACGGATTGCAGCATCTGTCCTGGGTCGCGGCCAGCTTGCTCTTCGGGGCTCGGCTGTGGTTGCTCGGCTGGAGTTGCTGCTTGCTGATCCTGTCCCTGTCCCTGCTGCTGCTCGCCCGCTTCTCCCTGTTCCCCGGAATCTTCCTCTTGGTCGTTCGCCTGTTCCTGCTGCGGCGGTTGCAGCAGTGTGATCGCCTCCGCGAGTTTGTTCACGGCGGTGGTCTGCTGAGCCCGGATGGTCTCACGCTCGGGTGCAGCCTCGCGCAGGCCCGTGGCCGCATTGCGCATCTCCTCCGACGCGGCGAGTACCAGTTCAGAGGCTCGGATCAGCTGTTCGGTCGCGGCTTGCGCGACGGCCTCGTCGGCCGCGGCCTCCGCGCCGATCAGCTCGGCGGGGTCGGCCAGGCTTTGCTCGTGGAGCGCCTGGGCGAGCTGGTCGGTGAACGCAGCGAGTTCGTCCTGGCGGGGCGCGACGGGACCGACTCGCGCCGCCGATGCGTCGGGGTCCTGCTCTGCCAAGGCGAGGGCCTGCTCGGTGTCGTCGCCGAGCTCGACCTGCCGGTGCGCTGTGTCCTCGAGGTGCTCGACGATCGAGAAGAAGAGCCGGCGCAGGCTCTCGAGCCCCTTGATTGCGGTGCTCACACTGTTGCGACTGTCGTCGAGCGCCGACTCCGTAGCGCCCAGGTGGTCGAGCGAATCGGCCGCTCCCTGCATGGACGACTCCGTCAGCATGAGAATACCGTCCGCGAGTTCGATCCGTTCGAGCTCCTGCGCGGGGTCCGAGGGCCCCTCTGGGGCGGCATCGCCGCCCGCTGTCGCGGCCATGAGCTGGTTGCGCTGCTCCTCGAGCATGGGCGTGATCCGCTGGACGCGCTCGAGATTCTTCCGCTGGAGCGCGCCCAGCGCGGGGCCGTACTCACGGATGCGCTCGAGTGCGATCTCCTCGTCATTCGGATTCAATAGCCCGTCGATACGTCGCTCGTCCGCGTAGGCGACCTCGATCAACCCCTTCAGGTCGAGGAATCGCTCACGGGCCGCGATCAACGCAGTCAGCGCTTCGGCCTGGGCTTCAGCGCCCGGCTGGAGTGCCTCGCTGTAGAGGCTCTCCGCGGCAGCCGCGGCGTGCTCGCTCGCCTCCGCCACGAAGGGCTGAGCTTCAGCCACCTGTTCGAGCAGTGCTTGCTGCTGTGGATCCTCCACGGCGCCCGTCTGCTCGAGCCCGGCTCGGAGCTGCGCGTCGAGTTCATCGATGCGCTCGGCGATGGAGCCCTGCGCCTCGCCCAGGTAGAGGGGCGTGAGCCAGCTCGGCGACTCGGCCCGCTGAGCCTGGCCGATGCCGGGAATGCCCGCCCCGAGCTGTGTTGTGGCGAGCGCGCGTGTCTCGCCGGCGATGGCGGTCGCGTCCTGGATCAGGATGTCGAGCAGCTGCACGGGGGCACGCAGCTGATCCCTGGCGCGTTTCAGCTCGGAGAGCGCTGCCGCCGCGCGGCGATAGGCGCGTGCCGCCTGGTGCTGACGCAGCTGACTGCGCGCCTGTCCGATCCGCTCGCGCGCGCGGTGCAGGTAGTGGAGCACGCCCTGGAGTTGCGCCGCGCGCATGCGCTCCTCGGGTGTGAGCTCTTCGTCGGCGCGCTGCTCGAGCGAGTCGAGTTCGCCTCCCGCTGCATCCACGAGCGCCCGGGCCTCTCCGAGGATGCGCCGCGCCTCCACCGCTACCTGTTTGAATTGTGGCTTCAACCGCAGCGCAGCCTCCGGGTCGTCGCTTCGCTGGATGATTTCCGCCACCTGCCGGGCGCTGGCCGCCACGCCGCGCTGCGACGCGATCAGCGCGTCGAGTTGGGCGGCTACGTCTCGTGGATCCTCCTTGGCCAGCGCATCCGCGAGGACGAGAATTCGCCGGAGCACGAGTTCGAGGTTGCGCCGTGCTTCCCGACTGTCGGAATCGATGGCGATGGCCTCCCGAAACCAGTCCGCGGCGCGTTCCAGTGATCGCAGGGCCGACGGTCCGTCGCTCTCGGCCGTTGTCTCCGAGCGTCGAATCTCGACCCAGCCGAGGTTGAAGCTGGCCCGAAAGCGCGTGGTTCCGTCGCCCCGGGCATTGTTGCGCGCCGCCTCCAGCAGGCGCTCGGCTTCGTCGAGCCGGTCTTCATCGAGTTGCCGGATGCCCTGGTTGTAGGCCTCGCGCGGCTCCTCGGGGATGGCAACGTGGTCCCGCGGGTCGTCCTCATCGGATGTGGACGGCTCACCCTCGGGTCCCGGAAGATTCATCCCCTGCGCGGCGGGACCAGCTGGCGCGGGGACTTGGGCGTGGGCCTGCCCGGCGTCGATGCAGGGCGTGAGCGCCAGCATCAGCATCAGAATCCGCAGGCGCGTGGCAGAGGTCGCCACGCTTCCGAGCAGAGCGACGAGGGCGAGCAGAATCGCCCACTGGAAGGCGTCCTTGTGGATCGTGCGGCCGCGTTCTTCGCCGGTCGCACGCATCAACGGGCGAATGTGTGCCGAGAAGATGCCCTCGAGGTCGAGCACGCCGGTGCCCGCCGGTACGTATGCCCCCTCGGTCACCATGGCGAGTTCGCGGAGCAGGTCGCCGTCGAGCCGGCTCTGTACCGGGCGTCCGTCGGAGTCGCGCAGCGTCGTGCGTGCTCCGGTCTCGGGATCCGTGAGAGTGATCGGGCTGCCGTTCTCGTCGCCGAAGCCGATGGCGAGGATGCGGATGCCCAGCGCCGCTGCGTCCTTGGCGGCGTCGACCGGGAAGGAGTCGTGGTCTTCGCCATCGGTGATGAGCAGGATGACCCGCGACAGGTCTCCCGAGCTACCGAAGCCCGCCGTCGCCTTTCGGATCGGCTCCTCGAGTCGGGTGCCGCCACGACTCACGCTGTGGGGCCCGAGCCCGTCGAGCACCAGGCGGACGAAGCCGAAGTCCGGTGTCAGGGGGCACACCACGGTTGCGCGGCCCGCGAACGCGATGAGGCCGACCTGGTCACCGTCGAGGTACGTGAGCAGGTCGCGGATCTCCGCCTTGGCGCGGTCGAGTCGATTGGGCGCGACGTCCTCGGCGAGCATCGAGCGGGAGACGTCGAGCGCGATCATGATCTCCGCCCCGATCTGGCGCGACTTCACGAACTCGACGCCCCACTGCGGGCGCATCAGCGCCACCACGAGTGAGAGCGCCGAGAGCCCGAGCAGTGCGAGCCTCAGGCGACGCCGCAGCGCAGTCGGTCTGGAGACCAGACGTGGCTGAAGCGCCGACCCGACGAGACGCTCGAGCGTCCGGTCACCGCGTCGATCCAACGCGATCAACGCCAGTAGCGCAATGGCCACGACCCCGGCGGCGTACAGCCATTGCGGCTCGGCGAAGCGCAGCTCGCTCACGGCAGCCTCCGCAGAAAGGTCTGTCCGGCGAGTGCTGCAGCGAGGATCAGGGCGAGCCCGGTGGCGGCGAAGCCCGCGTAGTGCTCGCGGTACTGCATGTAACGGAGTTCGATGATTTCCGTGCGCTCGAGCGCGTTGATCTCGTCGTAGACCTCTTGTAGTGCGTCGGCGTTTTCGGCGTGGAAATAGCGTCCATCGGTCCGCTCGGCGATGGCGTCGAGTTCGCGCTCGTCCAGTTCGACACGCACCTGTCGCAGCACGATCCGCCCACGCCACGGCACCGGGTAGGGCGCAAAGCCTGTAGTGCCGGCGCCCACCGTATACACCTTTATGTTATGCGCTTCCGCCAGCTCGGCCGCCTGTGCGGGCGAGATGTCACCGCGATTGTTCACCCCGTCGCTCAGCAGCACCACCACCTTGCTCTTGGCGGGATGGCGGCGCAGACGTTCCACTGCGAGGGCGAGCCCTTCACCGATCGCAGTGCCGTCCTCATCGGGGTCGCGCACGATCTCCGCCTGGTCGAGGATCGCCATCAAGTTGGCGTGATCCAACGTCAGCGGCGCCACGCTGTCGGCGTAGCCGGCAAAGGTCACGAGCCCGATCAGGTCGTCCGGCCGGCCGGGCCCCTTGCCGTCGGTTCCCAGGAAGCGGTGCAGTACATGCTTGAGCGCCTGCAGTCGATCGATGCTCTGATCTCCGCGTACGAAGTCGCGCGCGTTCATCGAGCCCGATAGGTCCACCACCAGCATCATCGCAATGCCCTCGCGATGGATCTTGCTACTCGCGTCGCCGGTGCGCGGGCCCGCCAGGGCGATGGCGAGTGCGAGGGTGGCGAGCGCCAGGCAGGCGGCGGGTAGAGGCAGGAGCTTGACCCGCCACGACGACGGCGCATTCCGGAGCAACACGAGGCTCGAGTAGCGCACCGCCGAGGGGCTGCCAGAAGCCAGTGCATAGACGAGGGGCGCCAGCAGTCCGAAGGCGAGGAAGAACGGATCCCGAAATTCGAATCCGCTCATGCTAGACCTCCGCCCGGCGCCCGATGGCACCGGTGGCGGGTTTCGGGGAATGATCGTCGCGGGTCTCCTCGACGAAGCTCGAGACTGCGTTCACGGCATCCTGGATCGCCTTCGCGTCGGGGATCACGTGCGCGAATTTCACCAGATCCGATTGACGCAGGAAGTCGCGCAGCAGCACCTGGTGCATTTCGCTCAGATCGGGTGAGCCGCTCACGACTTCGAGGAAGCGCTCGGTGGTCAGCTCGGGAGAGCGAAGCTGAAATCGCCGTTCGAGGTAGCGGCGCATGATGCCCGAGAGCTCTACGAAGAAGTCGTCGATGCGATCACCCGAGGGCCTTGGCCCGGCCAGGAGCACATCCAATTCCGAGCGCGCGAGTTCGTAAGCGGAACGTACGGCGGCTCGGCTGCGCAGCCGCACCCAGGCGCGGTAGGCAAAGGGGGTGATGGCGAGAAGGATCAGCAGCAGGCCACCCGCCCAGAACCACAGACTGGATGCGCTGCCGCCTCGGGCCGGAAGCGGACCCATGGGTGGGCTCAGCTCGAGGTTACCCGCGCCCTGCACGACCGAGGCCACGTCGAAGCTGAACGGATCCGTCAGCAGCTCGTAGGCGTCGAGGCCCTCGGGCGCCGGGTCGTGCCCGGGGCGCCGATCGACGAACTCGATCAGGATGGCGGGCAACACGTGCTCGCCTGATCGCGGCGATTGCAGCGTGTAACGCTGGCTGAAGCGGGTGCGGCCGTCGGGGTCGAGCCGCTCACGAGGCACGAAGTCGATGATGCTGAACCGCTCGAGTGCCTCGCCGAATTCGGGCATCAACACCTCGATTCCCTCCTCGGCGAGCACTTCGATGCTGAGCGTCATGGCATCGCCGATCACCGGAGTGTCGGGCTCGAGACGGACGACCGCCGTCACCGGTCCGAGCTGGGTCTCCTGCGTGGTGGCATCGGCGATGCCGGCTGCGAGCGTGAGCCAGACGAGCACTGAAGCGAGAGTGCGCATCATCGACGCGCTCTTCGCTCGCGCGCCCGGAAGAAGCGCACCACGGGGTCGACCACCGAGCCCGCGGCGTCGACGTGAATGAGGTCGATGCCCGCCTGCGCGAGCCGGCGCCGGATCCCTTCGACGCGCTTCTCCGCCTCGATACGAAGGGTCTGGCGGAAGGCCGCGGAGCCGCTGTCCACCACCCGGGTTCGCCCCGTCTCGGCGTCGAGCAGCGTGACGAGACCGACGTCCGCGAATTCGAGCTCTCGGGGGTCGGTAATCAGCACTGCCACCACATCGTGCTTGCGGTTTGCGGTCTGTAGTGCGCGCTCCCATCCCTCGTCGATGAAGTCGCTCACCACGAAGCAGACCGTGCGGCGTTTGTTGACCGACAGGAAGAACTCCATCGCCTTGGCGATGTTGGTCGCCTCGCGCGGTCTGCGTGGCCGGCGCCGTCCCGGGAGCGTCAGCCAACGCTGCAGACCAGGCTCCTTCGCGACCGCTGCGTCGCCCTCGCCGTCGTGGCTCAGCACCTCGCGGACGACGCGCAGGGCGTGTCTGAGCCCCTTGCGCGGCGGGATGTAGCGCTCGGTGTCGCCGTGAAAGAGCAGCAGGCCCACTTTGTCGTCGTTCCGACTCGCCGAGAACCCGAGCAGTGCGCAGAACTCGGCCGCACACTCGCGTTTGGAGCGAGCGCCCGAGCCGAAATCGAGGGACGCCGAGACATCGGCCATCAGCATCAGCGTGAGCTGCCGCTCTTCGACGTAGCGCTTGACGAAGGGCTCGCCCATGCGCGCGGTGACGTTCCAGTCGATGCTGCGCACATCGTCGCCGGGGATGTAGGGCCGCACCTCGTCGAACTCGATGCCGCTGCCCTTGAAGACCGAGACATACTCGCCCGCGAGCACGTCGGCCACCTGGCGGCCGGTGCGAACCTGGATCTCGCGCACCCGGCGCATGATTTCCTTGGGAAGCATCGATCCGCCTCTCAGGGAACCAGCAGGGTGTCCATGATCTTCTGGATCAGATCCTCGGCCGACCGTCCCTCCGCCTCGGCCTCATAGCTCACCGAGACGCGGTGGCGTAGCACGTCGGGCGCCATGGTCTGGATGTCGTGAGGTGTCACGTAGCTGCGGCCCTGGAGGAATGCGTGCGCCTTGGCGGCCTGCATCAGCGCGATGCTCGCGCGCGGGCTCGCACCGTGCTCGATCAGTCCCTCGAGCTCGGGCATGCCGGCTGCGCCCGGCTCGCGGGTGGCCTGCACCAGATCGACGATGTAGTTGCGCGCCTTCTCGTCCACGAAGAGCTTGCTCACCGCACGCCGTGCGGCGAGGATGTCATCGGCGGTTGCGACCGGCTGAACTTCGGGAATCGGCTGGCCGCTGGCCATGCGGTCGAGGATGCGCCGCTCCTCCTCCTGGCTGGGATAGCCGACCCGGAGCTTGAGCATGAAGCGGTCGATCTGCGCCTCGGGCAGAGGGTAGGTTCCCTCCTGCTCGATCGGATTCTGGGTGGCGAGCACGAGGAAGGGCTCCTGCAGGAGAAAGGTTTCACCGCCGATCGTGACCTGTCGCTCCTGCATCGCCTCGAGCAGCGCCGACTGAACCTTGGCGGGCGCGCGGTTGATCTCGTCGGCGAGTACGAGGTTGGAGAAGATCGGCCCCTGCTTCACGCTGAAGGTCGCGTCCTTCGGGTTGAAGATCTGGGTGCCGATCACGTCCGCGGGCAACATGTCGGGCGTGAATTGGATGCGGGAGAAGCCGGTGTGAATCGCCCGGGCCAGCGAGTGCACCGTGAGGGTCTTGGCGAGTCCCGGCAGTCCCTCGATCAGCACATGGCCGGACGACAGCAGACCGACCAACAGACCCTGCACCATGGCCTCCTGCCCCACCAGGACCTTGCCGATTTCGCTCTGCAGCGAACTCCCCACCTTGGCCAGGGACTCGTCGATCTGGCCACCTGCGACGCCTTCGGACATGGGCTGGTCTCCTTGTATAGGGTCGGTTTCGTTTGTAATTTCGCGCGGAATCATCGCGCTGACCCGACGTCTTCGAGGGGGCCGAATATTACGCGGAGGTCGCCGCCGCTTCCACTCCGATCCGCTGGGGTCGGCTGCGCGGGGGATTTCGGCCCTCGGGCATTGCGGCACGGAATAGAGATGCCGCCTCGCCGGATTTGGTTCACGGCCCGAGAGCCATGGTAACGTCGCCGATCTCCCCCGCTGCAGTGAGGGCACGATGAGTCGTGATCTCCACATCTATGTCGTGGACGACAACCTGGCCCTGGCCAAGACGGCCGAGGCCGTGCTCGAGAACGCGGGACACCGGGTCACGGTGTGCACGGAGAGCCGTCGGGCCCTCGAGGCCATCGAACGCGATCGCCCGCAGGTCGTGCTGCTCGACCTCATGATGCCCGACATGGACGGATTCGAGGTTTGCCGCCGGCTGCGCGAGAACCCCGCGCTGGCTGAGCTGAAGATCGTGATCTGCTCATCCAAGGGCTATCAGCAGGACCGGCGGCGCGCGGCGGAGCTCGGTGCGGACGGGTACATCCAGAAGCCGATCCGGGCGGACTCCTTGATGGAGCAGATCGATCGGATCGTAGAGGATCGGCTCGAGGTCACGTTCTGGGGAGTGCGCGGAACCCTTCCGCGCCCCGGGGCCGATTCGGTGCGCTACGGCGGGAATACTTCATGTGTGACTGTGGAGTTTCCGAAGGGTCCGCTCTTCGTGTTCGATGCGGGTTCGGGGATCAAGCGACTCGGTGATCACCTCATGACTCGAGGACGCGTCGAGGCGAACCTCATGCTCTCCCATCCTCACTGGGATCACATCAACGCGATCCCCTTCTTCGCGCCGCTCTACATCCCCGGCAATGCGATTCGGATCATGGGAGCGTCTCAGGGCGACAAGGGTGTTCGGGACTTGGTTTCGGCTCAAATGGAAGGGGTGTATTTCCCGATCACGATCCAGGAATTCGCATCGAGTGTCGAGTTCGAGAATCTCTCCGCCGGT
>JAFDDH010000332.1 GCA_019310975.1 Deltaproteobacteria bacterium | reverse complement strand
CCGGCCGATCCGCAGGCTTCTACGAGAATCCAAACATCTCAGCCGCCGTCATCATCGTCTGCGTGATCCTGGCGGTCGACTTCACCAAACACACGAAGCTCGGCTTCTTCACGATCGGCATGGCGGCCGTGGCCATCCTGACCACGTTCAGTCGCGCCGGCATCCTATTCATAGCCGTTCTCGGCGTAGCGTACGTGATGCTTCCCAGGGGCAGAGAATCTCTCTCGGCCCTTCAACGCATTGCAATTCTCGGCGCCGGAGTGTTCGCCATCGCGCTCGTGATAGCGCTGATCTTGAACCTGGTCGATCTCTCCGCCGGTGCCAGGGCACGTCTGTTGAGCGTCATCTATGCAGATTTCACCGACGAATCAAGTGCTGAGAGGCTTGCCGCGGCGCGTTGGGCGTTCGACCAATTCCTCGAGTACTTCTGGACCGGCCGGGGGTTGGGGGCGCCCGAATTCTACGACATGCGGACGCACAACAGCTTCGTCCACATTGGCGTCGAGTACGGCGTCGGAGGACTCATCCTCTATCTCGTGATCCTATTCGCAGGCTTGCTCAAGATTGCACAGCACGGCTGGAATCGAGCGATCAATCTCACCCTGCTCGCAGGCTTTCTCTTCTACAACAGTGCATTCGACCACTACGTCCACGTGCAGCTGCCCTTCGCCATCGCATTCAGCGTCATCATGATCGACGCTCTGATTCCCAAACAGAATGCGGGCACCTCCACTGATACCCGAGATCACCCGGGCGCCCTCTCGGCCTGATTCCAGTCGACCCATGAGCCCGACTACCTCGCGTCCGCCTCACCGCGGAGAGCCTCCTTCGCGGGAACGAAGCGAATCAAGGGAATGTCACCCTCGGGCGTTCGGAAGGCCACTTCGAAGTCCCAGCGGCCGAGGTCCACGCCGGCAAAGTGAACATTCCTCGCGAGCTGGGTGCGCAGCCGGCCGGGCGACTTCCAGGCATCGTCGGGCAGCGGGTAGGCGACGCTGAGGAAGAGCCTGTGTCCTCGCTGCCAGGCCAGATCGAGCAGTCGACCGGACGAGAGCGCCGCCTGCGCGTCGGCGTCCATCGCCAGACCCAGGCCATTGAGAGTGGAAACGTCGCCGAGCGAGTAGGATACGATCCCATCGTCAAAGGCGAGTACGCCGCAGTGGTCGCACTCGCGTGCGATCAGCTCACGGATCGTATCGCGCTCCTGCCAGAAGGTATGGCTCCGCTGGTGGTAGAGCCCGCTCTTCTTCACGAAGGCGTAGTGGTTGGCGAGGAGGCAGACCACCGCGACGGCCACCATCGCCGGCAGCCAGCGAGCATTCTCGGCGCGCGGGGCACCCTCCCCCTGCGGCGGCTGTGACGAAGCGCGGTCCAGTCGGTCGCCAATCCAGACGGCCGCGATCAGATTCGTCGTCATGATCGAGGCCGGGTAATACCACCAACCCTGGTGCCAGAGCCCCACCACGCTGAAGTTGTAAGCCGCCTTCAGCACCACGTAGGCGGCGAGAAGAGCGAGGCTACGCCGCCACGGCTCCTCGGGGCGACGGCGATTTCCACGCCGCCCGAAGACCTGATGGAGCCAGACCACAGCGACACCCGCCGGGAGAATCATCTGCAGGATCCGCCAGGCCTCGGAGTCCCAGGTCGACACCGGTTCACGCAGCACATCCAGAAGCGGCACGAAGGTCGTGAGCGTGGAGTACGTATTGCGCAGCAGCGCCCAGAGCGGCTGCGCCTTGGCGGCACCACTACTCGGCAGGAGAGCGCCCGCCTGTACGAGGTTGTAGATCATATACGCCACCAGCACGACGCACGGAATCGCTCCGAGACGCAGGAGATCGGCGGCGCGTCGCTGGCGTGTGTCCGCCCGCAGAGCGAGTGCGGCGGCAAAGGGAACCAGCAGGAAGACGTCGTCCAGGCGCGACAGGATGAGGGCCGTCAACGTGAGCGAAAGGCAGACGAGTCGCCTCGGTGTCCAGGCCTCATTGCGACCTCTGCCAGCCAGCAGCCACCACGCCAGGATGCCGAAGAAGAAGACCGTGAGCGGCGTCTCCATGCCGTTCGCGAAGGCCCACTGGGCTCCGAATTGCGGCCCGAAGTCGGGCGTGACGAGATAGAAGAAGCCGGGCACCGCCGCGAGGAGCCCGAGCTCGGGCCTCCCAGTGAGGCGCAGCGCGGTGGCGCCGAGGAAGCCCGTCCCCACGGCAACCAGGCCGATGCTCGCAATCATGGTGAAGTAGAGCTGCACGGGCTGGTCCGGCCCCAACCAGCCGAACCCGAAGTAGAGCAACAATTGCCAGAGCGGATGGAAGCCGTTGGTCGGATGGCTGCCGTCGAACGTGAAGGCGGCGACGCCCTGCGAATGGTCCGCGATGGCGAGATAGTAGAAAGCGTCCGGCGCCAGGTATTTGAAGGCACCGAGCGTTCCCTGCTGCCAGAGCGAAGCGATCGGAGGATACGCGGTCAGGATCGCCACGAGCAGCCCGACGAGCAGGACGCGCGGCCTCGCGACCGGTTCCGTCATTCGGACCGCCGGAGCGACTCCAGCCGATACTCGATCAGCGACGGGTTCGCGAGCCCGCAGGCGTCCATCACTGCATCGACGATGCCGAGCAACCTCCGGCCGCGCGAACGGGAGCGGTAGCGGCCCGCTCTGCGCGGATCGACGATCGGCCGATCCAGGAAGGCCTCGAGCCGCCCGAGTTCCTCGTCGCCGGTCATCAAGTCCTCGAACTTCAGCAGCAGATAGGGCTGCCCGAGCTGACGGCGACGCTCGAGGATGTCCGCCAGCCGCCAGTTGTAGTCGCACCACATCCGCACCGCCTTCCAGAGCGATCGAATGCGTCGGCCCTGACGTGCTTGATGGGCCCAGACCTCGGAGAGCGACCGGTAGACGCCGATTGGCACGTGCTCGGGCAGATGCTCCCTCCAGATCGGATAGGCGAGACACATGCGGGGATCCTTGAATCCCCAATTCTCGTGCGCCTTCTGGCAGGTCTCGACGTACTCCACGATGCTGCGCCGCTGCGCGTCGCTGGCACTGACCTTCGTCGGCGCCGAAAACGTCTCGGCCGGGTCACCGAATCCGAGGATATCCTGGTTGAGGTAGACCCAGTCGAGCCGCTCGAAGAAGTCGCCCCGATCGTAGTCGGTCTCACCGACATCGCCCTCGATCATGGGAATGCCCGACCGATGCAGGATCTCGGCGACCAGAGTGGTTCCCGATTTATGACAGCCCAGGACCAGGTAGATCATCTTGGCCCCTCCGCTCTCGATCCCGACAGCCTGCGCTGGGGAGCGTCGGCCCAGGCGCAGGGCACGCCGCCGGAATCTGCAGCATCAGACATCGAAGTACTCCCGATACCATTCGACGAAGCGGGCCACACCCACCTCGATCGGCGTGTCGGGGCGATAGCCGAAGTCGTCGATCATCGCCTGTACGTCCGCGTACGTATCCGGCACATCGCCAGGCTGCAAGGGGAGAAGATTCTTCTCGGCCTTGCGTCCGATGCAGTCCTCGAGGATCTCGATGTAGCGCAGAAGCTCGACCGGATTATTGCTTCCGATATTGTAGAGCCGGTAGGGGGCGGATGAGGTTGCGGCATCGGGAGCCAACGCATCCCAGCTCGAATCGGGCGCCGCGGGCTTGTCGAGCACACGGACGACTCCTTCGACGATGTCGTCGACGTAGGTGAAGTCGCGCCGGTGGTGGCCAAAATTGAATACGTCGATCGGCTTGCCCGCGAGGATGTTCTTCGTAAACAGGAAGAGGGACATATCCGGTCGGCCCCAGGGCCCGTAGACGGTGAAGAAGCGGAGCCCCGTCGTAGGCAGACCGAAGAGGTGGCTATACGTATGCGCCATCAGCTCGTTTGCCTTCTTGCTCGCCGCGTAGAGGCTGATCGGATGATCGACGTCGTCGTGGACCGAGAAGGGAAGCTTCTCGTTCGC
>JAFDDH010000126.1 GCA_019310975.1 Deltaproteobacteria bacterium | reverse complement strand
GACCCGGTGCTCTTCAGCGGATGCATCTCGGGTGCATTCGAGGAGATGAAGCTCCTCGAGGAACTCGAACGCGTGGGCTTCTACGGCATCATCATCGACAAGTGGGAGCACGAGCCCTTCGCGGTGGTCGACGGAATCGAGTTTCGTGCCGTCACCATCACGGCCATGAAGGGCAAGGAAGGGCCCAGCCTGGATGCCAATCAGGCGCTGATCTATTCGGGACCATGGCGCCAGGTCGAGGACGACGATGGCCACGTGTTCCGACGCGGCGAGCGCGTCGCCGTCTGCGCGAAGACGCTCCGCCTGCTCACGGAGGAACCCTACGCCGGCCAATTGATTGCCGTCGAGCCGAGGATCGAGATTGCGGAGGCCGACCGCAGCCACTTCGACTCTGCACGCGCAACACATCGCCATCCCCGCGAGACGAAGGGCCAGGATTGGGACGAGACGCGTGCACCCGGCGTCGAGGGGAGCTGCTGCGGGTGAGGGGAGACGCGCAGACCCCTGGCCCGTTCACACGCCACCTCGAAGCGACGGGTGCCGAAGCCCTGGTGCGAGGGGCCGTCACGACGCTGCAGGTCAACGTCGGGCTGCGCTGCAATCTCGCCTGCCAGCACTGCCACGTCGAGTCCGGACCCAGACGCAGCGAGCGGCTCTCGCGGGCCGACTGCGACCGCGTGCTCGATCTCCTCGAGCACAATCCACAGGTCGAAATTCTCGATCTCACCGGGGGCGCGCCCGAGCTGCACCAGGACTTCCGCCACCTGGTCGCCTCCGCACGCGCGCTGGGCCGGCGCGTGATCGACCGCTGCAACCTGACCGTCCTCTTCGAGCCGGGTCAGGAGGACACGGCCGCGTTCCTGGCCGAGCACGAGGTGGAGATCATCGCCTCGCTGCCCTGCTACTCGAAGAAGAACGTCGAGGAGCAGCGGGGGCGCGGCGTATTCGACTCGAGCATCCTTGCGCTGCGGCTCTTGAACAGGTTGGGCTACGGCCGCGGGGATGACGGGCGGCGCCTCGACCTCGTCTACAACCCGGGCGGGGCCTTCCTGCCTCCGCCCCAGATCGATCTCGAGGCCGAGTTCCGTGAGCACCTGGACGCCGAGTTCGACATCTCCTTCGACAGGCTGATCGCGATCACCAATATGCCGATCAAACGCTTCGCCCACGCGCTCACACGCGAGGGCCGCATGGATGAATACATCGCGTTGCTGATCGGCCACTTCAATCCCAGCACCCTGCCGTCGCTGATGTGCCGCCATCAGATCAGCGTCGATCACGCCGGCCGCCTCTATGACTGTGACTTCAATCAGGCGCTGGAGTTGGACCCGCCGCTGGGCCGGCTGACGATCTGGGACGTGGACGATCTCGCGGTGCTCGAGGGTCGCGAGATCGCCACGGCCCAGCACTGCTTCGGCTGCACGGCCGGCGCGGGATCGAGCTGCGGCGGGGCGTTGGCCTGAGCCTTCGGAGCGAAGAAGACCGGATCGATGACATTCCGGGGCGGGCAATCGGCCCAGCCGGCCAGACGGATAGACGGATAGACGGATAGACGGACTGGAGACAGAGAGAGCGACGTCAATGCCGGAAACCATCGCAGAGCATCCGATCGAGCACGCCGATGCGGCGTCCAGCCGACCCGCATGGCTTCGCCCTCTGATCGTCGTCGCGGCGATCGCCGCGGCCGCCGTCCTGGCGCGTCTGGCCGGCGACTACGTGCCCGTCGTGGTCGAGTGGGTCGAGGGCCTCGGGGCATGGGGCCCGCTGGCCTTCGTCAGCGTCTATGCGATTGCGACGGTACTCCTCGTGCCCGGCGCGCTGCTTACGCTGGCTGGGGGCGCGATCTTCGGCGTCGTCGATGGCACCCTCTACGTCTTCTTCGCGGCCTCGCTGGGGGCGAACCTCGCCTTCCTGGTGAGCCGCTACGGCGCGCGCTCCTGGGTCGAACGACGGCTCGAAGAGAGTCCACGCTTCGCAGCGATAGACAGTGCAGTGGCACGCAACGGCCTGAAGATCACTCTGCTTCTGCGCCTCTCGCCGATCTTCCCATTCAGCTTCCTCAACTACGCTCTGGGACTCACGCAGGTGCGCTTGCGCGATTACGTGATCGCCTGCGCCGGCATGCTGCCCGCCACTCTGCTCTACGTCTACTACGGGCAGGTGATCGGTGACGTCGCCGCACTGGCCGGTGGGGCATCGAGCGACAAGGACACCGGCTATTGGGTCGTGACTGCGCTCGGCCTCGCCGCCACGATCGCGGTCACCACTGTCATTACGCGGATCGCCCGCCGCGCGCTCGCCGAAATCAGCGAGATCGAGAGCGTCTGAGCGGCCAGCCACTGTATCGAAGACGGGAGACCTTGATGCTGCACGAGAACGAATTCGATCGCGAGCTGATCGGGAACGTCCATCCCTCCGACTGGAAGAATCCGATCCCGGATGGGCGCTACAACCTCGTCGTGATCGGCGCCGGGACGGCGGGGCTCGTCGCCGCGGCTGGCGCAGCAGGCGTGGGTGCCAAGGTGGCGCTGATCGAGCGTGGCCATCTGGGCGGCGACTGCCTCAACGTGGGCTGCGTGCCCTCCAAGGCGCTGCTCTCGTCCGCTCGCGCCGTCGCCGAGGTGCGCGATGCGGCTCGCCTGGGCGTCCGCGTCGACGGCGCAGTGAGCGTCGACTTCGAGGCAGTGATGCAGCGCATGCGCAGGGTGCGTGCGCGAATCAGTCCCATCGACTCGGTGCACCGCTTTCGCGACGAGCTCGGGGTCGATGTCTACCTCGGCGACGCGCGCTTCACGGGCGACGGCCGCATCGAGGTCGCCGGGCAGACGTTGCAGTTCAGCAGAGCTGTGATCGCGACTGGCGCCAGCCCATTCGTACCGCCGATCCCCGGTCTCGAACACTCCGGCCATTTGACCAACGAGAGCATCTTCGATCTGCGCGAACGGCCCGAGCGGCTGGTCGTGCTGGGCGGCGGTCCGATCGGCTGCGAGCTCACCCAGGCGTTCCGCCGTTTTGGCTGCCAGGTGAGCATGGTCGAGATGGCCGACCAATTCCTGGTGCGCGAGGACCCGGATGCCGCGCAGATTCTCTTCGACGCTTTCTCGCGTGAAGGCGTCGAAGTACACCTCTCGACCAAGCTCATTCGCGTCGAGGTCTGTGATGACGGAACCCGGCGCGCGATCATAGAGCAGAAGGGCAAGGAGGACGCCCTGCCCTTCGACGAGATGCTGGTGGCGGTGGGCCGCAAGCCGAACGTGGCGGGTCTCGGCCTCGAGTCAGTCGGCGTCCAGTTCGATCCGCAGCGCGGTGTGCACGTCGACGATCGCCTGCGCACCACGCACCCGAATATCTACGCGGCCGGCGATGTGTGCATGGCGCAGAAATTCACCCACGCGGCCGACTTTGCGGCCCGTGCCGTGGTGCGCAACGCCCTCTTCTTCGGCCGCCAGAAGCTCTCCGAGCTGACGATTCCGTGGTGCACCTACACGGACCCCGAAATCGCCCATGTGGGGCTTTACGAGCGCGATGCCCGTGCGCAGGGCATCGAGGTCGATACCTTTGTGCGCGAATTCTCGGAGGTCGACCGCGCGATCGCGGAGGACCGAGAAGAGGGCTTTGCCAAGATCCACGTCGCCAAGGGCAAGGACAGGATCCTGGGCGCCACCATCGTCGGCCGCGACGCGGGCGACATGATCAGCGAGGTGAGCGTCGCGATGGCGGCGAAGTTGGGACTCGGCGCGATCGCAAACGTCATCCACCCCTACCCCACGCGCTCGGACGCGATCCGTCAGCTCGGCGACGCCTACAGCCGGACTCGGCTCACACCCGGCGTGAAGTCGGCCTTCGAGCGCTTCCTGGCCTGGCGGCGCTGAACGATTGGGGCGTGAGCGGGCAAGTGGCGAGGGTGGGGAGACGCAGCAAGCTGAAATCGATGATCTCGCGCACTAGCGCAGCGTTTTGCGCGCCTCCAGAATCGCCGCGACGAGCTCGCGGGGTGCATCCTCGGGTACCGGACCTTCTCCGTCCTTGCACACGCAGCGCCCGAGCTCGACGGTCTTCTTGTAGTCCTCCATGTAGCCGACGCAGGGGCGGCAACCGTCCAGGTGCGACTCGAAGACGCGGCACGCCTCTGCGTCGAGCTCGTTGTCGAGATAGCTCATCAGGAAGTCTGCGAACTCGCGGCAGTTCATCCTCTTCCCCTTGTGAAGTGCCGGTCCAGCAGACTCTTGAGCGCCTGGCGGGCGCGGTGAAGTCGCGTCTTGACCGCGGGCACTGAAAGCCCGAGAGCCTGGGCGGTTCCCTCTGTGTCGTAGTCTTCGATGTCTCGAAGGATCAAAACGGTGCGGTACTTCTCTGGCAGCCGCTCGATCGCGGCACCGACGAGCTGCCTATTCTCTTCCGATTCGAGTAGGGCCTCGGCGCCCCCCTCCCACGGCTTGGAGGGAGTGGCGTGTCGGCCGTCTTCGAGGAAGCCGGGCAGCAGGTCGTCGATACTCTCCTCGGGGTGCCGTCGGCGCGTACGCAACTTCATCAAGCAGGCGTTGACGGTGATCCGGTGCAGCCAGGTCGAGAGCAAAGCTTCACCACTGAATTTGTCGAGCGCCCGAAAGGCCGAGAAGAAGGCGTCCTGGACGGCGTCGCGTGCGTCGTCCTCGTTGCGCAGGAAGCGGCGCGCCAAGACCAGCAGCGGGGCCGTATTCGTCTGCACGAGCTCCCGGAAGGCGGCGTCGTCGCCGACACGCAGCCGCTCGAGCAGCTTGGCGTCACGTACCCGCTCTGGCGAGAGCAGCGGTCCGGCAGGCTCCATCCCCGCAGGCTACCACGGGCGCTCGGTGCCAGTCAGTGGAGCCTCTGGCCACCGCGAGAACGATGCGCGATGCTCGCGCGCCCGCCACCGCGGCGCGATCCAATAGGTACCCCCGGGACAGCAATGAGGAAGGAATGATGGCCGGTCTACTGCGCTTCCTGGGTCTCGAGCCCGAGGACCCCCACGATTCCGGCGAGGGCGAAGCGATCGGGGCGATTGCCGATGCGCTGGGCACCCTCGAGCCGAGCCAGGCACAATTCTACGCGGCCTTCGCGTACCTCTTGGCCCGTGTGGCCGGTGCCGACCTGCGCATCGACGACCAGGAAGAGCACGAGATGGAGCGGATCCTGGTGCAGGTCGCGGGCATTCCGGAAGATGAATCCGAGCTCGTGATTCGAATTGCCGGCACACAGATGCACGAGCTCGGCGCCGCGCACAACTACCTGGTGACACGACGCTTCGGCAAGATCGGCAGCGAAGCCGACAAGATCCGCCTGCTCGAATGTCTCTGCGCAGTGGCGGCTGCCGACGACACGATCACCGGCGCGGAGAGCGCCGAGATCATCAGCATCGCCCAGGAGCTGGGCCTCGACCGCACCCAGGCGCTGGCCGTGCGCTCCCAGTGGAAGGACAAGCTGGCGGAATTCAAGCGCCTACCGGGTGAGACGAGCTAGCACCACGAACGAAATCAGGGCTTCTGATTTGGAGCCATCAGCTTCTGATTTGGAGCCGTCAGCTTCTGATTTGGAGCCGTCAGCTTCTGATTTGGAGCCGTCAGCTTCGAATGAGCAGCAGGCTACGCGGGTCGAGACCCACGTGGAGGTTCTGCAGATCGTCGTTCTCGTGGTCCTTGAGAGCGCGCAGCGTCACCTCGTCACCCTGCGGCTCGAGGGCGAGAATCACGCTGATGCTCTCGTCCGTGCCCTGGAAGCTGGCGGGCAGGCCGTCCACATGCTCCGAGTCGGACTGGACGGTGAACCAGACTTCCGCGGCGAGCTCCTGGGCGAGCGCGCGGATCCCCGCCAGCTCGTCGTCCCCGACCTTCGCCAGATCGAGCCCGTCGATTACGATCAACGTCGGTCGCGCATCGGCTTCGCTCTCGATCTTCACCGCGTCGGCGAGCTTGCTGGCACTGAAATCGGCTGCCTTGTAGGCCCGGATGCGGCGGTGGGTCTCGATCTCGGTCTGCGTGCTGAGCGCATTCTCGAGGTGTGTACTCGACGCAAGGGCATCGAAGACGGTGCCGTAGAAGTCGCGCACATGCGTGACCGTCTGGTCGAGCGCGACGTGCAGGACCGTGCCACCGCGCAAGAGCTCATCGGTGGCCACACCGACGAGAAAGGACGACTTGCCAACCCCATGCCCCGCCACCAGCGCGCCGATATTGCCGATCCCGAGGCCGCCGTGCAGCCCCTTTTCCAAGAGCCGCATCGGGCTCCTTGCATTGACAAACTTGCGATACATCCAGTCCCCCTGAGCCTGCCGCGCGACGCTATTCGTCGTCGTCCGGAATCTTGGACTTGTACTTCTCCTTGAGCTCCTTCTGGACCTCGGCCGGGACAGGCGCGTACTTGGCGAATTCCATCGTGAACTCCGCCTTGCCCTGGGTCATGGAGCGCAAGTCCGTCGCGTATCCGAACATCTCGGAGAGCGGAACTTCAGCCTCGACGCGGGTGAATCCATCCTCCTCCGTCGAGCCGATGACCTGTCCGCGGCGCTGCATAATCGTCTTCAGAATAGCGCCTTGGAACTCGCCCGGACCCTCGACCTCGAGCTTCATGATGGGTTCGAGGATCTGCGGCCTGGCCTTCGCGTAGAAGTCCCGGAAGGCGCCCCGGGCGGCCGCCTGAAAGGCCATTTCGGACGAGTCGACGCTATGCGACTGGCCGTCGTTCAGCACGATCCGGATGCCCAGCACGGGAAAGCCGATCAGACGTCCCTTCGCGAGAGAGGAGCGGAAGCCCTTCTCGACCGCCGGGATGTACTCGGTAGGAATCGAGCCCCCACGGATCTTATTGATGAACTGGAAATCCGGATCTCCCTCGTCGCCTTCGGGAATTGGCTCGGTATAGCCGGCCACCCGACCGAACTGGCCGCTCCCACCCGTCTGCTTCTTGTGCGTGTAGGTAAAGTCGATCCGCTTCGTGATGCTCTCTCGGAAGGCGACCTGCGGGGCGCCGGTCTCGACCTCGCAGCCGTACTCGCGCTTCATTCGCTCGACATAGACGTCGAGGTGAAGCTCGCCCATGCCGGAGATCACCGTCTCGTTGCTCTCCGGATCGACGCCCGCGTGAAAGGTCGGATCCTCGCGTACGAAGCGGCCGAGGGCCTTGCCCATATTATCCGACGCCTTCTGGTCGATGGGCTTGATGGAGAGTGAGATCACCGGATCCGGCACGTGCATGGACGACATTGCGACCTCGAGCTTGCCGTCCGTGAAGGTGTCGCCCGAGGCGCAATCGATTCCGAAGAGAGCCACGATGTCGCCCGTGGAGGCGCTCTTGATGTCCTCCATATCGTCGGAGTGCATGCGGATCAGCCGGCCAACCTTCACCTTCTTCTTGCTGCGCGAGTTGAAGATGTTGTCGCCCTTCGTGATCGTGCCCTGGTAGATGCGCAGGTAGGTGAGCTGGCCATAGCGCGTGTCCTCGAGCTTGAACGCCAGCGCAACCAGCGGCAGCTCGGGATCGCTCAGGATCTCGATCTCCGCCTCGTCGTTGGAGAGATCGACACCCGTATTCTTGATATCGAGGGGGCAGGGCAGGTAGCGGAGGACCGCATCGAGCAGAGGTTGCACGCCCTTGTTCTTGTACGCCGAGCCCAGGAAGACGGGCGTGAGGTTCATCGAGAGCGTGCCGGCACGGACCGCCTCGTGAATCATCTCCTCGTTCACATTCTCCTCGAGGATCGCCTCCATCAGCTCGTCGGAGAACATCGAGACGGCGTCCAACATGGTCTCGCGCGCGATCTCCGCGGCGTCCTGCATGTTCTCGGGGATGGCCTTCTCGACGATGTCGTCTCCCTTTTCACCCTCGAAGTAGATCGCCTTCATCCTGATCAGGTCGACTACGCCCTGAAAGTCGGCCTCGAGCCCGATGGGCAGCTGCATCATGATGGCGTTGTGACCGAGCTTCTCACACAGACCCTGAGTCACCTTGGCGGGATCGGCGCCCGAGCGGTCGAGCTTGTTGATGAAGGCGCAGCGTGGGACCTTATAACGCTTCATCTGGCGGTCCACGGTCATCGACTGTGACTGCACGCCGGCCACACCGCAGAGAACCAGGACCGCGCCGTCGAGCACGCGCAGCGCGCGCTCCACCTCGATGGTGAAGTCCACGTGGCCGGGCGTATCGATGATGTTGATGTGATGGTCGCCCCATCGGCAGTGGGTGGCCGCGGAGGCAATGGTGATCCCGCGCTCGCGCTCGAGCTCCATGGAGTCCATCGTGGCACCGACCTCATCCTTGCCGCGGACCTCGTGGATCGCGTGGATGCGGCCGGTGTAATAGAGGATGCGCTCGGTCAGGGTCGTCTTGCCCGAGTCGATGTGTGCGCTGATCCCGATGTTTCTGACCTTGGTGATATCGCCAAGCATGCTCGCCTCGTTGAACGGATGGGAGCGGACGGCACAGCTCGGCCATCCGCGGGCGGGTCCTGGACCTGCCTATAGCTCGATGTTTCGGGGGGTTGGAGAATTCGGCGCCGCACCTTAGCGAGCCGTGGCGCAGCTTGCGACCCCGCCCCGAACACCCTTGGGCGCGCGCAATATACAGCAGGCCCGCGGGGAGGGGACCCTCACTCGACTGGACGCGCGAAGCCCATCGGCACGATCACCCCGGGAGCTGAGCTTTTCTCTTCATGCTCTGCGCGCTTCGCAGTGAGCTGCGCGTGAAGTGCGCCTCCCAGTGCGGCGAGTAGGCGTGCGAATTTCCGATCACACAGGCGCGCCGCGCCACACAGGCCGTCTCGCATTCCCGGACTCGCTCTCGCGTCTCTAGACAAGTCCCCAGATCGAGCCGGCCGAGGTCCAGGGCACCGCCCGGGCAGGCGCTCGCGCAGGGGGCGTGACAGCCGACACACGGCTCGAAAGCGGAGAGCGGGGGCGTCGGCTCGAGGGCGAGCGTGCTGAGGAGTAGAGCGCGGATCGCCATCCAGGGACCGAACTCGGGATGCAGGAGCACGCGCAGGCGTCCGGGCTCGCCGAGCCCCGCCGCACGCGCCAGCGCGACGAAATCCGCGAATCCCGCCGAATCCGCGGCCGCGTCGTCGGAGGACAACGACTGCCAGTAGAAGAGGGCGCGCGTGGGGTGACCGAGCAGGGCGAGTGCGTGCGCGGCGCGCTCGGCGTGGATGCGCGCAAAGGCATCCACGGGGTGTGGGCCCTCCTCCGCGTGGGGGGTCGCCTCGAGGGCGCGCTCGAAAGAGCGCCCTCCGCAGGCCAGCACCACGACGCTCCGCGCGCCGCTCTGCAGCAACGTGCTGCGCCAGAGAGGCGGCACCATCGCGTCGTAGCGCTCGACCGAGAGTACGCCCGCGAGATCGAGACCCGCCGCCTCGAGGTCGACTGCGACGGCGGCGGGCAGGCCGCAGCCCGTGGGCGTGCGCAGCGCCTCAGACGAGCCGCTCACCGGATCCGAGCCCCGCCTCGAGCGCCGCGAGCTTCTTGCCATCGGCGACGCGGAGCTTCGCGATGGCGAGCGCGCGCGCGCCCTGCAATGCGACCAGGAGCCGACCCTCGTCGCCCTCGCCGAGCACCGTTCCCGGCAGCGCTCGATGCCCGACTTCGACGAGCCGCGAGCCGAAGAGCCTGACGACGCCGCGTTCGTGCTCCGCCCACGCGCCGGGCTGCGGGTCGCAGCCGCGAACCAAGCGGTCGACGACCTCGGCCGAACGCGAGAAGTCGATATGCGCGACCTCATCGTCCACCAGACCCTGATGGCTGGCGCCCTCCTCGGTCTGGGTCGCAAAGGTGGCCGAGCCATCGGCAATCGCCTCCACGGCCTCCACGATGGCGTCGACCCCCAACCCATAGAGCTTGTCGAAGTAGAGTGAGGCCGACGTGTCCAGCTCGGAAATCGGCGCTCCGCCCTTCTGCACCACGATCGGGCCGGTGTCGACTCCCTCGTCGGGCTTGAAGATGCTCACGCCACTCTCCTCGGCGCCCAGGATGATCTGCCACGCCAGCGCATTGCCACCGCGATAGGCGGGCAGCAGCGAGGGGTGGAAACAGATCGAGCCGAGCCGGGGCGCGTCCACGATCTCCGGTGGCAGGAAGGCCGTGGTGAAGGCCAATACGTTCAGCTCCGCGCCGTGACCGAGGTATTCCTCGACGAGCTCGGGCTTGGCGGCGCCCTTGCGGCGGTAGTAGCGGTGGCGAAAGAGCGGCCAGCCCCGCGCCTCGGCTTCGGCAGCCAATGGATCGGCGCGCCCACCCTGCGCCGAATCGTCGGGCGGTGCGTGAACCGCCACCAACGCGTGTCCAGCTTCCACCAGACGCAGGGCCACGTCGCGTCCGAAGGGTGCCTGGCCGAAGATCGCAATGCGTAAACCCATGGCTTCCGAGCGTACCTCAGGCCTGGGTTGGGCGTGCGTTGGGCTCGCGCTAGATCGGGATTCCGCGCCGGTCGCCGACGCGACCGCGTACGACCGCGGGCACCCCGTAGGCAAGTGAGCCCGCTGGCAGCGACTGGGTCACCAGGGTGCGCGTGCCGACTACGCTGCCATCGCCGATCTCGACGCCGCGAAGCACCGTCACATCCGCGGCGATCCAGACGTAGTGGCCGATCCGTACCGGCTGGCGGCGCTCCGGCGTGTCGAAGTCGATGGCGTGCTGGTCGGCATCCCAGACCCGCGAGCCCGGCCCGATCCAGGCCTCACGCCCGATCGTCACCCCCGCCTTGGCCGAGATGTGGCAGCCATTCAGAAAACTGTCGCGACCGATGTCGATCCGCGCCCCCTCGAAGACGCTGAGGATCACCGGGCCGAGGTCGCTGCGCAGCCAGGTCCCCTCCCCGATGTCGAGCTCACCACCGCTGCGCACAGAGATGCGCACACCGTCCGGACGTCGTTCGGTCACCACGCCGGGCCCGATGCGAACCTTCGCACCGGGCTCGAGATCGAACGTGGCCACGGCGAAGGCAGCGGCTGCATCGGGATGTACGTCGAGCCCGGGGTGAAGGCGCGCCAGCTCGCGCAGCCGGCGGCGGTCGCGGCGCGCGACGGCGCGCAGTCGCCGCACCAATAAGAGCCGCCGCCACCGGCTCACACTCGGCGCTCCGGACCGCCGCACGCGCACGCAGCCCGGCGCCCACCTGATTGTTCAGGGCGCGTTCTGGCCTTCCCGCAGACGGAAAGTGATGAAGCCATGTGTGGGGTCGTAAGGAGAGAGACCCACGGTGACGCGGTCTCCGGGGATCACGCGAATACGAAAGCGGCGCATGCGGCCGGAGAGCTGCGCGGTCACGACCTGGCCCGACTCCAAGGTGATCTGGTAGCGACCTCCCCCGAGGATCTTGTCGACGCTACCCGTCGCCTGGATCAGATCGTCTCTCGCCACGTGCCGTTCTCCAAATGTGCGTCCCGCCTTGCGCGCTGGGTCGCCGGACCGCTGGGCTTCCGTTCGCCGCGGTGTTGGTCGCACAACGACCAATGCCACGCGGGCCACCGACCCGCCGGAGCGGAGCGCAGGCTAGCACGCGGCCGCGATCGCTGCGAGAAGGCGGGATCGCTCCTACGACGCTCTAGCCAACCCGGCGTGCTAGCCTGCCGCCGGATCGCGGCGCAGTGCAGGCTCGCAGTCGTGGCTCGCAGTCGTCCCCGCTGCGGAGAGGTGCCGGAGTCCGGTTGAACGGGCCTGATTCGAAATCAGGTGAAGGTGCAAGCCTTCCGTGGGTTCGAATCCCACCCTCTCCGCCACTCGACTCTCGACACTCGACTCTCGACACCCGCGGACGTGTGCCGCGCGCGCTGGGCGTGACGAGCGGCTGCTACTGCGCCGTGTCGTCGCTGGATTCCGTCGGGTCGAGTCCCACGCCTCGCACGACGGGCCCACGACGCTTCCATCCGGGAACGAAGCGGTGCAGCCACAGCGCCCGGCGCAGCCCTCTTGCCCACGGCTCTTTGTCGAGCCCCTCCACCTTCGCCTGGTCGAGCGCCTCCTCGGCCATTTCCATTTCGCACCAGAGGTGGCCGAGCGGAATCCTGGCGGCCTGATCGAAGGTCGGCTCGCCCTCCATCAGCCCCTCGAGCGGCAGGCGATGTGCCAGCATCATGCACTTGGTCACCACACAT
>JAFDDH010000331.1 GCA_019310975.1 Deltaproteobacteria bacterium | reverse complement strand
GACACCGGCTTCGGCCTGAACGACCTCGACCTTCGACACCACGCCGACCTCGTACTGGGTCTCGGTCTGGTCGAGCAGGGCCTGATTGCTCTCGAGGCTCTTCTCGGCGACGCGCACCTGCTCCTTGGTGGCGACCAGCTCCCAGTAGGCCGCGATGATCTGCTGCGCGACGTTCATGATCGAAGTCGTGAAGTTGTCGAGCTCTGCGTCGTAGAGGAGTCGACTCGTCTTGACCTGGGTCCAGGGCTCGTTCCAGATCAGCCCGCGCATGAGTGGGACATTGGCGCCGATCGTGAGTCCCGACTCGTACTCGGGGCTCAGTGTCTGAAAGACCATGTTGGTCTTCGAGCGCGTGCTGTCGTACGCGACATTCACGGCCGCTCCGACGTAGGGGATCAGCGCGGTCAGGCCCGCGGTGCCTCCGAACTGCTCGCCTCTGGCGAACAGCTGGTTTACGTTGAAGAGCGAGTTGGCGGGTGCGATCTGATCTCCGAAGGTCACATCCCCCTCGAAGAGCGGATCGTACGCCCCCCAAGCCGCCTCGGAGTCCAGCTGTGAAATGTAGGGCTGGTAGCGATTCACTTCGACGTCGAGGTTGTTTCGAACACCCAGGGCGATCGCCTGGTCGAGCTTCAGCGGTCGGACATTGGCGAGCTGGTCGACCGAGACCTCGGGCCCCGAGTATCGGCCCGCAGACGCGCCGCGCCCGGTCGTCGACTGGGCAAAGACGGGGGCGCTGGACGCGAGGCAGGCGGTCATCAGGGCAGAAATCAATCGCAGACGACAGTGCATGGGCTTCCTCCGGCGGGGACTGTACCCGAACGCCAGCACTGACGCCTTTTATCAGCATCGTCGCAAGTGCCCGATATCGCTGTGCGCATGGTCACCCTTCCGGCTGCAGCCAGCGGGTCGGCGTTCTATGCTCGGGCACCATGAAGACCGCGGCATTGGTGCTCGGAGCCGGTCGAGGCGCGCGGCTGGGCGGTGCGGTCCCGAAGGCCTTCGTGGCATTGCGCGGGCGCACGCTGCTCGAACGCTCGCTCGCCATCCTGGCCGAGATCGACGAGATCGACGTCGTTCAGCCGGTGCTCGCCGAGGCCGACCTCGATCGCGTGAATGTGCAGGATCTCGACTTCAGTGAACGGATTGCGAATCCCGTCCCCGGTGGGGTGGAGCGCCAGGACTCCGTGGCGGCGGGGCTTGCCGCGTTGCCGGGCGACGTCGAGCTGATCGCAGTCCACGATGCGGCACGCTGCCTCGTTGCGCCGGACGATGTCCGGCGCGTGCTCGCCGAGGCGCGCCGCTATGGCGCCGCGCTGCTCGCGGTGCCGGCACGCGACACCATCAAGCGGGTGCGCGGCGGCGAGGTCATCGAGACCCCCGAGCGCTCCACTTGTTGGGTGGCCCAGACCCCACAGGTCTTCCATGCCGGCCTATTGCTCGAGGCGCTCGAGAAGGCCCGCCACGAGGGCCGGCTCGGCACCGACGACGCCGAGCTGGTGGAGCGCCTGGGCGTGACGGTCCGCATCGTCGAGGGCCGGGCCAGCAACATCAAGATCACGCTGCCCGAGGATCTGCGCCTGGCGGAGATGCTGCTGGGCGAAGGCGAGGGCGGTGCATGAGGATCGGACAGGGCTTCGACGCCCATCGCCTGGTGGCCGGCCGCCCGCTCGTGTTGGCGGGCGTGGCCATCCCCCATGACCGCGGGCTCGAGGGCCACTCCGACGGGGATGTTGTGCTCCACGCGGTGGCCAGTGCCCTCTTCGGGGCGCTTGGCGAGGGCGATCTCGGCCGGCACTTTCCCCCCTCGGACGAGAGCCTGGAGGGCTTGGATAGTCGGCGAATCGTCGAGCGGGCGATGCGGATCGTTGTGGAGAGAGGCTATCGCGTGGGCAATCTGGATTGCACGGTGATCGCCCAGGAGCCGGGCCTGGCGCCCCACCAGGCGGCGATGACGGAGAGTGTGGCCGGGCTTCTCGATGCGGAGCTCGGGCGTGTCAATCTGCAGGTGACGAGCACCGATCGGCTCGGCACGATCGGCCGCGGCGAGGGAATCGCGGGGCTGGCCGTCGTACTCCTCGAGCCCGACGAAGGCTCGGGGCGGGACTGAGGACTGGACTGAGGGCTGGACTGGGACTGGACTGAGGAAGAGATGGGAAGCAGCGGAATCGTCTTCTACAACACGCGCCGGAAGAAGAAGGAGCCCTTTCGGCCGATCGAGCCCAGGCGCGTCCGGCTCTACAGCTGCGGGCCGACGGTGTACGGGCCGGTCCACATCGGCAACCTGCGCTCGTGGCTCTTCTCGGATCTGCTCAAGCGTTTCCTGATCTCCGAGGGATTCAGTGTCACCCAGGTCATCAACATCACCGACGTGGGCCACCTGGTGTCGGACGGCGACGAGGGCGAGGACAAGATGGAGCTGGCGGCGCGGCGCTCAGGCGAGAGCGCAGAGGAGATTGCCGCCCGCTACACGGAGCTGTGGCGCCAGGACCGCGCTGCGCTGGGCTGCCTCGAGCCCGAGCACAATCCCCGGGCGAGCGAGCACATCGCCGAGCAGATCGAGCTCGGCCAGAAGCTCGAGGCAGGCGGCTATCTCTACCGCATCGAGGACGGCATCTACTTCGACGTCTCGCTCTTCCCTCGCTACACGGAGCTTGCCGGGTTGGACCTGGAAGGGCAGCGCGACGTGCAGCGCATCGACGCTGTGAAGGGCAAGCGACATCCCGCTGATTTCGCGATCTGGAAGTTCGCCGAGCCGGGCGTGAAGCGGCTGCAGGAGTGGGACTCGCCCTGGGGCCGGGGCTTCCCCGGCTGGCATCTCGAGTGTTCGGCCATGGCCGTGAAGTACCTGGGCGAGAAGATCGACATCCACACCGGCGGGATCGATCTCGCCAGCGTTCACCACACCAACGAGGTGGCGCAGAGCGAGTGCGGCTTCGGCGTGCACCCCTGGGTCAGGCATTGGATGCACAACGAGTTCCTCGACTTCGGCGGCGAGAAGATGTCGAAGTCCAAGGGCAACGTGAGGACGCTCAGCGACCTGACGGGTCGCGGCTACGATCCGATGGCCTTCCGCTACTTCTTTCTCCAGGCTCACTACCGTCAGCAGCAGAACTTCAACGCGGAGGCGATGGATGCAGCGGACACCGGCTACCGGCGCCTGGTCGCGGTTGCAGCCGAGCTGCGCGGGGTGGAGGGGCCGGGCAGCGAGGCCGTCCAGGCGCCGTTCAAGCAGCGCTTCCGCGCCGCCCTGGCCGACGATCTGAATGCCCCCAGAGCGATGGCCGTGGTCTGGGACGTGGCGCGAAGCGATACGCTCTCGCCGGCCGATCGACGCGACCTGCTCCTGGCCTTCGACGAGGTGCTCGGGCTCGATCTGGCCCACGCCAAGCCGCCCGCCCAGGAGTACGAGAGCGACCCGCGCATCGACGGGCTCGTGGCCGAGCGCCAGGCGGCGCGTGCCGGCAAGGATTTTGCGACCGCGGACCGCATTCGCGACGAGCTCGACGCCGAGGGCATCGGGATCGTGGACACGCCCGAGGGCCCACGCTGGAGGCGAAAGTGAGCGTGGACACGAAGCGCACGCACGCCGAGCGGGCCTTCCACCTGGTCTCCGACTTCGAGCCGGCCGGCGACCAGCCGCAGGCCATCGAGGAGCTCGTCGCGGGCACCTTGCGTGGCGACGTCCACCAGACCCTCTTGGGCGTCACCGGCAGTGGCAAGACGTTCACGATTGCCTGTCTGGTGGAGCGGATCAACCGGCCCACGCTGGTGATGTCGCCGAACAAGACGCTTGCGGCCCAGCTCTACACCGAGTTCAAGCAGCTCTTCCCGGAGAATGCCGTCGAGTACTTCGTTTCCTACTACGACTACTACCAGCCCGAGGCCCTACGACTACTACCAGCCCGAGGCCTATATCGCAGCGAGTGATACCTATATCGAGAAGGACTCCCACATCAACGATGAGATCGACAAGCTGCGGCACTCGGCCACGCACTCGATCCTGACCCGACGCGACGTGCTGGTCGTGGCCAGCGTCTCCTGCATCTATGGCCTGGGCGCCCCCGAGAACTACGGCAGCATGCACCTCTACGTCGAGCCCGGCATGCAGCTCGTGCGCGAGGATCTGCTGCGCCGCCTGGTCGACATGCTCTACACCCGCAACGATCACGACTTCCATCGCGGCACCTTCCGGGTCCGCGGCGACGTGGTGGAGATCTTCCCGCAGTACGAGAGCGAGCGCGCCTTTCGCATCGAGTTCTTCGGCGATGAGGTCGCGAGTGTGGCCGAGGTCGATCCGCTGCGCGGAAAGGTCGTGATGCGCCCTCGGCGCGTGATGATCTATACGGCCAGCCATTACGTTGCGACGGATGCTCGGCTGAAGCAGGCCGTGGAGGGCA
>JAFDDH010000330.1 GCA_019310975.1 Deltaproteobacteria bacterium | reverse complement strand
GACGGATCATCGTCGAATATCGCCCAGCTATTGATTCTCTGCCGCCGAACGAAGATGAAGTCGGCGAAGAGAATGCCGACGACCGGTGCGTAGAGCGTGCCGTTGTAGGAGAGGAAGTTGCTCCCAAGATCGAATAGCTGTGTCGGCATGAAGACGAAGGGCAGACAGGGAACCAGCGACCAGAGGACGAGGTGCCACCAGGGTCTCGTGCCAAGAACACGAAGATGTCGAAGGGCCAGCCCGCTCGCGAAGACGGATATCGCCGATGAGCTGATATTCGCCAATGCGACGAATATGAGCGCCAACACTCCCATGTGCAGTCCGCCGATCGGGATCATCCACTCTGTGGGGTCCGAGGCGCGAACCACCAGACTCGAGAAGAGTGCGACGCAGCAGACGAGCCCCATTCCAAGTCCGAGCTGGAGGATCTCCGGGTAGACGGCGTTTCTGCGGGTTTTCGTATTTCGCGCCAGGAACCCGACCCCCCCCCACCACGAGATACCCCCGGCGATGCTCAGCTCCAGCACGATCATATAGTTCATCCAGCGGTCTTCGTATGGATCGAGCGGCTCCGCGGCGACGATCTCGCTCCAGCCGTGGTCTCGCAGCAGCAATGCCATCATCCCGATCGTCAGAAAGAGGAGTCCGGGTGCGATGTAGGCGTTCGACACGTTCAAGAGATGGATACCGCGTGTGACGAGCAGATAGACGAGCCAGAGCCCGACTGCGACGCCCGCCCCAGCCACCCACGCGCCGGGCTCGAAACCAAAGCCCGCAAGGATGTTGCGAATCCCATTGCCGAACATCACGAGGATCAATCCGGTCCAGCCAAGCTGGTTGATCAGGTAGAAGATCAGGAGGATTCGTGACCCGCGCTGTCCGAAGGCCGACTTCGTGTAGTCGATGGCCTCGAGTCCGTAGCGCTGCGATCCGAGTGCCGGAGCCATCGTGGTGAGGAAGGTCCCAATCACGCTGCCGGTCAGGAGACAGATCATTCCGTCGATGGCGCCCAGGTATTGCGCCACGTACCCGCCCGTCAGGAAGCACCAGGTCGCGACCGCATAGGCGAAGCAGCTCGTATTGGCCGAGCGCATGCCGTACTCGCGTTCGTCGGGGAGGAGCGGGAGCCGACCGTAGAGACTCTCGTCGCGGATCAGCGTCTCTCTCTCATTCATCGGATCGGACACACACGGATCCCCCGGAACACAGGTCGAGTTCGATCGAGAATCAGAACGCCCACCAGGCGATCAGCAACGGAAGGACGAAGAAGAAGAGCGTGCAGAGTGTCCAGTCGACTGTCGTGAAGTCGCCGAACGCCGAGTCGTCCAGGGTGTCGAAGAGTCGAAGCCTGCGATCGAGCTCGTCGCGGATCAGCGCCCTCTTCGGGTCGATCGGATCCTTCTCGATTGAAGGCCCGTCAGGCGACGATTCCACGCGAGGATCGGTCGGCATCGCGCCGAATCCTATAACAGTGGGCCCCCGCCTCACAAGTCATGCCTTTCCGGACTTGCTTCCAGGCAGCCCGGCTGTGACCCTGATGAGACTACACCCACCCACCGGAGGCGATCATGTCCCGCGATCCCCGCTTCGACATCCTCTTCGAGCCTGTCGAGATAGGCCCGGTGACGGCGCCGAATCGGTTCTATCAGGTCCCTCACTGCACGGGTATGGGGTATCGCCGCCCCCAGACGGTCGCGGCGATGCGTGAGGTGAAGGCCGAGGGCGGATGGGGAGTCGTGTGCACTGAGTACAGCTCGATCCATCCATCTGCCGACGATGATCCATTTCCGACGCATTCGATCTGGGACGACGATGACGTTCGTGCGCATGCGCTGATGGTGGAGAAGGTCCACGCGCACGGGGCTCTGGCCGGCATCGAGCTATGGCACGGCGGACCCGCCAGTGCCAACGGATATACGCGTGAGACCCCTATCAGTGCCACCAGCCGACCCGCAGGCGTCAATGATCCTGTTCAGTGCCGGTCCATGGACATGCGAGACATACGGGAGTTTCGGCGTTGGCACGTGGAAGCTGCTCGTCGCGCCGCTCGGGCCGGCTTCGACATCGTGTACATCTACGCTTGCCACTGGTATCTCGTCCATCAGTTCCTGTCGCCCGCGAATCGTCGATCGGACGAGTACGGTGGCTCGCTGGAGAATCGTGTGCGACTCCTGCGAGAGCTGATCGAGGACGCGAAGGAGGCCGTTGGCGATGACTGCGCGGTCGCGGTTCGGTTCGCGGCCAGCTCTGGCGGGCCCGATGACGATCAGAATACCGAGGAGCCACGGGCGATGATCGAGGTGCTGGCCGACCTGCCCGATCTCTGGGACATCACGGTGGCCGACTACAGCTTCGAAATGGGCAGCTCGCGATTCGTCAAGGAGGCCGGCCTCGAGTCGACTATGTCGTGGGTCAAGGAGGTGACGGGAAAGCCGGTGGTCAGCGTTGGACGCTTCACGTCTCCCGAGACCATGGTTCGACTGGTGAGACAGGGAGTCGTGGATCTGATCGGTGCCGCGCGCCCGTCGATCGCCGACCCCTTCTTGCCGAGAAAGATCGCCGAGGGCAGGGAGGCGGACATTCGCGAGTGCATTGGGTGCAATATCTGCTACAGCGGCGATCAGACCGGTGTTCCGATTCGCTGCACACAGAACCCGACGATGGGAGAGGAGTGGCGGCGTGGCTGGCATCCGGAGCGAATTGCTGCCAAGGCCAGCGATCGCAGCATTCTCGTCGTCGGTGCGGGGCCCGCGGGCCTCGAGGCAGCGCTCTCACTCGGCCGGCGCGGCTATCCGGTGACGCTGGCCGAGGCAGGCAGGGAGCTGGGCGGCCGGGTCACGCGCGAGTCCGCACTGCCGGGGCTCGCAGAGTGGCTGCGTGTGCGCGATTGGCGGGTCGCCCAGCTGAACAAGCTGCCCAACGTCGAAATCTTCTTCGACAGTCTGCTCGACGCCGAGCAAATCCTGGAATTTGGCTCCGATTGCGTCTTCGACGATGATCACTACTACATGGGTGGCGTTCTGGCCGAGAAGCTGCGGTTGGAGGGTCACGAGGTCGTGCTCGTTACGCCCTCGGGCGAAGCGTCGACGTGGACCCACAAGACCAGCGAGCAGGATAGAATCCAGGGGCGGCTCATCGATCTCGATGTGCAACTGGAGACCGGGACCGCGCTGGAATCGATCCATGAGGGTCACGTCGAGCTGGCCTGCGCGTACACGTCGCGTGTGCGCGAGACGGAGGCAGGAACCGTCATCATGGTGACGTCACGTCGACCCAATGATTCGCTCTACCACGAGCTGCAGGGTCGCATCGAGATCACCAGGATCGGCGACTGCGATGCACCCGGGACGATCGCCAAATCGGTCTACGCGGGTCATCGCTTCGCTCGAGAGATGGACGCTGGACCGATTCCCGACGTTCCGTTTCGACGCGAGCACGCGATGGTGCCGTGAAGCCGGCCTCGGAGCGCCTGTCGATTCGGCTCGTCGTCGCCGTTACGGCGTCGTGGATGGTCAGCCTCTTCGGCTACTACGCCCAGGCGCAGCTGCTCGGGCCCATCATGCGAGACTTCCAGCGGGGAGAAGAGGCCGTCGGGTGGCTCTTCTCGCTGGAGAACACAGTACTCGCACTCAGCGCATTGGCGATGGCCGGACCATTGGCACGTTGGTCGCGAGCTCGCACCGCGCTCCTGGCCGGGGCACTGGCCGTCTTTGGCAACGTCCTCTCCGCCGGTGTAGGGAGCTTCGAGGCGCTCGTGCTGGCTCGTGTGTTGGCGGGCGCCGGGGCCGGCATCGCCGGGGCCGCGGGAACGGCGGCCGCGGCGTCCTCGCGCGAGCCGGATCGGATGTTCGCTGCCGTCATGCTTGCCTGGGGGCTCGCGGGTGCCGCAGAGCCATCGATCGTCCCACTCGCGACGGTCCCCTATGGATCTACCGGCGGTTTCCTCCTGATAGCCGGCGTCTGCCTGCTACTACTTCCCTTGCTTCGCATGCTGGTTGCTCCGCGTGCAGCCGATGGCGAGAAGCCGAGCTTGTTCACCGCGCCGAACCGCATTCTCGCGATGATCGCGATGCTGGCCCTGCTCATCTTCGAGATCGGCCAGGGAGGAATCTGGACCTTCGTCGAGCTGATCGGCCTCCGATCGGACCTGAGCGAGTACCAGATCGGTGTCACTCTCACCGGGACGGGTTTGGTCGGCCTGCTCGGCGCGGCGATTGCGGCGGGTCTGGGAACACGTTTGGGTAGGAGGGGACCGATCATCATCGGATTGGCGCTGAATATTCTTGCTGCGCTCGCGCTTGCGACGAGCGAGGATCCAGCGACCTTCGTTGCAGCCACCTGGCTCTGGAACCTCGCGTACTATTTCGTGGTTCCCTACCTGCTGGGGGCGATGGCGGCGTTGGACGATCTGGGCCGCTGGGTGGTGGCGATGGATGCGGTGTGGACGCTGGGCGATGGCCTGGGCCCAGGTATCGCCGGCTCATTGGTCGAGCGGGGGGGCTATGACCAACTGGCCGGGCTCGGGATGGTGACCGGTCTGACCTGCCTGGTCGTGACGCTGAGCGTCCTGACGAAGCTGGAGCATGCTGGCCGTCAGGGGCCTGTTTCGGAGTCCCGCCCTGATCCGTTCTGACGAGCAATCGCTCGCAGAGTCGGGCAGGGAAAGAGATTCGAACCGGAGACGATTCCATGAAGGAAATCAGAGGCACGCTGATATCGGTCCACGTGGGAGACAACGAGGACTACAGCAAGCCGATCCAGTCGCAGGTGACCGTGGAGCTGGACGGCTTCGTCGACGACAAACACAGAGGCTTTCAGCGGATCGCCCAGTCCTGGGACTCCGAGCCGAACGGAACCGTCCGCCGCAACGAGCGCCAATGGTCGGGCGTGTCAATCGAGGAGCTGGAGACGATCCGGTCTCGGCTGGATCTCTGCGAGCCACTGACTGCGGCCACACTCGGTGCGAACGTCTGCGTCGAGGGCATTCCAGATTTCTCGCAGCTGCCCAAGGGCAGCAAGCTGATCTTCCCCTCGGGAGCCGTCCTGCTCGTCGAGGAGGACAATCCACCCTGTAGCTGGATGGCGGATCAGGTCGCCGCAAAGCACACCACCCACTCGGGTGAACCGGTCGCCGGCAAGATGTTTCCCAAGTACGCGATCGGATTGCGGGGCGTCGTCGGGGTCGTCGACGTACCGGGTGTGATTCGTTCGGGTGATTCCGTGATTGCTCGGATCTACCACGCCCAGGGCGACTGATGTGTCGAGGCCGACTCGACGCCGAACCCTAGACGCTCGGTGGGCTGCAGGCGCTCACGATCTCGACCTCGTCGGTGCCGACGTTGCGAAAGTGGTGTGGCCGGGAGCTGTCGAAGTAGTACGCGTCACCGGCGCCGAGCACGAAGCGCTCGCCATCGAGCGTGAGCTCGAGACGTCCGCGGATCACGACGCCGCCTTCCTGACCACCGTGGTGGAGGGCGATTTTCCCGGTACCCGAGCCCGGGGCATAGCGCTCGTGGAGGATCTGGATGTTCTTTCCGGCCAGGTTGTGCCCCACCTGCCGGTACGAAACCTTTCCTCGGGTGATCTCCACCAGCTCGTCGGCGCGGAAGACAGAGGGCTCCACTTCGGGATGCTCATCGGCAAAGAAGGACGACAGATCCATCGGTATGCCGTCGAGGATTCGCTTGAGGACGGCGACGGAGGGGTTGAGCTTCCGCGATTCGATCAGCGAGATCGTCGCGTTGCTGATGCCGCTCCGCCTGGCGAGCGCGCGCTGGGAGAGCCCGGTGCGCTCTCGCACGCCGCGCAGCCGGGGACCGATATCAGAACTCATCGACACACCCTGTTAAGCTGTTGAGAATTCTCATTGTAGCAGGGCGAATCGTTCAGGATTTCACTAAGTTAGCGCAAATCGCGTAAAGCCTTGTTAATTAACGTGAACAGCGAGATACTGCCGAGGGCCCGCGAGCCTCGGAGGCGGCGTGGGGCACACCACCACACCGTGGGCGGACAGATCCTCCTGGCGTCGGCCAGGGGACCGGAGGGATCGAATCGCATGGAGACCGAGAAGCTCTACGACGAGTTCATGATCACGAGCATGGTGGCCGGGTTCGACCCCGTCGAGATCGAGTCGGCGTCGGGGGTCCGAATCCACTCCACCAGCGGCGTCGACTACCTGGACTGCTTCAGCGGGATCTCCGTCTGCAACGCCGGCCACGGCCACCCGAAGGTGATCGCTGCCGCGAAGGCACAGATGGACAAGCTCGTCCACTGCTGCACGTACGTGTACTACAATCCAATCGCCGGTCGATTGGCCCAGGCGCTTGCCGAGATCGCGCCGGGCAACCTCAAGAAGAGCTTCCTGGCCAACTCCGGAGCCGAGGCCATCGAGGGTGCGCTGCGGCTCGCGCGCCACTTCACGGGTCGCAACGAATTCCTTGCGCTGACCCACAGCTTTCACGGTCGCACCTACGCGACTCTCTCGCTCACCGGGAACTCGTCTCGGAAGCACGAGGGTGGGCCCTACATGCCCGGTGTGGCATTCGCGCCGGCCCCCTATGCGTACCGGTGTCCATTCGACTCGAAGACGGATGCTGAGTGCGCCGCAAGGTCCGCCGAGCAGCTGGCGCAGACACTGAAGTATCAGACCTCGGGCAAGGTCGCCGCCTTCATTGCGGAGCCGGTGCTCGGGGAGGGCGGCATCATCGTCCCGCACGAGAGCTACTTCCGCTATGTGAAGGAAATCCTCGACGAGCACGGCATCCTCTTCATCTGCGACGAGGTGCAGACAGGCTTCGGTCGCACGGGCAAGCTCTTCGCCATCGAGCACTATGGCGTCGAGCCCGAGATCATGACCACCGCAAAGGGCATCGCCGATGGCTTCCCGCTCGGGGCCTTCACGGCTCGGAGTGACATCGGCGACGCATTCACGCCCGGCTCGCATCTGTCTACATTCGGTGGCAATCCC
>JAFDDH010000329.1 GCA_019310975.1 Deltaproteobacteria bacterium | reverse complement strand
CCAGACCTCGTCACCGGCCTTGTTGTACTCGAAGTGCACGACCTTGCCGTGGTCGGTCGCCTGCCAGCAGTTTGCGCCAGCCTCGAAATCGTCCTTCCTGAACACGCAGATCTGCTGGTTCGCACCCTCCTCCTTCGAGAGCGTGGCGTCGGTCCAGATGTGATTGCTCTTCGGATGCGTCTTGAGGAAGAGGCCCGGTCCTCCCGTCTCCTCCTCGCGTACCACTTGCCAGGCGTGCTCCGGATGATCCTTTGGATCGGATCCGTAGACGGTGATCAAGCCCTCTCCCAGGTGCGTGGTGGCGCTCACCGGCCCGTACTTCGGATCGTTCCAATTGGCGCCGCGGCCAGGATGCGGCTTGGTGCCCGTCTCGAACTTGGTGACGAACTTCCGCTCCTTCGTATCCACCACGACCATCTGGTCGCGCATATTCGCGGCGATCAGCAGGTATCGGCCAGTGGCGTCGAAGCCGCCGTCGTGCAGGAACCGCTCTGTCGCGATCTGGGTCATGGTCAGGTTGTCGAGATCCGAGTAGTCGACCAGCCAGACCATGCCGGTCTCCTTGATGGCGACGACCCACTCCGGCGCGTGATGGGAGGCCACGATGGTCGCCACACGGGGCTCGGGGTGATACTCGTTCGTGTCGTAGGTGGACGAGCGCGTCGATATCACCTTGATCGGCTCGAGGGTCAGGCCGTCGACCACCACCATCTGAGGCGGCCAGTAGCAGCCCACCACCGCGTATCTGTCGACGAAGTCGCCCTTCGGCCCCTTGTACTTCGAGACGTCCACCGAACGGGCGTCCAGGCAGACGCGAACCTCGGCGACGACCCGCGGCTTGTCTTCGTAGAGGTCGATCAGTGTGAGCTTGCCGTCGCGACCGATGGTGTAGAAGTAGCGGCCAGTCGCGGATGCGCGGAAGATGTGGACCGCGTGTCCGGTCTCGACGACCTGGATGAGCTCCTTCGTGTCGCCGTCGATGATCGCGCCCCGGCCCACGTCGCGCAGGATGGTGCCGAAGTAGTTGTCGATGTTGCGCTTGTGCTGAGGCTTCTTCGGTCGCTGATCGACGGGCACGTGGACCTTGTGCTTCTCCTTCATCGCCTTGAGGCCGAGCTCCGGGGGAATCGGCGCAGGCAGCTGAAGGAATTTGGCCATCAGGACCGTCTCGGGGGCGTTCATCTCACCCGTGCGGCCCCAGCCAGGCATCCCGGCATCGGTGCCCTCGAAGATGGTTTCCTCGAGCTCGGCGAGGCTCTTCTTGAGCATCTTCTCGTCGGTGATATTCGGGCCGGTGGCGCCCTTGCGAAGTGCACCGTGACAACCCGAGCAACGATCGAAGTAGATGAACTCCGCCTCCTTCATCTCCTCCGCGGACAGTGCGCTGGCCGCCAGGGCCGAGTGGACACCCAGGCCAGTCAGGAGCACCAGGCTCAAGCCGCCGCACTGGAGTGCTCGGATCCACGAGAAGTCACCCCACCGAGTGCGCCGCGCAGAGCCGTCATGAACCGAAGCGTTGATCCGCCACATCTCCTTATCTCCTCCTTGATCGATCCGCCGGACGCGGCAACGAGAGCGATTCGAGTTGTCTCGATGACGCCACGCCCCTGGCATGTGTGGCCGGTTCTCCCCCGGCAGTCGACCGTGCACACGGCACCGTTGCCCTACCCACGCAAACGCCAACCAAACCCCGGGGATACTGTTCAGTCAGTAAACGATCTATAGATCTATTTATCGCTCATTTGCGGACACGACCATCCCTACGCGCACGCTGCAGCCCTGTGTTGCGCTCTTGCAAGCGCAAGGGGCTCGTTCCAGCGCTCTCGCCAGAGTCGCCTACCGCCCCCGGGCGGATCCTGCGAGCCTTTTGACTGCGCCGCCGGACAGATCGAGCCGAAGCCCAGTCGGATCGGCCCCGTCGAGGCGCTCACCGGACACTCCCCCGATCACCCGCGCATCGGCCGGCTGGCTCAGAAGTGCACGCCGAGCTCGATCCCGAAGTGGTTCAGGTCGGAGGAGAGGGCGTGAATGCCCGCCGGTGTGCCGTCCACCAGGTCGATCGAGCGGCGCGTGTATTCGATCCGCAGTGTGGTCCAGTCGATCAGGTGCCAGCCGATCACCACCGAGTAGTCGATCAGCGAGCGCATGTTGTACCCGATGTCGGGCTGCCGGAAGTCGAACATGTAGCCGAAGCCGTCGTCGAAGGTGCCGAGGCCGGTGGCGCGCACGCCGATGTAGAAGGCGTCGAGCTCAGCGGTCAGCAGGCCGCCGTGCAGCACGACCTCGGCCACGAAGGCGTGGATCTGCCGGTTCCAGAGCGGGCTGCCCTGGTCGATATCGTGAAATCCGTAGTTGAGCCAGATGTCGAGCTTGCGGTCCCAGGTCATGATCACGTCGGCGCCCACGTACCCTGTGCGCTCGATGCGCTGGGGAACGTCGTCGAGGTCGATGGGCATGCCAGCGATGTACGTCTCTACCTGGGTCCCGGTGCCGAAGGGGCGAGCCCACATTTCACCGAGCCAGAGCGCCGAGCCCGACATGAAGCTGCCGGGAATCGCATCCACGGCGCCGCCGTAGAGCCCGCTCGCGCTCAGTCGCAGCCAATCGAGGGGTTCCAAGATCAGCTGAAGGGTGTACTGCTTCTCCCCGTTCGCGGCGAAGTTCCAGATCGTCTCGTTCTGGCTGATCGAGGCGACGTACGAGAAGAGCCCGCCCTCGCTGCCGCCATAGAGTTTCAAGCCCTCGTCCCAGTACCACGCGCCGGCGGCGGCGTTGGTGATGAAGGGCTTGTAGGCGTAGCCCTGCCCGAATCGCAGGTAGGCTTCGCCAATCGGCACCTGGAAGCGGCCGAGCTGAAAGTTGAGCCAGGATGAGTCGGCGATGCCCTGCACCTCGACGTAGAGATCGCCGACGGAGTTGCTGAGCTGGCCGATCCGGACCAGATCCCACTCGAAGCTGAAGCCGATGTGTTCGACGAGGCGTTTGCCGAAGAGCGCGACGGGTCCGCCCAGCTCAGCATCGACGAAGAAGCGCGCGTCCCAGATCAGGAAGCCGTTCTCGTTCCAGAGACTGTTGCGGCTGCCGCCGTAGTAGCCGGTGTTTGCGCTCCCCGAGAGCCAGATGCGGTCCATCCAGTCGGCAAGCGAGGTGCGGCCCGCGTCCCGCTCGGTCTCGAGCTCCTCCACGCGTCGCTCGAGCGCCTCGATGCGCTCGTCCGGCTCATCGGCCCGGGCGGTGGTCGGAATGGCGAGGGGGATGGCGAGGGAAATGGCGAGGGCCAGGAGGAAGGCAGGGCCGAGGGCCACGAGATGAGCCCGAGAGAGGAGGGTGAGCCGCAGGACCGTGACAGAGAAGCGGTCAATGCGTCGCAAGGTGGGCCCCTCCTGCCTGAAGCGCCCCGAGCGCTCTACAGGAGTGTAGGGCCCGGGACACGCGAAGACCTGGCTCGTCGAATCCCTGGCTTCGAGCCAGGTCTCCGGCGGCGAAGAAATATCGGGAACCCGATGCGGGCGCACGGTGACTCATCGATTGCCTTCCTATGACGGTTCTCTCCTTGGCCGTCTGGCGGAGGGGCCCCTGCGGCGCCGCATTCCTCCGCTGGGGTCTTCGAGCCTCGGGTGGTGCCCTGCCCGCGAGAAGGCGAAAAGTGATCAGCCGCCACCGGATGGGCCGACCGCGCAATCGAGCGCGGTCGGCCCATTTTTCGTTCAGGCTGGCACTTCCGGGTCGCCTTCAGGCCTGCCCTGGTCGAATCGCTCGATCGGGCGGCTTCCCAGGCGGCGACCTGCCGATCTTCTGCCGGTCGCCGGCCGGGGCTCTGTCGACCAGCGAGGTAGAGACACTCGCCGGATCTTTGGATCGGGGAGCAAGGTAGACCGACCGCGTGCCGATGGATTCGATGGTACGCGAGGGTACGCGAGCCGAGAGCGCGAGACGGGGGAATCGTTTGGCCACGCTTCTGTTGATCGACGACTCGCCTTCCCATCGAGGTCTGATC
>JAFDDH010000025.1 GCA_019310975.1 Deltaproteobacteria bacterium | reverse complement strand
CGTGTGCGCAGCGAGTTCCGGCCGCTCGAGTGCCTCGCCGATCACATCCGCCAGCAGCTCGTCGAGTGATCGACCCTGCAGCTCGGCGAGTATGCCGAAGCTGCCGTCGGGCGCGAAGGTCGGCAGGGGATTGATCTCGAGAAAGCACGCGCGGCCCTCTGCGTCCAGCCTGAAATCGGCCCGCGCGAAGTCGCGGCAGTCGAAGAGCGCGAATGCCCGCTCGCCCAGACGCTGCAGCTCGGCCTCGAGCGCGGTGTCCAGCGCGCCCGGCGCGCAGTGCTCGCGCGGCGCGGGGGCGTCGTCGCCCGGGCCCTCCAGTGCGTGCAGCCCAATCCGCGAATCCAGATCGAGGGCGCGCTGCAGGACCGGTAGCGCCCGCGCCGGCGCGTGCCCAACGACGGTCACGGTGTACTCGGCGCCGTCCAGGAACGCCTCGACGAGCGCCGGCTGCGCGTAATCACTCGCAATGCGGGCCACCTCGCGAGCCAGGCCCTCGCGATCCTCCACGCGCGACGACGCACGAATGCCCTTCGACGCGCCCTCCCAGCGCGGCTTGACGAAGAGCGGGAAGGGCGCCGGCAGCGCCGCTGCGTGCGCCTCGGCAGCACTCGAGAGCACGCAGTGCGGTGCCACATAGAGGCCAGCGGCGGCGGCTCGCTCGCTGGCCCAGGCCTTGTCGAGGGTGAGCGAGAGAGTCAGTCCGTCCGAGCCGAGATAGGGCACGCCGGCCATCTCGAGGAGCGCCGGCGCAAAGCTCTCGCGGTTCCGCGAGCCGAAGGCCTCGGCAATATTCAGGGCCACGTCGACTCGGGGCAGGCACCCAGCGCCGATCGACTCCAGCAGATCGAAGGGCGATCCGAGTCGCACCGGCCGATGGCCGAGTCGGCGCACGGCCGCCTCGAGTGCCTCGACGGTGGCGAGCGGCTCGTATTCGACGTGCGCGTCCACGGGCTCGCCCGACCGGCGCGCGTAGGTCTCGAAGGTCTCGTAGACGAGGCCGATCTCGAGTCGGGAACCCGGGCCGGTTCCGGCCGCTGCTGCGCGTTCGCTCATGCACTCCAGTCCGCGCAGGGGCTCGCCCTGCCCTATCCTGCCCGCGGCTCTGGCGGGAGCCTCACTCAGGTCGGGGGGCCGCGTCCAGCCGGCCGTCCGGATCACGGACCGACCCGCGCGGGGTCGGGCACAGGGTTCCATCTATCTATGCCTATGCCGGCTCGCGACCGATTTCGGCTCGTCTCCGCCTGGGTTCCCGTGCTGATCTGGGCCGCTGTGATCTGGATCCTCGGCAGCGACCCGTGGAGCGCGCCGCAGACATCGCGCATCCTCGGCCCGCTGCTCGACTGGCTCTGCCCCGGCCTCGACGCGCTCGACCGCGACGAGATCGTGAACGGGATCCGCAAGCTGGCCCATCCCGCCGTCTACGGCCTGCTGGTGCTGCTCGCGCTGCGCGCACTGGAGCTGACCACGCGATTGCGGAGCCTGGCGATGGCGGCCACTGCGCTTGGCGCCGCGACCGCAATCGCCACAGCCGACGAGGTGCGCCAGGCCGCGTCCGGAGTGCGCACGGGCGCAGTCGGGGACGTGCTGCTCGACGTCGGCGGAAGCCTCACGGCCATCGTGCTCTGGCTCGCGATCGAGCACGCGCTCGGCCGGCGGATCTTCGTACGCGGGACGGCCCGCGAGCAGAGCGAGCGCTCGAGCGCGGCCAGGCTTTGATAAGGTCTCGGCCGTGAACGCCGCCCTGCTCGCGCTGATCGTCTTCGTCGCCTTCGCGCTCGGCTACCGCTTCTACTCGAGCTTCCTGTCGCGGCGCATCTTCGCTCTGTCCGACGACGAGCCGGTGCCCGCCCGCGAGCTCGAGGATGGCGTCGACTACCTGCCGACACCCCGTCACGTCTTGTGGGGCCACCACTTCGCCTCGATCGCCGGCGCCGCGCCGATCGTGGGGCCGGCGATCGCCGTGATCTGGGGCTGGCTGCCGGCGCTGCTCTGGGTCTCGATCGGGACGATCTTCATGGGGGCGGCCCACGACTTCTCGGCGCTGGTCATCAGCACGCGCCATGGCGGCCGCTCGATCGGCGAGGTGGCCGGCCAGGTGGTCGGACCGCGCATGCGGACGCTCTTCCTGGTCGTGATCTCGCTGCTCATCTGGGTCGTGCTGGCCGTATTCGCCTTCATCATCGGGACACTCTTCCAATCGACGCCCGGCTCGATCTTCCCCATCAACGTCCAGATCATCGTCGCAACCGCGCTGGGCTGGCTCGTCTACAAGCGCGGCCTGCCGGTCTTCGTGCCCTCGCTGATCGCCTATGCGCTGCTGCTGGCGGCGATCTTCTACGGGGAGTCCTTCGCGCAGGCGTTCCCCTGGATCACGGAGATCTCCGTCTACACCTGGGTCTGGCTGCTGCTCCTCTACTCCTTCGTCGCCTCGGTGCTCCCCGTCTGGCTGCTCCTGCAGCCGCGCGACTATCTGAACTCGCACCAGCTCGTCACCGGGCTCGCAGCGCTGCTGCTGGGCCTGCTCGTGCTTCGCCCCGAAGTGGTCGCGCCCGCCGTCCAACTCGAGCCCGAGGGCGCGCCCTCGATGATTCCCTTCCTCTTCGTCACGATCGCGTGCGGCGCCATCTCGGGCTTCCATGGCCTGGTCTCGAGCGGCACCACGTCGAAGCAGCTGGCCTGCATGCCCGACGCGCGCCCGATCGGCTATGGCGCCATGCTGGCCGAGGGCCTGCTGGGGCTGATGGCCGTGCTGGCGGCGACGGCGGGCTTCGCGAGCTCGGCCGATTGGTACGACCACTACGCGAGCTGGGGAGCCGCCAACGGATTGGCGGCCAAGCTCGACGCCTTCGTCTCCGGCGGCGCCACTTTCGTGGCGAGCCTCGGCATCCCGGTTGGGACCGCCAAGACGTTCATGGCCGTCATGGTGATCGCATTCGCGGCCACCTCGCTCGACACCGGTGCGCGCATCCAACGCCTGGTGATCGTCGAGTTGGCCGAGGCCTACCACGTACGGCTGCTCACCAATCGGTTCGTGGCCGGGGCGCTCGGAATTGGAGCCGCCCTGCTGCTGGCCATCACCCAGGGTGGCGGCGAGGGCGGCCTCGCGCTCTGGCCACTCTTCGGGACCACCAATCAGCTGGTGGCGGGTGTGACACTATTGCTGGTCTCGATCTGGCTGCAGCGGCACGGACGGCCCGTCGTCTACACGCTGGTCCCCATGCTGGCGGTGGGCGGCGTGACCGCGTGGGCGATGACGGGCAATCTGATTGCCTACTACGCGGACTTCGCCGACCTCTGGCTGCTGGCCCTGTCCGGCACACTGATCCTCGCACTCGACGTGTGGATCACGCTCGAGGGGTTGATGTTACTCGTGCGCGAGCGCGGAAGCGTCGCACCGGCGAGCGCCGGAGCGCCCTTCTGAGCCAGCCGAGGCGTCGGCGGTTGGTCGTCGTCGGTCAGAGTGGCGTGCTCTGCGCCTCGTCCCGCCCCGTCTCCACGCGCGCACGCCGACTCAGCGCGTCGCTGGCCGTGAGCCGAATCCACTCCGCATTGCCGAGCTCCTCGCCCGGCAGCAGTGCGCGCAGGAAGCCGAGGTGGGTGACGACGATGATCAGGCCGATCGGATTCTCCTCGACCCACTCCGCCATCGTGCGCCGGGCACGCACGCGAATCTCGTGTCGCGTCTCGCCGCCGCCGGGTCGCACCTCCAGCCCACCCGCCTCGAAGCGCGCCAGCCCGTCCGGATCGCGCGCCAGGATCTCGTCTCGCTCGAGACCCGACCAATTCCCAATGTCGAGCTCGCGCAGACGCGGATCTGGATGCGGGGCGAGACCCATCGAGCGACCGACCGCCTCCGCGGTCTGCCAGGCGCGGCGCAGATCACTGCTGAGAAGCAGCCGGGGACGTTCGTCTCCGAGCGCCTGCGCGAGCGATTCGGCCAGCGCCTGCGCCTGAGAGAGTCCGTGGTCGGAGAGCGGCGGATCGGCGTGCCCCTGCCAGCGCCCCGATGCGTTCCACTCACTCTCCGCGTGGCGGATCAGGAGCAGCTCACAATGTGACGCCGGGGTGTCCATCGGGCGCGAACACTAGCAAGATCAAGGCGCGGAACCGCAGGCGTAGTCGCTCTACGGCAAGGTTTCGCAACGCAGAGCTGGGCCAAAAGGCCGGTGCATGGCGACGGCGGGGGTTCTTCAACGGGCTGCTAGCAGGTCGAGATGCCCGGTCAGCGCACCCGGGACGCCAGCCAGAGCGTGAGCGGAATCGCGGCCAGCGCCAGCAAGAGAGGCGGAACCATGACGTGCCCGAGCAGCATGTGGCGCGCGCCCTCGTGGTGACAGACGATCTGGACTGCCAGGCCACCGAGCCCGAAGCCCCCGACGATGAGCAGCACCGCATCGCGCGCGGGCCGCAGTACGTGTCCTCTGCGCGCGAAGGCGAGCAGGACGGCGGCCGGAGCCAGGCCGATCGACACGCCCATCGAGAGGCATACGGCGTCCTGGCCGAGCGGTGCGGTGGCGCCGGCGCCCTGCGCCACCAGGCTGGCGTAGAGACCGACGATCAGGGCGAGCGCCAGGCCGCCCAGCCCAATCCAGCGCGCCCGCCGCTCGAGCGGCTCGCGGCCCGGTACCGCACCGGCCAGACCCGCGATGGTGCCTGCCAGCGCGGCCAGCGCGAGCCCCAACAGGATGCCCGCAAAGGCGCCGTCGGTCGCGAGCCGGATCGACAGGTCGAGCCTCGGCTCGCGCATCCAGGCCGCACCCAACGTGACGACGCCCCAGATCCCGACCACCCCGGCCAGCCCCTCTCGGACGCGCGGAATACGACGAATCGGCGCCAGGTCGGTGGCCAGAGCATCGATCAGATCCTGTGCGGGCCCGCTCATATTCCTGCCCCGCGCAGCGCTTTGCGCAGCGCCCGATAGCCGCGGTGAGCCCGGACCTTCAATGCACCGGATGTCACACCAGCGCGTGCGGCGGCCTCCACGACCGAGAGTCCCTCGACCTGAATCAGCTGAACGGCCTCACGCTGCTTGTCGGGCAATCGTTCGAGCGCGGCCGCCAGCTCGGGCGAGAGCACCTCGGACTCACCGATCGGCTCCGCCCAGGGCGCCGCAAACTCGTCGATCAACTCGACCCCCACCTCACGCTCCCGCCGCCGCCCGCCTTCACGGAACGAGTCGACGATGGCGTTGCGGGCAATCGCATTGAGCCAGGGACGAAACGGGCGCTCGGGTCGATAGGTGTGCCGCGCTCGATGCAGCGAGAGCAGAACGTTCTGCACCACATCCTCCGCCGCAGCATGATCGAAGACACGGGCACGCACCATCGCGCGCAGTCCGGGCATGATCTCCTCCAGGAGCGTTCGATATACCTCGCCGTCGCCCGTCTGAGCGGCGGCCATCATTTCACTCCACCGCTGCCCGGCGCTCTTCTCGGTCCCGGCCGCCATTCCAGTGACTCTACCCGCCATCTACGGTGCCGACACCGAGGGGGTTACGTAGCCGGCCAGTCGTGTGGCCCACGGGGGTGCGGGCGCCTGCCGCAGCCGGCTCAGTCGAGCTCGAAGATCTCCTGGGAGAGCTCGCCCTCGCTCTTCGCAACGATGCACGTGACGGCCGCATCCCCGGTGATGTTCACGGCCGTGCGCACCATGTCGAGCAGCCGGTCGACGCCGATGATCAGCCCGATGCCCTCCACCGGCAGGTTCACCTGCTTGAGCACCATGGCCAGCATGATCAGCCCGACACCGGGTACGCCGGCGGTCCCGATCGACGCGAGCGTCGCGGTCAACACCACCATCAGATAGTCGACCAGCGTGAGGTCGATCCCGTAGGCCTGGGCGATGAAGCCCGTCGCCACGCCCTGCATGATCGCCGTGCCATCCATGTTGATGGTGGCGCCGAGCGGGATCGTGAACGAGGCCACCTTGTTGTTGACACCGAGGCGGTCCTCCACCGTCTCCAGCGTGACCGGCAGCGTTGCATTGCTGCTCGCCGTGCTGAACGCGAAGGAGATCGGCGCCCGCATCTTGCGGGCGAATGTCAGAGGATCGAGACCCGAGAGGGTTCTGAGCAGCGCCGGATACGTGAGCATCCCGTGCACCAGGAGCACGCCGAGCACGACGCAGAAGTAGCCGAACATCTGGATGATGGCAGAGAGCCCCTGTAGCGCGAAGATCTTGGCCAGCAGGCAGAAGACGCCGTAGGGCGCGACCTCCATCAGCACCGTCACCAGTCGCAACACCACCGCATTGGCATCCTGAAAGAACTCGAGCAGGCGCCGCCCCGGCGCGCCGGAGAGCGTCATCGCGAAGCCGAAGAGCGCGGCGAATACGATGACCTGGAGCATGTTGCCCTCGGACATCGCGCGGACCGGGTTGCTCGGGAAGATATTCACCAGGGTGTCGGCGAACCCCGGCGCCTGCTTGGTCGCAAAGCTGAGGTCCGCGGGCAGGTCGAGACCCGCACCCGGCCGAACGATGCTGGCGGCGAGCAATGCCAGTGTGATGGCGATCGCGGTGGTGAGTAGATAGAGCCCCAACGTCTTGCCACCAATCCGGCCCAGGCGGCTGATGTCGTCGAGAGAGGCCGTGCCGCAGACCAGCGAAACGAAGACCAGGGGCACCACGAGCAGCTTCAGACTGGCCATGAAGACGGCGCCGCCGACGTAGAAGACGCCGTCCACGATGCCGGTACGGATCAGCTGCTCGACGGGGCCGCCCGCAACCGTGTCGGCGCGCAGCAGCAGGTTGAGAAGCACGCCGGTCGCCAGCCCGGCTGCCATCCCCACGAGGATCCGGAAGGTCAGGCTCCGACGCGGTCGTCCCGTGGGCGCAACCGTCAAGTCCTCCGTCACGATCCCCCCCCTCGGTCGTTACGGCTCGCGCGGGAGCATACCGTGCCCCTGCGGGTAGCGCGCCCGAGACTCGGAGCGGAACCGGCGAAATGCCTGATCTGAGGTGACACAACCCCAGGCCGTGTCCCACTTCTGAGTGTGAAGCGCCGTCGGTTCGATCATCTCTTCGTGGAGATCTGCGTCAGCGTGGGCCAGCTCGTGCCCCGCTACGGCCTCTGGCTGTGTCTGCAGGAGCTGGGCTGGGATCCGGAGGAGCTGCCTCGCGAGGCCGCCCTGAGCTTCTGCGACCTGCACCTGGTGGGCTTCCTGACCGCCGAGTCGCTCTCGATCGACCCGAGGGAGCAAAAGCGCCTGCGGGCCCGGCTGCTGCGCTACGACCCGCGCCACCCGACGCCGGAGGAGACCCTGGCGCGGATCTTCTCCCCCAATTGAGCCTCCGCAGAGCCGAGCGCACTCGTGCCCGTGCAACTCAGCTCAAGACGAACCGGAATTCCACCGATTCGAGCGAGCATGTCGAGCTCTGGAAACGTCATCTTGCTCGAGTCCCTCGATGGGAGCAGCCACAAGCTCGCCGAACGCATTCTTGCCTTCGGTACAGAGCCGGTACTGGTCTCCAACTTCGAGGAGGCCCAGACGATCCTGCAGGAGCGCCGCATTCTGATCTCCGCAGTCATGATCCCGACCGAAGCGCCCAGCCAGACGCTCAAGAAGCAGATCAAGATCCTTCGCAAGCTCGGTCCCGCGAGTGGCCTCATGCTGGTGTCGGTCGGTAAATCGCCGACCGACGACGAGCGCAAGAAGCTGCGCACCGCCGGCATGCAGCTCGCTCTGTGGGAGCCCTATGACGACGGCACCCTCCGCTTTCAGCTGAATCGTGCAATCTGCGGGGATCGCGACGACCATGGTCGTCGGCATCTTCGCGTACCCACTTACCTGCTGGCACGCGTCTTCGTAGGTGGGCGCACGAAGGATGCGGTCGTGTACAGCCTCTCCGAAGGCGGTGCATTCCTCGAAACGCCACGCGCGAGTATGGACGGGGCGACGGTGGACATCGAGCTGCGCCTGCCCGCGAACCACATTCGGATCTCGGGACTGGTGATGTTCTCGAACGTGCCGGGAAATCTGCAGCGGCCGAATCTGCCGATGGGGATGGGGATTCGGTTCGGGAGTGGTGCGGAGGAGGATGTCGAGCAGATTCGGGCGTATGTGAAGCGGCGGATGGCGGAGTTGGATGTTTGAACCGTCGTTGAGTGGTTGTCGAGTGATTGTTGAGTGGGTGTTGAGCGAACGTTGAGTGATTCTTGAGTGAGTGTTGAGCGGTGCCAGGGCCGGGATGATGAAGGCCTGGCGTGAATGGCTCGTGGGGGGGGCACCGCCGGGATGGCGTCGTTGCCCGTTGGATGTGCGGGGTTCTTTGGGGGCGGTTCTACTGCGCTTTAGTTCACGCCAGGCCTTCATCATCCCAGCCTCGTGAATCGGTGGCAGAACTCCAGCCTCGTGAATCGGTGGCAGAACTCCAGCCTCGTGAATCGGTGGCAGGGCTCTGGCCTCGTGGATCGGGGGAGGACCGGACCGAGTCGGTGGGGCTAGGGGGGCGGGGCGAGGGTTGGGAGTTGGTTGGCTAGGGCTCGGAAGGCTTGGGCTCGGTGGGAGAGGGAGTTCTTCTCCTGGCTGGAGAGCTCGGCCATGGCGCGGTCGTGTGGGGCGGGTTGGAAGATCGGGTCGTAGCCGAAGCCGCCCCGGCCGCGTGGGGCTGTGAGGATCTGGCCCGGGCACTCGCCGCGCGCCGTGATGGTGCGGCCGTCTGGCGAGACGGCGGCGGCGACGCAGACGAAGCGGGCACGGCGTTGGTCCGGGGCGACCGCCTTCAGGGCTTGCAGCAGGTGGGCGACGCGACCCGTGTCATCGAGGGCTTCGCCGCCGTAGCGGGCCGAGTAGGGGCCCGGGGCGTTGTCGAGGGCCTCGACCTCCAGCCCCGAGTCGTCGGCGACGGCGAGCTCGCCCGTGTGGTGAGCCACCGTGCGGGCCTTCAGGATGGCATTCGTCGCGTAGTCGGCCCCCTCCTCGGGGAAGTCGACGGGCGCCCACTCGTCGAGACCGCAGACGTCGAAGACGGCCCCGTCCAGAATGGCGCGAATCTCGGCCCACTTTCCCGGGTTGCCGGTCGCGACGACGACGCGGATGCGTTCGCGCTGCGCCGGCACCGGGCTACGGACTCGGGGAGGCGGCTTCGATGGCCTTCTGCTGGATACGCGTAATCTGCTCGATGCCGCGCAACGCCATGCGGGTGAGGGCTCCCAGCTGCTCGGCCGAGAAGGTACCGCCCTCCCCGGTTCCCTGGACCTCGATAAAGCGGCCGCGACCCGTCGCCACGACGTTCATGTCGACCTCGGCGCGCATATCCTCCTCGTAGGGCAGGTCGAGGCGGACCTCGCCGTCGATGATGCCGACCGAGACGGCGGCCACGCTGTCACGCAGGGGGTTGCGCTCGAGATCGCCACGCGCGTGGATGCGCCGACAGGCCAGCGCGAGCGCCACGTAGGCCCCGGTCACCGAGGCGGTGCGGGTGCCGCCGTCGGCCTGCAGGACGTCGCAGTCCACCCAGAGCGTGCGCTCGCCCAACGACTTCATTTCCACGACGGCTCGCAGGCTGCGTCCGATCAGGCGCTGGATCTCCATCGTCCGGCCCGAGAGCTTGCCGCGTGAAGCCTCGCGATCATTGCGTGAATCCGTGGCCGCCGGCAGCATCGAGTACTCGGCGGTCACCCAGCCCTCGCCCCGCCCCTTCATCCAGCGCGGGACGCTCTGTTCCTCGGAGACCGTACAGAGCACGCGCGTGCGACCCATCGAGCAGAGCACCGAGGCGAGCGGGTTGTCCGTGAAGTCCGTTACCAGCTCCAGCGTGCGGAGTCCGTCGACGGCGCGGCCATCTCTTCTTCGCATGCTCACTCCGCTCGTCCGTCCCGCGCCACACCTGCTTCGCGCAGCGCCGACAGGTCGGTACTGATGCCCCGCCGCGCATCGTACCGTTTCCCGAAGTCCAGCACCGCTCGCGCCACAGCGTCCACGATCGCCCCGCGGTGGCGACCAGCGCGCAACGCGCGCTCGTCTTCGGGATTGCTGAGGAAGCCGATCTCGATCAGTGACGCCGGCATCTGCACACCCATCAACACCACGAAGGGCGCCTGCTTGACGCCGCGGGAACCCGCGGAGTCGACTCCCTCGAGCTCTCCCTGCACCAGCTTCGCGAACTCCGACGACTCGATGACGTGCTCGGTGGCGATCATATCCCCGAGCAGCGCCATCAGCGGATCGTTACCGCGCGGGATCTTTGCGTCCAGACCGAATGCCTCGTTCTCTCGCCGGGCGACCAGGCTCGCCGACTCGTCACTGGATTCGAGCGACACGAAGTAGGTCTCGATGCCCTTGGGCTTCTGACTCGAGGCCGAGTTGGCGTGGATCGAGATGAAGAGATCGCCCCGAGCGTCATTCGCCAGCGAGGTGCGCGTCTCCAGCGGAACAAAACGGTCATCGACGCGGGTCAGCAGCACGTCGAGCCCGCTTTCACGCAGCTGCTCGGCGAGCTTCACCGCAATGTCGAGCACGAGCTCCTTCTCGGCCAGGCCCTCGACCCCGAGTGCACCGTGATCTTCCCCCCCGTGGCCGGCGTCGATCACGACCGCGTCGAAGCGGTCCCGAGGAGCGTCGGCAAGCGCCGTTGCGCCGAGCGCAATCGGCACCGCCAAGGCGAGACACAGCCGACAGCGGCGAACCACAGCGCGCCGTGACAGTCCGCGAACAAGCGCGCGCGGACCGATCCCGTTCGATCGACTCACCCCCATGACGAATGGAAAGTACCACGCTCTCGCCAACAGGGCCCTACTCGGCGGGCTACTCGTTGACGGCGAAACTCGTGGAACCTTCTCGGTCGAGGTCCTGTCGCGCGCTGTACTCCGCGCTTTCGCTGAAAACCTTCAGCGGGACCCACGCAGACATCTCGGACATGCGCGGCATTCCGAGTGTCATGGCGCCGGTCGGGTCGATCACCCAGGGATCGTTGGATGTCTCGAACCAGAGTGTGACCATATGGTGCTGACCGTCTTCCGGTCGCACCACGATGGCGCGGTAGACCTCATGCGGCCCGAAGCCCAGCTCGCGCAAGGCATGAAAGGTCAGCAACTCGAGTCCGTCGCAGTCGTCGCCATCACTGCGCAACGTCTCCTCGAACGTTGCCCAGTGGTCGATGGCGCCGTCGGGCACGTAGTGGCTGTGGGCCTGGCTCTGGACCCAGCTCGCGATGTCGCGTGCCATCTGGCGCTTGCGCTCGGCGAGGAAGCGCGCGTACTTGGTGCGTAGATCCCCAGGGGGTTGTGGATTCTCAGCCGTGGCCACCGGGTCGTCACTGGGCGGCGGTTCGGTCGCAGCGGCCGGTACCGCGGGCTCGCTGGCCACGGTCGAGAGCCGGGGGGCCCCGATCTCGCCGTGATCGGCACGCTCGCGATGCTGCCAGCTCGAGATCTTGGCGCTCCAGGCATCGTCGAAGGCCGGCTGCTCGAAATAGACATAACGCAGCGGAGCTCCGGCGAAGCTCGCGCAACCGAGTCCCAAACAGAAGGCCAGCACGCTCAGGCAGACGCCCGCCAGCGCGGTTTCGAAGCGCATCCGCATGTCGGAGCGCATCGGCTCCGCGGGCCTCGAGGTTGAGGCTAAGCCCTTGGAACAACAGGGCTAGTTCCGCTCGAAGGGGGAAAGTACCGCGCTGTTGAACGAGTCTCCCAGAAGCTACACGTGCCCGCGGGGCGGGTGAGCGCTGCGGCGGGGACTCGGATCCTGGCCCGCTGCGCCGGCCGACCGCTCAGCCGTGGATCATCACGTTCTGGGTGTCACAGCTGTTCACGATGCCGAAGAGAACCATGAAGAAGAGGATCATGATCGGGATGCCACCCAGGACATAGAGCCAGGCGCCCACGTCGCCACGCGGCTTGGGACCGTTCTCCAGCTCTTCGGGGGTCGGCTCGCGGATGTCATCCAGCGCCATGGCGCGTACTCCTCGGTCTCTCTGCGACTCGACGGGGACCCGGCCCTTGCGGGGCTCGGGCGCGCGCATTCTAGCCGCATGGTGGTCCCGCGCCAGTCGCAGCAACGCTCCGCTGCGGCCGCTAGGAGCTCTTCCGCCAGCTCTGCGGAACGTCGGCGAGGTCGGCCTCCACTTCCAGCTCGCGGTGCTGGCGCTGGGCCGCCTCGACCTGCTCCTTGCCGCTCCGGATCTGCTCGCGCAGCTTGAAACTCACCGGCGAGTTCTCGGTGTTGTTGCTGCCCGGAGGTGCCATCTGCCACTGCCCGCCCCCGGCCCCACCGCTGGCCTCCTCGAGCTCGCCGCGGGCGATTGCCAAGGACTGCTCGGCCGCCTGAATCGCTGCGCGGCTTTCATTGAAGCGGCTTCGCCACTGGGCCTCGCTGGCCCCGCGACGGCGGTCGCCGTCGAAGCTCATGCCGGTGGGCAGCTGCAGCAGGCGGTCCAGGGCCACGTCCTCGGGCGGCGGATCGCTCGATTCGGCCTCGGGCGCCGGCTCGGCGGCGGGCCCGGTGACCGTGAGATCGCTCTCGGATCCCTCCGCGTGGGCGAGCAGCGGAACCATGGCCGTCCACCCCCAGAATGCCACACAGAGCGTTGCAGCCGGCACCGCGCTCCGGAGGACCGTCACGCTCCCAAAACACCTCAGAGTGCCCAGCACCCGCACCACTCCCCTCCTCGCCACCATCGGGCAGAATCGCTGCAAGCATAGCGGAGGCGTCCCAGTCCCTACGAAATCCGCACGCCCGCGCGCCTGGATGACGAATCGGGGTCAAGGGGGCCCGCCTCACGCCCGATAAATGACCCGATCTCCTCGCGTGGGTGGCCCCGGGGCGCCCCAGTGCTGCTGGAGGGTGTGGATCGACGATGGACCGCGAAAAGCTGTATCGCCTGCTGCGACTCGGCATCGAGAAGGGCGCGTCGGACATCCACTTCCAGGTGGGATATCTGCCGCTCTACCGCTTCCACGGCGAGCTCGTAGAGCTGCGTTACAAGGTCCTCACACCCGAGGACACCCAGGCCATCGTGGAGATGCTCCTCGATGACTCGGGCGACGAGGACCGGATGTCCTTCAACGAGCAGGACCTCGCCTTCGAGCTGCCCGGCGAGGGTCGCTTCCGGGTCAACATCTCGCGCCAACGCCGCAACTACAACGTGGTGCTGCGCGTGATCCCGCCGCAGATCAAGACCTTCGGCGACCTCAATCTGCCGGGTGTGCTCTCGGACATCGCCCAGGCGCGGCGCGGCTATGTGCTCGTCACCGGTGCCACTGGCATGGGCAAGTCCACCACACTCGCCACCATGATCAACGAAATCAATTTCACCAGGAAGTGCAAGATCGTCACCATCGAGGACCCGATCGAGTTCGTCTTTTCGCACGACAAGAGCATCATTACCCAGCGAGAGATCGGAACCGACACCTCCTCCTTCCCGGACGCCCTGCGGGCCGCTCTGCGCCAGGATCCCGACTGCATCATGGTCGGCGAAATGCGCGACCTCGAGACCGTGGACACCTCGCTCAAGGCCGCAGAGACGGGCCACCTGGTCTTCTCGACGATCCACACCTCGGACGTGGCCTCGACGATCAGCCGCCTGGTCTCCTTCTTTCCCACCGAGGAGCAGATGACCGTCCGCGCCCGACTGGCCGACAACCTACATGCCGTGGTCTCGTTGCGACTGCTGGTGAACAAGAAGCAGAACGGCCGCGTGCCGGCGGTCGAGGTGATGCGGTCGACGCGATCGATCCAGGAGTGCATCAAGGATCCCGCCCGCACCCACGAGATCACCGAGTTCATCTCACGCGGACGCGGCGAGAAGATGCAGACCTTCGACCAGCATCTGCTCGATCTGCTTCGCGCCAACAAGATCTCGGTCGACACCGCCCTGAACGCGGCCTCCAACCCAACTGATTTCCAGACCAAGCTCGAGATGGAGGGCGACTTCACCGAGGTCGCTGAAGTCGACAAGAAGCCCGAGGTTCCCTTCGAGATCGAGCCGGACGGTCGCTTCTGATGCTGGGGACGTCCCGCTCGTGAGCGCCAATCCGGATCGCATGCAGCTCCTCAGCAGCGCACTGAGCGCCGCGGCCACGCGTGCCGCAGAGCTCGTGGGCGGAGGCGCCGCGCTGCTCTTCGCCGTCCTGCCCGGAGAAGCGCCGGACGGCCCGCCACGCCTGCGTGCCGCGGCCGGCTTCGCCTCCCACGACGATGCCCGCGAGGCCGCTGCCGGGCTGGCAGACGCTGTCAGCCAATGCCACTCGACCGGCCGACGCGAGGAAACCCCGGCCACTGCCGGCATGCAGGGACGCGCTGCGGCCGGCATCGTGCTGCACCCGCTCGCGGCCAATGGCACCTGCCATGGCGTGCTCGCGATCGGCCTGCCGATTGCCCTGCCCGCGGAGACCAATGAGTCGGTCACACTGCTCGCCGCCACGACGGCCGTCCACCTCGATCACTCGGGGCTCTGCGAGAAGCTCGAGCAGATCCGAGCCGACAAGGTCGAGTCCGAGTCGTTCACCGACGAGCGGTCCGACGAGCTGCTCAAGCTCTCGGAGACCCTTTTCGCCCAGGACATCGAGCTGCTTCGCAGCAACGAGAAGCTCGGCCAGATCGAGAAGATCAAGAGCGACTTCATCGAGAAGATGTCGCGCGAGCTGCGGACGCCGCTCAACAGCATCATCGAAGCGATCATCTCGGTCCTCGCGGGCGAGAACGAGAACATCTCGGAGACCGCGAAGCAGAGCCTGCGCACCGCACTCGACGAGGGCACCATCTACCAGCGCACGCTGCAGAATATTCTGGATCTCTGGCGCATCCGGCAGGGCGAGATGGCTGTCGAGGTCCAGGACCTGAATCTATCCGAGCTGATCGACGAGGCGATCTTCAGCATCCAGGACACCATCGCGGGCAAGCCGATCGTGGTCCGCAAGCACATCCAGGAACCGTTTCCGAAGCTCAAGTGCGACCCGGCCAAGCTGAACCAGATTCTCTTCCTGCTGCTGGACAATGCCGCCAAATTCACTGCGGAGGGCGACATCGAAATCTCGGCGCGTTACGAGGACGGCACGCTCTACTGCCAGATCAGTGACACCGGCATCGGAATCTGCCCCGACGACCAGGACTACGTCTTCGACGAGTTCTTCCAGGTCGACGACCGCGCCTCGACCCAATACCGCGGCGCGGGCCTCGGCCTCTCGCTGGTCACCGAGCTCCTGGAGCTGCTCGACGGCCGCTGTGCAATCCGCAGCGAGGCCGGCCAGGGCACCACAGCCAGCATCGAGATCGCCGTCCAGCCGTCCTAGCTGGTCGGCGCGCTCTGCGCGCCGACTGACCGCGGTGCACAAAGCGCACCCCGAGCGGCTTGGGGTGGCGAGGCGAACGGCCCTAGCTGGTCGGCGCGCTCTGCGCGCCGACTGACCGCGGTGCACAAAGCGCACCCCGAGCTACTTCGCGGGTTGGGTCTTGGCGTCGGAGCCTTCGGCCGGCGTCTCGAGCTCCTGGATGGGAGCCACATCGACCGTGGCCTCGTCGGCGAGACCGGTCGCCGGGCCCTCGTCGGTCAGCTCGGCGGGCGGCGCGGTGTCGGCCGTAACATGACCGGCGGCGATCTCACGCAGCGCGATCACCACCTCCTTGTTCTCCTCGTTCTTGACCAGCGGGGTGGCTCCGCGCTTGAGCTGCTTGGCGCGGACCGCGGCCATCTGAACCAGGTGGAAGCGGTTCGGAACGTTCTCGATGCAGTCTTCGATGGTGATGCGTGCCATGGGTCGCCCCCGTGTGGCTCGTTGCCAAGCCCTGCTGGGGGGCTCGGTGAAAGATGATTGCGATCGGAGAGTTGAGGGATTTCACCCAGCCCTCGGCGGCACGGGCTGCGGCGGGCGCCAACGTTAGGCCAGGCCACAGAAGAAGGAAACCCCGGCCGGCATGAGCCGGCCGGGGTCCAACGGCCTTCCAACTTCGGAAGTCCCTCGACGGATCTAGGACGAGCCTACTTCTTCTTCCGGCGAGTGGCCTTCTTCCGGCGGGCAGCCTTCTTCCTGGTCGCCTTCTTGCGTCGGGCCTTCTTCCTGCCGCCCTTCTTCTTGGCGGCCTTGCGCCTGGCCTTCTTCTTGCCGGCCTTCTTACGGGTGGCCTTCTTGCGTCGGGCCTTCTTCTTGCTGGCCTTCTTCTTGGCGCCCTTGCGGCGCGTCGCCTTGCGCTTGGCTGACTTCTTGCGTGCGGCCTTCTTGCGCCGCGTGGCCTTGCGCTTGGCGGCCTTCTTACGAGTTGCCTTCTTACGAGCTGCCATTTCTTGGGTCACCCCCCTGGTTGTTCAACACTCACATGCCACGGTCTATCCGTCCGGTGCCCGATCGGGCGAAATACCCGATCAATCACTGAAGACGGGGACTTGCAAGACCGTATGCTGCCCCTTCATCGGTGGACGAAGTGTACGACTTGAAGGCAAAGCTCCGACCTTCTCGCCGCAATCCGCGACACTAGAGCGATTGTTGCGGGTGACCCTAACACCGTAATTTCATACGCGTCAAGTAATTAGCCCAAAAAAAACAATACGATGGGCATCAAAACTGCGGATGACAACCCAAACTTCCTACGAATGTTGGCGTGAAATGAGAGACATCGACTCTGATCACCCGCTGCACACAGCGCCGGCGCGCACACACGCGTCGATCCGCGTCGACACAGCGCTCGCGCACTGACGCGCACCGCCACGATGCCGAACCCTGTCGCGCGAGAGATCGCTGGACACCGAGCGAGAGCGAAGCGCGCGCAGCGAATCGAACGACCTACGCGCCGCCGCACACGCTCGGGTGAGCCGGGGGGGGCTGGCCGGAGAACCTGACGGCACGCGGCGCAAGGCCGCGTTAAACAACGCCTACTTCTTGTGGCGCTGGCGCCTTAGGAGCTTGCGCTGCTTGTGCTTGCGCATCTTCTTGCGGCGCTTCTTGATCACGCTTCCCACGGTTCACCTCGGCTGCGCGAAGCACCGACTGGCGTGTCGGTGGTCTCTGGAATCGGCGCTAAGGGATAGTCCAGTCGCCCCGCTCCAGTCAAGCCGGGCGATTGCGCGCGAGAGCCTGCTACCCCGCGGGTCAGGTGGCCCAGCGGAAGCCGACGCTGCGCGCAACTCGATAGCGCAGAGTGCCGAGCCAGCGGTTGACCGGGTGCTTGCGCGGTAGGAAGCCGAGTACCGGCAAGCGACGATCGCCGAGGCTCTGCAGCATGTCCAGGATCGCGAGATTGCCCGGATCGATCATCAATCCGCGGCGCAGGTAGCGCACGCCCTCGACTTTGAATCCGAAGCCCAGGTGCAAGCGAGCCAGGTTCAGGTAGAGATCCGGATTGAAGAATTCCTGCTGTGCGGCGGACTGGCAGAGCTCGACGGACTCCTCGAAGCGTCGCTCCACCAAGCCGAGACACAGCCCGTAATAGGAACGGATGCGCGCGTTGTTGCGCTCGCGCTGAAAGGCGTCGCGGAGCGGAATCAATGCCGCCGCAGGATTGCCGCCCTCGAAGAGTGAGCAGCCCGTGTCGAGCAGCTCGCGGATGGAGGGCGCGTAGATATCGCCCTCGGTCTGTATCGCCGTCATTGCCCTCTACCCTCTCCAGCCCTTCTCCAGCCCTTCGACCCGATCCTGATCGTCCACGCGCTTGCGCCGCACAGGCGTCTGCGGACACCCGGCATTCGAGAGGAACGCAAGTGTCGTGCCAGAGTAGGAACCGGCAGAAGCGGCTCCAAGCATGCGATACGAGGGGACGGCCCCTCGCCCCGCATCCGGCTACGGCATGATGAGTTACGAACTCGTCATCACGGGTTGCAGTCCCGTACACCCACGGCCGGTGTGTGCCTCAGCGGTCGAGCCGGTCGGCCCGCTCCGTGGCCACGAAGTCCTCACGCAGGCGCCTGAAGTCGTCGGCAAAAAACGCGTGGTAGGTAGGTCGTGTCGCCGGGCTTCCGGAAGTAGCGTGGACGGGCTCTCCGACATGGTTCCAGAAGCGGACGCCATGGCGCAGCACATCGGGCAAGAAACTGCTTGCACTGAAACGCTCGCGCGGGCCGATCGAGGCTCCGGCGTACAAGGCCGGCACGAATCCGATGAACATCGCATTCGAGTGAAAGAGCGGCATGCACGCATACCCGCAATCGTCCGGCGTGAGCTCCAGGTTGCGCGAGACGGCCAGACCGATCGCCATCAGCTTGAAGTGGTTGTTGTGGATGCCGAAGAGTGTATGGCCCGCGTAGCCACAGCCCCCGAATAGCGCGAGCAGCTCGAGGTGCTCGAGGTGGTTGCCGAGCAGCATCGCCACGTGACCGGGCCGATCGTCATCACCCGGCCCGAGTCGGCCGAGAAGAGAGTGCGCGTAGCGGACGGCCTAGTCACGGTACTGGCGATGCGTCCAAGTGCGGTCGCGGTCGCGCAGCAGCACGCGATCGGCGAGATCGGAATCGAACGCACGGGCTTCGATCTGTGCGCCAAGCGTGAAGGGTGAAGGGTGCCTGGATCCGAGGCGTCTGCACCGAGGCGTGCTCCGATGGCCGGGATACGAGCGACGGGCCGATACCGCCATCCGGTCGAGGTTCTCCAAGACGGGGGCCGGGTCTCTCTCGCTTCGATCGGGCGCACCGGCGACGCGCCGGCGCGAGCGTGGCGCTCAGTACTCGATGATCTCGAGGATGTAGCGCTTCTTCTCCTTGCCGCTGGCGGCCGCCATCAGCGTTCGAATCGCTGATGCGTGCGCGCCCCCCTTCCCGATCACCTTGCCGAGATCCTCTTTCGCGACACGCAGCTCGAGCACGTGCGCATGATCCCCGATCACTTCCTTGATCTGGACCTCGGTTGGCTGATCGACCAAGGCCTTCACAATGTCCTCAATCAGCTGCTTCATCATAATTCGACTCTCCGCTTCAACCACGGCGACGTGAAGCCATCTAGAATCTCCACCACTGCGCCCCGGCAACCACGATGCAATTCCCTAGCTCAGTCTACGCCCAACAAACACTTTCTGTGACCTGGATTCTGCTACGGGGACACATTTCTGCTGGAACGAAATCCAGTCTAGAGCCTGGCCCCAGGGGGTCAAGGGATCCCGCACACGACCGCGCTTCAAGGAAGCGGATCCCAACAATTCCCAGCTTCTCTGAAGCGGGTTCAACTGGGGTCAACTACCCGCATACCCCAACTGGGGCATCAACCGACCGGGGGCGGTGCAAAGCCGAGCGCGGCCCGCCTTTTGCCCCAAGCAAATGGGACGACCCGCTGCTCCTCGGGCATACCGAGGCGCATCACGGGCACGCGAGACGCGACACGCGCCGCGGCCGTCATCAAGCGTTCTGTGCAGTCCGGATCGTGAACGGGTGCGTACACGTGCTCCAATAGGATATCGGCGGCGTCGTCGCCGGAGACCGTATCGGCGAACATCTGAGAGCTTCGCGCGATGAGATGGATGGCCTCGAGTCGTCCACTCAGTGCCGTGGCCGCCGCGCCCCGCCGACCCGGCAGACCGTGGACACGCACGCGCGAGTCCTCGATCCGCAACGCGAATCGGCTACCCGGCGTGAACGATTGGCCCGGCGCGGCAATCCGCCGCCAGCTCTTCGGCACGTCCGCGGGCTGCTCTGCACCGGCGTCGCCGGCGATCAGCGCGAGCGCGCGCCCATTCTCGATCACGGCGGTGCCCTCCAGGACCAGACCGCCCAGGGCGATCAAACGATGAATCAGAATCAAGTCGAGCAGCGGACCGACCAAGGGATGCGCGCAGGCCTGCACGGCGCCCGGCGATACGACGACGTGCCCAACGGTAAAGTCGGCATCGAAGCGCGCGAGACGCTCGAAGGGCTGCCGCGTACCGTGGACAGCCACGATCCATTCGCCGCCCACACGGTCCACGTCAAAAGTGCCGCCGTCGAATGAATAGGTGATGGGCGACCCCTGCGGCGGAACGACCTCGCCAACCGTGACGCCGATGTGGATCTCCGGTTCACTGGGCGCGCAGGCCAGCTCGCCCAGTCCCTGCTCCGGCCAATTCCACTGGAAGCCCGGCGGTGACTCCACGGCCAGCACGATCCCCGCGATCTCGATCCCCCGCAGTCGTGTGCGTCCCATCTCTCGCCTCCCCCCGGTTGCGAAGGCCGGTGCCCACCGGCCCGAACGCCCCTTTGGCGTCCCGTACCCCCCTGATCGGCAGCACACCGGCAGGCTTTACAGTCCGATGCGAAAAATCCGTCCGGTGGGCGTGTATGGCCCCGAATCCGACCGCGAAGGCCGGGCCACCACGGGCACAGCCGCGGCGGCGGGGTAGAGAAACCCCGCAAACTGGGGTACCGAATGGGCGCAGCGGACACGCGGCGGCGGCGCCCGGTCCAGAGCGACCCACGGCACCCGGGATCCGCGGACACATCCCGCTGTGTGGTGTGTCGGGCACGCTCGCCTCCCCTGGCTGCCACACGGGGAAGCGGGGCAAGCCCGGCAGGCCGGAGCTCGGCCATGGCGAACCCCGTCGTCACAACCCGGATCATCCGGCGCCTGCTCTCGAGCGGCGCCCACGCACGCGCTGAGCGCCTGCTGGCGCGCGTCCACCCGGCCGACCTGGGCCCGCTACTCGCCGATCTGACCCCCGACGAGATCCGGCTGGTCATCGACCTGCTCTTCCGGCAGCACCGGGCCGCCACACTGCTGGCCGAGTTGCCACCCGAGATGCTGCCCGAGATCTTCGAGGCGATCGGCGATCAACGCCTGGCCGATGTGCTGGCACGCCTCGAGATCGACGATCTGCTCCTGCTGGCCGGGCACCTGCCGGACGAGCGACGCGAGACCGTGCTCGAGCGCATGCCTCTCGGCAAACGCGACGAGTTGCGCCACGCCGAGCTCTATCCGCCGGAGAGCGCCGGCCGCGCGATGACGACCAACTTCCTGGCGCTCGACCAGAAGATGACCGCCCAGGAGGCGATCGACTCGATCCGCGCCACCGGCGAATCCGCGGACCCGATCCTCTACCTCTATGTGGTCAACGACCAGCGCCAGCTACAGGGCGTCGTTCCGATCCGACGGCTGGTGTCATCCCCGTCCGACGCGCTCTGCGGCGATCTGATGATCGCCGAGACGATCAGCTCCCCGGCCGATGCGGACCAGGAGGAGGTTGCGCGGCTCGTCGCTCGCTACGACCTGCTGGCGATTCCCGTGACCGATGCGGACGGCTGCATGCTCGGCATCATTACCGTCGACGACGTCATCGATGTGATCACCGAGGAGGCCACCGAGGACATCTACCACCTCGCCGGTCTTTCGGAGGAGGATCGCGTCTTCAGCTCGGCGCGTCTCTCTGTCCGCAAGCGTCTACCCTGGATGCTCTTGAATCTGGTGACGGTCTTTGCGGCCGCGTCGGTGGTCGGCCTCTTCGAAGCCACGATCGAGCGCATGGTTTCGCTGGCCGTCTTCTTGCCCGTGGTCGCTGGCATGGGTGGCAACGGCGGCATCCAGACGCTCACCGTGATCACGCGCAGCATCGCACTGGGCGAGATCGAGTTCTCGACTGGCCTGCGCGCCGTGGGCAAGGAGATGACCGTGGGGCTGATGGTGGGTGTCACGGCCGGCGCACTCAGTGGCCTGATCGTCTACCTGTGGCTGGGCAATCCGATCATGGGATTGGTGCTGTGGATGGCGATGATGATCACGATGACGATGGCGAGTCTGATCGGCGCCGCAATTCCGCTGATCCTGAAGGCGCTAGGGCAGGATCCCGCGCTCGGCTCGGGCGTGATCGTCACGTTCTGCACCGACGCGCTCGGGTTCTTCTCGTTCCTGGGCATCGCCACCCTGATGCTCAACCGGCTCGTCTGAGCTGGCTGCGCCCTCCACTCGCTCGCGCACCCAGCCGTCTCCGGACTGCCGCAGCTCGTAGGTGGGCCAGTAGTGGAGGTCCAGCTTCAAGGTCGTGACCTCGATGCGCCCGTCGAGATCCTGCAGCTTGAGGCGCAGTGAGCCGCGATCCGGCTTGTCGACGACGACGGCCAGTAGGGCGTCGAGATCCGGAGTCGGCACACCATCCACCGCAAGAATGCGCCGTGTGGCCTGGATCCCGTAACGGTCGGCCGGCGATCCGTACCAATATCGCGCCACATAGACTCCACCGGGCGCGATATAGCGTTGACGCGCCAGGGCGCGCGGCGGCTCCTGTAGCAGTGCGCCCGCCCACAGCAACGCCCGTGTCGTCCCCGAGCCCGAGAGCAACTCCGTGGGCACGACGAGATCGAGCTCCTCGCCGTCGCGCAGCACCCGCAGCGAGACTCGCTCGCGCATCGAGGCGCGCTCGACGTCGTAGAAGCGCGTGACGGGTTCACCGTCGATGGCCAGGAGCAGGTCGCCGGGGCGCAGCCACTCGGCCGACGGGCTGCCCGCCGTGAGGTTCACGATCGAGAGAACGCGCCGGCCCTCGGGATCGTGCTCCTCCAGACGGGTCGCCTGCTCGGACGAGAGCCCGCGGCTGCGCGCTTCGGAAAGTGTCAGAGGCCGGAGATCCACCGAGAGCGAACGCCAACGGACGGGCCGCCCGCCGCGCAACGGATCCACGATCTGGCGGATCTGGCGCACGGGCAGCCCCGCGAAGAACGACTCGATGCTCTTGCCGTGGCCGGTCGTGAATGACGCCCAGAATGCCCACACACGCCCCTTCTTGTCCGTGAGGACACCACCGACCGTGGGTGTGGTGTCCTCGAGTGTGACCAGCTCGACGTTGGTCTCACGAAAGCGCGGCGGATAGTTGGGGGGCATGGAGAGCGGCTCACGGCGCGCGATCTTCGTCTCCCGTGAAACCACTCGCTGCCCACCCGTCAGGCCCACGAGCCAGACGCGCTCACCGCGCTCTACCTCGTCGTCGCGCAGGGTGGCCGAGCGAACGGGCGTTTCGCCGACCAGCGCTGGGTCGTAGCGGACTACGGCCAGATTGTGCTCGGGGTGGAGATAGACCACCGCACCGGGCACGCGAACCGAGCCGGCAAAGATCAGCGAGAGGTCGCCCAACGCGACCGGCACGGTCTCGCGATCGACCACGACCAGCCCGCGCTCGGCGTCCACCACCAACCCCGCCCCGTGAAATCGGTCGCCGTGCACACCGTCGAGCCGGTAGGGGATGTCGTAGTCGACCATCACCAACGAGGGCGTGATTTCGCGGACCGCCCGGGGGCCTTCAGTCCGAAAGTGGGTGCTCGCCGGCTCCCGGGGCGTGGCAGGCGGTGGCTCTGCCGCGAGCTGGCAGGGCCAGCGACCCCGAGTGTCGTCGCGCACGCAGCGCTGCATCGTGAACCAACGCCGATCGATGCGCACCACCGCGACGCCGGGGGCACGCGGATTGTCGAGCAGGTAGTAGCGAAGCGGGACACGCGCTCCATCGGCAAAGCCCGTCATCTCGGCCTCGAAGGCCTCGAGGGTCGAAATCTCCACGCCGTCCACGTGGGTGATGACGGTCCCCGGTGGCAGGCCCGCACGCGAAAATGTGTAGCCGGGATTGGCGAGATAGACACCACCCACCGGCACGCCATGGTTGCGCGCCTGGTGGTAGGAGAGCGTGTTGAGAACCGCACCTCCGAGCTCCACGTAGGCATCGGGGGTGATTGCGTGCAGATCGCCCACGGGCAGCTCGAGGCGCAACGCCACGCCGCCCCGCTCCACGTCGAACACGACGTTCTCGCCCACACGATCGTCGAGCACCGTCTCGAGCGGGATGAACGAGTCGATCCGCTGGCCGTCCAACCGCACCACGACATCTCCGGGCTCGAGCAGACCGTCCGCGGGCCCGCCCGGCACGATCTCGCTCACGACGATCATGCCGGTGCCCTCCGCGAAGGCGTCGCGCACCTCCGACTCGGTCTGCGTGCGGAGCCCCAGGCGCCGCACCTCGTCGTAGGGCTCGTGGACGAAGACCGTCTGCAGGCTACCCCGGGTGACCGGCTCGCCTGCCTGGATGAGCCTCAGGGCGCGCGCGACACGATCGAGGGGCAGGAAGAAGCTCGAGGCGGCCATGCGTTTGCCGCCGGCATTGATGGCCACGACGCGGCCCTCGACGTCGATCACAGGTGAGCCGGACGACCCGCCCGAGGTCCCCGATGCCGCCTGGATGTAGAAGGTGTTGAAGTCGTTGAAAGTATTCGGACCGTAGTCCGGCGCTGGGCGATCGAGGCGGGCAATGGTGCCGGCCAGGATCGAGAGCTTCTCACCGGCGTCGTTGCCCATCACACGGATTTCGGTGCCGACCCGGGCGCGCTCGGGCGCGAGGACGAGTTCCTGAATCTGCATGAAGCGCACGTCCGCGGGATCGAAGCGGTAGAAGCCAAAATCATGCACGGGGTCGCGGTAGACCGCCTCGAGGTCCACCTCCTCATGGTTCAGGAAGACGGCCTCAGCGACTACGGGGCCCGAAGTCACGACGTGCCGATTCGTGAGGATGAGTCCCCGCTGCGCATCGACCACGAAACCCGTGGCCGTGGAGGCACCGGTGACCTCTGTGTCGAAAGCGCGGGGCACGCTGACCCGGATCACCACCACCGCCGGCGCCACGCGGTCGATCGTCTCCTGCCAGCCGTTGCCGATCGCGCCGAGTGCGAGCGTGGTCACCAGCGCACCCAGAATCGGTCCGATCATTCGCGTCCGTCCCCCCCTGTCAGTCCGCGCTGCAGTCGACCGGCTCAGCGTCGAAAACGCAGATCGATCTCGCGCAGCATTCGGCCACGCACGTCCTCGTAGCCGGCGGACATCTCGATCGGCGGGTTCGGATTCTCGGGCACGATTGGGTCGATGTTCATCTGGTGATAATCAAGCTTGAAGTCGGTGAACTTGAGCCCGTGTGCAGTGGAGATCACCACCACGCGATCGCTGTCACGAATCAGGCCGCGCCCCCGCAGCTTGCCCAGGGCCACCAGGGCGACGCCCGTGTGGGGGCAGTTGAACAGACCCGTTCGGTCCGCGGCCGCACACGCCTCCATGATCTCGCTCTCCGAGGCCTGCTCGACGACACCGTCGTAGCGGCGGAGCGCGTCGATCGCCTTGTCGTGAGATATCGGATTGCCGATCTGGATCGCCGACGCGACAGTTTTGCGCGCCGCGATCGGCTCGAAGACCTCGAAGTCCTTCTGGTACGAGAGATAGAGGGGATTGGCGGCCTCCGCCTGCCCGACACAGATGCGCGGCTTCTTCACGATCAGGCCGAGCGCGAGCATCATGTCGAGACCCTTGGCGAGGGCCGACACGTTGCCGAGGTTGCCACCCGGGATGATGAACCACTCGGGAACTTCCCAGTCCAGCTGTTGGACGATCTCGATGCCGACGGTCTTCTGCCCCTCGACCCGCAGGCTGTTCATCGAGTTGGCGAGATAGACCCCATCCTTCTCGGAGATCTGCTTCACGATCTCCATGCAGCCGTCGAAGTCCGTGTCCAGCGCGAAGACGATGGCGCCGTTGGCGACCGGCTGGATGAGCTGCGCCAGCGAGATCTTGCCGCGCGGCAGGAAGACGACGGCCGGAATGTCTGCGGCGGCCGCGTAGGCGGCCAGTGCCGCTGAGGTGTCCCCAGTGGACGCACACGCCACGGCGGGGATGTCGTTGCCCTGCGAGATCATCTGCTTGACCTGGGAGACGAGCACGGTCATTCCCAGATCCTTGAAGCTACCCGTATGGGAGTTGCCGCAGAGCTTGATCCAGAGGTCCTCGATCCCGATCTCGCGACCATAACGCTCGGCCCAGAAGAGGTTGGAGTGGCCCTCGTACATCGAGACGACGTTGTCGTTGTCGAGCTCCGGCAGCACCCATTCCTTCTTGCCCCAGACCCCGGATCCATAGGGCCACTCGTTGCGGTGGCTGCGCCGCTCGAACGTGCGCTTCCACTCCTCGGCGGGTGTCTTGGCGAGCTCGTCGATGTCGTGGACGACCTGAAGCAGGCCGCCCGTCTCGTCGGTGTAGCGGATCTCATCGAGCGCGTAGCGCTCGCCGGGCTTCGCGACACTCTCGAACCAGGCGCGATGGTGGAGCTTGTCGGGCATGACTAGAGCTCCTCCTCGATCCGCACCATCACCGTCGGCGCCGTAACGTCGTCGAGGCGATCGACACTCTCGAGCGCAGCCTGCAGTGCCGACTCAGAGGTCGGATGAGTCAGCAGGATGACGGGCACCGAGTCGCCAGCCGTCCCGCTGCCCTTTTGCACCACCGACTCGATCCCGATGCCCTGCTCGCCGAGCGCACCGGTAATGTGCGAGAGCACCCCGGGCCGGTCGACGGCCGTGAAGCGCAGGTAGGCGCGACCGCGTAGCTCACTCATCGGAAAGAGTGGCTTGGGGACGAGGTGGTCGGGCATGTAGGAGAGCGGCGCCACGGGGCCCGAGCCGCCGCGCCGGATCTCCCGGGCGATCTCCATCAGGTCGGCGACCACCGCACTCGCGGTGGGCAGCTCACCGGCGCCGGCGCCGTAGTAGAGGGTCGGCCCGACCGCGTCGCCGATCACCTCCACGGCGTTCATCGCCGCGTCGACCCCGGCCAGCATGCTGCCGGCCGGGACCATCGTCGGGTGGACACGCACCTCGATGCGCTCGTTTCCAGCGACGTCCCGGTGGCACTTCGCGATGCCGAGCAGCTTGATCCGATAGCCGAACTCGGCGGCCAGCTCGAAGTCGACGGGCGTCAGGGCACGGATCCCCTCGGTGGGAATCTGCTCGTGCGTCAGCTCCGCGCCGAACGCCATGGCGGCCAGCAGAGCCAGCTTGTGGGCCGCATCGATGCCGTCCACATCGAAGCTGGGATCCGCCTCCGCGTAGCCCAGGTCCTGCGCCCGCTTGAGCACGACCTCGAAGGCCTCGCCCGTGCGCTCCATCTCGGTGAGCACGTAGTTGGTGGTGCCGTTGAGAATGCCGAGCACGCTCTCGATGTGGTTCGCCGCCAGCCCCTCACGGAGGGATCGCAGGATCGGGATGCCACCGCCCACCGCAGCCTCGAAGGCCACGTCCACGCCGGCCTTCGCAGCGCTGGCGAAGATCTCGCGGCCATGTAGCGCAAGCAGTGCCTTGTTGGCGGTGACAACGTGCTTCCCTGCGTCGATGGAGTCGAGGATCATGCGCTTGGCGACGTCGTAGCCACCGATCAGCTCGATCACGATGTCGACTTCGGGGTCGGCGATCAGGCCGGCTGAATCGGCGTCGAAGCGGATATCCGTCAGGTCCACCCGCCGGTCGGTCTCGAGATCGAGGTCCGCGATGCGCACCAGCCGCAGCGGAAAGCCGAGCCGCTGCTCGATCACGTCCGCGTTCTGGCGCAGCACCTTCGCGACGCCGGTCCCGATGGTCCCGAACCCGATCAGCCCCACGCCCACGCTGCTTCTGTCCGCGACTTTCTCAACCACTGCGAAATCCTCGACTCAGCTCTCGCGCGCGTCCCGCAGGAAGCGGCGGATCCCCCGCACCGCCTGCCGGATGCGATGTCTATTCTCGACCAACGCGAAGCGCACGAAGCCCTCCCCGCTCTCACCGAATCCAACACCCGGCGAGACGGCCACCTTGGCCTCGCCGAGCAGGCGCTTCGAAAATTCGAGCGACCCCAGACTCTGCAAGGGCTCGGGGACTGGTGCCCACACGAACATCGTGGCCAGCGGCTTCTCGATCTTCCAGCAACCCGGGCCCGGCTGACCGAGGCCGTCGATCAGCGCGTCTCGCCGATTCCGGTATTCCGTCACGTTCTGATCCACGCAATCCTGTGGCCCACGCAGCGCCGTGATGGCTGCGATCTGGATCGCCTGTGGCATCCCGTAGTCGAGGTAGCTCTTGATGCGGCGTAGCGCGTGGATCATATCCGGGTTCCCGCACGCAAATCCCACCCGCCAGCCCGCCATCGAGTGGCTCTTGGAGAGCGAGACGAACTCGATGGCGATGTCCTTGGCGCCCGGCACCTCGAGGATACTCGGCGGCTTGTAGCCATCGAAGCTGATCTCCGCATAGGCGAAGTCGTGAAGCACCATCAGATCGTGCTCGCGCGCGAAGTCCACGATGCGCTCGAAGAAGCTGAGGTCCACGACGTCGGTGGTGGGATTTGCGGGGAACGAGAGGATGAGCATCTTCGGCTTCGGCCAGGTGCGGCTCACCGCCTGCTCGAGACTCTCGATGAAATCGACGTCGCCTGTGATCGGTACTGTGCGCAGGTCGCCTCCGGCGATGATCACCGAGTATTGGTGGATCGGATAGGCGGGGTCCGGGACCAGCACGACGTCACCGGGCCCGATGGTCATCAACACGAAGTGAGAGAGGCCCTCCTTGGCGCCGATCACCGCAATCGCCTCGCGATCCGGGTCGAGCACGACGGCATGGCGGCGCGCGTACCACTCCGTGATGGCGGCGCGTAGGTTCGGGATGCCCTGCGAGGACGAATAGCGGTGGTTGCGCGGGTCGCGAGCGGCCTCGACGATCTTTTCCACCACGTGGTCGGGGGTGGCCAGATCGGGATTTCCCATGCCGAGATCGATGATGTCCTCGCCCGCACGGCGGGCCGCCTGCGCGAGACCGGTCACCTCGGCCAGGATGTAGGGCGGCAGGCGGTTCAGCTTGTTGAAGTCGTGCCGCGGTTGGATGTCGCTCGGATCATTCATGGCGGGTCTCTCACAGCCCTCTCACAGTTCTCTCACAGCCCTCTCACAGCCCAGTCGGGGGCCTCGGATCGTCGCTCCCGGTCCCGGTCCAGCACCGCGGGTCGGCGGGCCCCCCAGTGGATTCGACCTCGCCCACCACCGCCCGGTTCGGGCACCGGTGGGCTAGAGAGCGCGCGCGGCCGTCGCCGCCTGCGGGGCCGAGATCGTGACACAGGCAGTCGCCGTGCGGGCCACCGAGCTGGCAACGGACGGGCGCCGGGCGCTACGCGCCTCGCTCGCCGAAAGCACGCGTCGCGCGGGTGTCATCGGGGGCTCCGAGAGCCCATCCGAATGTCCATTACCAGTCCCAGTACCAGTCATGAGTCCTCGCCAATGCCCCCATCCTACTCAAGAATTCGGCCGATCGCTGCCGCCCTCACGCGCTCTCCGCTGCGCCCGGACGAAGAATGCGTAGACCGGCCAGCCGGTCAGCAGGATCGCCAGGCTGATCGCGCAATCGAGTGGGTTGCCGATCAGCATGGCCGCGGCGATCCCGGCGTTGGCGAGCAGGTAGAGGCCGGGCACCCAGGGATGTCCCCAGGCCCGGTACGGGCGAGGTCGGTCTGGCTGGGTGCGCCGCAGCCGGTAGAGGGCCAATACGTCCGCCATCGAGGCGAGCACGATCGCGAAGACCGTGAAGTCCAGAGCGCTCGGAAAGCTCCGCAGCAGCAGCAGCAGACCCACCGCCACCAGGCACTGAACCCCGATCGCCGTCGAGGGCGTACGAAAGCCGGCATGCACGCGGTCCACGCCACGGAAGAACAGCCCATCCAGGGCCATCGCGTAGGCGATGCGCGGTCCCACCAGCACCGTTGCGTTGAGCGTGCCGAGCACCGAGATCAGCACGAAGACGGCGACCAGCCCTCCGCTGATCGGGCCGAAGAGGGCCAGCGCCGCCGCCTGTCCGGCATCGGACACACCGCGCAGCCTGGAAACCGGCAGCGCGTAGAGGTAGACGGTATTGACGAGCATGTAGATGCCGGCACACAGCGCCAGACCCAGGAAGAGGGAGCGCGGGATATTGCGGCCCGGGTTGCGGATCTCGCTGGCCACGTAGACCGACGCATTCCAGCCGAGATAGCTGAAGAGGACGGGCGAGAGCGCCCGTCCAAAGTCGATCGCGGTGATCCCCGCGTCGTCGGGTGCGGCGCCGGCCGTGACGCGCGACCAATCTCCCTCGCCGAAGAGGGGGCCGAGCACCGCAAAGGCCAGCAGCGCACCGAGCTTCACCACCGATGTGAGATTGTTCGCCCAGGCCCCCCAGCGCACGCCGACGAAATTCAGCGCCGAGACCGCGATTGTGATCGCCACGGCGAACGCCACATTGGCCGACTCACTCCAGCCAAAGCGCGCGCCCAAGCCCTCCGCAAACGCCAACGCGAGCGCTGCGATCGTGCCCGCGTAGATGGCGAGAAAGCTCAACCATCCGACCATGAAGCCAGCGGCCGGATGGAAGGCCTCGCGCAGGTACACATAGTCACCACCCGCGCGCGGAAACATCGCGCCAAGCTCCGCGTTGGCCAGCGCACCCGCCAACGAGAGCAACGCGCCGGCCGCCCAGGCAGCCAGGATCCAGCCCGGGGCCGGCAGCAGCTCGGCGACCTGCCCCGGCGTGAAGAAGATCCCCGCCCCGATCACCGAGGCGACCACGAGCATGGCCGCGTCGGTCAGACCGAGCTGGCGATCCAGCCGATCACCGGGATGGGCGCCTGCCTGGCTCTCCGTCACGGCCGGGAGCATAGCGGGAGCCGGAGGCACGAAGGGCCGGGTCCGTTCCCGGACCCGGCCCCGGCATCCAGAGTGGGTCGGCCCGCTATCCCATGAACGGAATCAGCAGCAGCGCAACGATGTTCACGAGCTTGAGCATCGGATTGATGGCCGGTCCCGCGGTGTCCTTGTAGGGATCGCCCACGGTGTCGCCGGTCACGGCCGCCTTGTGGGCCTCGGAGCCCTTGCCGCCGTGCTGACCCATCTCGATGAACTTCTTGGCGTTGTCCCAGGCGGCGCCGCCCGTGGTCATCGAGAGCGCCACACACACGCCCGAGATGATCGAGCCAATCAGCAGCCCACCCACGGCCTGGGCCGAATTCAGACCGGGGATGAGGAGCAGGAGGATCGGCACGCAAACCGGGATCAGGGCGGGCACCACCATCCCGCGAAGCGCGGAGCGGGTCACGATATCGACGCACAGGCTGTAGTCCGGCTTGCCCGTGCCCTCCATGATGCCCGGGATCTCCTTGAATTGGCGCCGGACCTCCTGCACGACCTCCTTGGCGGCGTCGCCCACGGCGGTCATCGCGAAGGAGGCAAAGACGTAGGGCAGCATGGCGCCGATGAAGAGGCCAGCCAGCACGCTGACATTCGAAAGATCGAACGTGGTCTCGATGCCACTGACCTTCAGATCCTCGATATAGGTGGCAAAGAGAACGACGGCTGCCAACCCCGCGGAGGCGATCGCGTAGCCCTTGGTGACCGCCTTCGTGGTGTTGCCGAAGGCATCGAGCGGATCCGTCACATTGCGAACCTCGTCACCCAGCTCCGCCATCTGGGCGATCCCACCGGCGTTGTCGGTGATCGGCCCGTACGCATCGATGCTGACGATCAGACCGGCCAGGGAGAGCATCGCCATGGCCGCGATGCCGATGCCGTAGAGGCCGGCCAGCCAGTAGCAGACGATGATGGAGAGAGCGATCGCCAGCACCGGAACGACGGTGGCGTTCATTCCGACTGCGAGTCCGCGAATCACGTTCGTACCGTGGCCGCCCTCACTCGCCTCGGCGATGGCCGCCACCTGCTTGGAGCCGTCACCCGTGTAGACGTCGGTGATCCAGAGCATCACACCGGTCAGCGCGCAGCCCACGATGGCGCAGGCCCAGACCGAGAGTGCGCCGAGGCCGTGTCCGGTCGCGTCGGTCGCCGGTACGGCGCCGGCGATGGCGTTCACGATCGTGACGAAGAAGAGGATGCCGATCATGACCAGGGCCGCGATGCCGAGACCGCGGTACATGGCGCCCATGACGGCCGGCTGTTGGCCTGGGGCCGGCTCCGAGATGGTCACGAAGGGGATGGCGACCAGGGAGCCGGCGATGCCCGCCGCACCGACCAGGAGCGGATAGAAGAACATGCCTGGGTTGTCGGGAAAGATGATGTGAGCCAGCAGCATGACCGCGGCCGCCGTCACACCGAAGGTCTCGAAGAGGTCGGCCGCCATGCCCGCGCAGTCGCCGACGTTGTCGCCGACGTTGTCGGCGATCACGGCCGGGTTGCGCGGGTCGTCCTCGGGGATGTTCGCCTCGACCTTGCCCACGAGATCCGCGCCGACGTCGGCGGCCTTGGTGAAGATGCCACCGCCGAGACGGGCGAAGACCGAGATCAGCGAGCCACCGAAGGCCAGGCCGATCAGCGCGTTGGCGATCTTCGTCATCGCCTCGCCGTGATCCTCGGGGCCGAACCAGCCACCGACCAGCACCAGCATGCAGACCGAGAGCATGCCGACGCCCACGACCATCAGGCCGGTCACCGCACCACCCTTGAAGGCCAGGTCGAAGGCCTTCGAAAAGCCGCTGTGAGCGGCCTCGGCGACACGCACGTTGGCGCGCACCGACACGCTCATCCCGATGAAGCCCACCGACGCACTGGCCACGGACCCGAGCAGGAAGCCGAACGCGTACCACCAGTTCAGCGCGAAGCCGACCAGGAAGAAGATCGGCAGGCCCACGATCGCCACCGTCCGGTATTGACGCCTCAGGAAGGCCGAGGCCCCCTGGCTGATCGCAGAGGCGATCTCGTTCGCCCGCTCGTTGGTCGCTGGCGCCTTCATGACCTGGGCGTAGAGCTTGGCTCCCCAGACGATGGCGGCCACAGCGGCCGCCACGCCAATGAGGGTCAGGGTCGTGAGCATTGAGGTCTCCTGCGCAATCCAGAGGAAGTGGCCGCGGCCCCCTCGCGGGTCCTCGAATCGCTTGCGGGCGGGGGGGCGGCACCTAAAAGGCGAAGGGGGCCGCGACGTTAGCAATCGTGCCGGCTCCCCTCGGCGGCCGGGAATCTAGGCGTCGAACCCCGAAAAGTCCAGCCCCATTCGAGGGATTCGCGGGCGAGGCCGGAGCCCCACGACGGCTGGCAGACGCGTCTTCTCCGGCTTGTCACAGGGCCCTGGATTGGTTGCAGGACGTCTTCCGGAGACCGACCGCGGGCTATGGTCGGAATCCGACCGCTCGCACCCAGCACGCCCAGAGCGCGCCCAACCCCGGAGGAATGCATGAACGCTGCCGTGAGCATGCTGCGGACGGCCGCCGCCGCCGAAGTCGACGTCTGCTTCGCCAATCCCGGCACCACCGAAATGGCGTTCGTCGTCGCGCTGGATCGCGTGCCGGCGATCCGCCCCGTGCTCTGCCTCTTCGAGGGCGTCTGCACGGGGGCCGCCGACGGCTATGGGCGCATGCGCGGTGCACCGGCGCTCACGCTCCTGCATCTCGGTCCGGGCTTCGCGAATGGCATCGCGAACCTCCACAACGCGCGGCGCGCCGCGAGTCCGGTCGTGAACTTGATCGGCGACCATATGAGCTGGCACCTCGAACACGACGCCCCGCTCACCTCCGACATCGAGTCGCTCGCACGTCCCGTGTCCGCCTGGCTGCGCACCGTCGGCTCGGCGAAGGACGCACCCGCGCAGATCGCGGAGGCGATCGCGGCCGCGGGCGGCGCGCCGGGAAGTGTCGCGACCCTGGTGGTTCCAGCCGACTTCCAGATCGCGGAGTCGGGCGGCCCCGCGAATCGAGTCTCGGTACCGGCGCCCACGCGTCCCGAGCCGTCCGAGGTGGAGACCGCGGCGGCGCTGCTGCGCGGTGCCGAGCCGCCGACTCTGCTGCTCGGCGGCACGGCGCTCTCGGCGCGGGGAGTGGCGGCGGCAGGTCGCGTGGCCGCGGCGACGGGCGCGCGGCTGGTGGCGGAAACCTTTGCGTCGCGCTGGGAGCGGGGGCGCGGCACACCGGCCATCGAGCGACTCCCCTACCTACCCGAGCAGGCCAGCCAATTCCTCGCAGCCGAGAGTGGCCTGCTGCTGGTCGGCGCACGCAGCCCCGTCGCCTTCTTCGGCTATCCGGGAGTGCCGAGCCTGATCGCGCCCGACCGCCCGCGTCACGCGCTCGCCCGGCCCGAGCAGGACGCGGCGGGCGCGCTCGAGGATCTGGCCGATGCGCTCGATGCCCGAACCCCTGCGGCCGCCGACGAACCGGCCGCCCCGCCCGCGCCCGGCCCAGGCCCGCTCGATGCATTGACGGTCGGGCGACTCATCGCGGCCAACCTGCCCGAGGGTGCGATCGTGGTCGACGAGGCGGCGACCTCCGGGCTCGGCCTATATGCCGCGGCGACGCACGCGCCGCCGCACACCGTGCTGGCGCTCACCGGCGGCGCCATCGGCCAGGGCATGCCGTGTGCGACCGGCGCCGCCATCGCCTGCCCGGACCGCAAAGTGATCAGCTTCCAGGCCGACGGCAGTGCGGCCTACACCCTGCAGGCGCTGTGGACGCAGGCGCGCGAGGGGCTCGACATCGTCACGCTGCTCTGCTCGAACCGCGCCTACCGGATCCTGAAGATCGAGCTCGGCCGCGCGGGCATCGCCGAGCCCGGCCCGGCGGCCCGGGCGCTCACCTCGTTGGATGCGCCGGAGATCGACTGGGTC
>JAFDDH010000003.1 GCA_019310975.1 Deltaproteobacteria bacterium | reverse complement strand
ATGTTGGAGAACACGTTTATCAACGTGAAGAACGTGTCGAAGACGATTACCGCCGAACTGGAGATTCCGAAGGATGGGGCCAGCGGTGTGATCTTGGCGCAAGGTGGGCGGTTTGGAGGCTGGTCGCTCCACATGGAGGACGGCAAGCCCGCCTACACATACAACTTCCTCGGACTGTCCCGCGATACGGTGATTGCCGACAAGCCGCTCAAGGAAGGCAAGGCAACAGTAGTGCTCGACTTCGAGTACGACCGTGGTGGCGAAGGCGATGGATTGGGCAACGGTGGCGTCGCGACTCTCAGCGTCAATGGAAAGCAGGTGGCGAGCGGGCGCATCGAGAGAACCCAACCGCTGATGTTCTCCGCTGACGAAACCGCAGACGTGGGTCTTGACAATCAAACGCCCGTTTCAGAAAACGTCGGCATCGGCCGCGAGCAAACCCGCTTCACTGGAGACATCATCAAGGTGACAGTGGACGTTCGGTGAACGCTGCCAGATCGTCGGGCGCAGCCCGAAGCGCAGCAACCCCGCCAAGTAACGCACTTGCCGGGGTTGCTGTTTTCATGGAGCACGAGACCGGCGGTGGCGGCGCGGGGCGCGGAGTTCATCGGATAAGGCGGGTCCATACTCGCTGCGGCCTTATCGGCCACAGCTCCCCCTCACGTTGGCAAGGAGATGCTGGGGTTGATTTCATTGAGGTCTTTCGCCTGAAGCGGTCATATCGGGTCGTTTCGGTCAATAGTGGGGGAAGCGAAGCCCAGCCCCGTTGGGCATGAACCGTCGCAATTCTCGTGCCCCTCGGCCCCACTCGGCGGGCTTCAACCGGCGGAGTCGGGGGAACGGGCCAGTCGAGACTGCTTCGCGTGGCCAAGCTTCCACCGAGGACTTCCGATCTCGCTGGAACGGATCCGCGACGAGCGCATAAGCCGACCCACGGTGGTCGATTCCTGACGATTGAGGCGTGGTCCGAAGCATACGCAGACTCAAGCCCGACCCTCAGCAGACCCGACCAGTCAGGAATGGGCAAGCCTTTGCGATCCGGCATTCGTAGCTGCATGATGGCCATGAGCGCACTCTGGCTGACTGGCACGGCATCTGCCGATGAGTGGGTTACCCCGTTCGAATGGTTCCCGCTCACTCGGCACCAGTGGCAGGAGAACATGCTGGGCTCCGGGCGCATCGTCTCGCTCGAGACCAATGGGGGTGCTCTCGTGTGGCGCGTCGATTTTCAATCGCGGTCAGGGACTGTCTTTCGTACGAAGAACGGCACGCTCGAGATCCATGTCCCCGACCGCTGTGATGAGATCCATGTCTACACCGAAGTGCTCGACGATACGCAGCGCGAGGCACGATTCGATAACCTCGACCGAGGCTCCAGGCTCGCAGACCCGCCAACCCGAGCCGAGCTGGGAGACCTCGCCGGACGCTGGCGAGCCATTGTTGCGAGTGGCCCCTTGCGCGCTCCCCAGCCCCGCTCCTACGACCCGGCATCATGCGAGGCGATTCGCAGCCGCTGCATCGACATCGACGAACGGACACGCATGGGAGGGGGGTTCGGGGTGGGTCCTAGTGGGTACAGAATTGACACACCGCCGAGGCTCGTCAAATGCGAGCAAGCGGATCAAGCTGTCGAGCACTGCATCAAGGGCATCCAGGCCGACGAAGCCCGCCATGCCGAGGCCGTCGCCCACCACGCGCTGCGTATGCGCTGCTCTGGGCTCGCCATCGTGACCCGTGCGGTCGACGGGCATTCCATCAGTCTGGAGGTCGTCTCGACCGCAGACGACGAGCAGTGGGCTCGCACGAAGGTCGGGCTCGATGAACGGGGCGACGCCTCCGCGTGGGCCTACGCACCCCTCACGTTGTTGGCAGACATTCCCTTCATGGCCATGAACGCGCCGTTGGCTCTGGTGCAGGCGATCTATGCCGCTACGCACTTCTGAAACCGGGATCGGCCGAGTCGCTGTTGTGGGCACCCGTGATGGAGGAATCGAACCGGCGACCCTCACGTTGGCAACGTGATGCTCTACCAGCTGAGCTACTCGTGCCCGAAATCTGAACTGGGTCCGGAGGTTTACGGAACCCGGCACGCGCCGTCAAGGATTCCGGCGGCTCCCGAGCGCGATCGGATCGAGCGCGGCCCCATGGGGACCGCCCTGCCCCCTTGGCTTGGCGATCCGCTCACGCGGCGCGACGACCAGCGCCGATCAGAGCTTCGTAATCTTCTCGCCGTACCCGGAAAGTCCGCGGGTTGCGTTTCGCGTGTCGAAGATCCGCACTGCCTTCTCGACGATGCGAGCATAGTCGAGGCCACTGTGGTCGGTCAGGATCACGACGATGTCAGCGTCCGCGAGTACGCCCTCCGTCAGGTCCTTGCTCTTGTAGTGGACCCCGTCGATCTCGCACTCCGAGATGAAGGGATCGTGGTAGCGGATGTCGGCGCCCTTTCGCGCCAACGTACCGATCACATCGATGGCCGGGCTCTCGCGCATATCGGCCACGTCGCGCTTGTAGGCGACGCCCAGCACCAGCACGCGCGCGCCATTCACCGCCAGCCGGTCTTCGTTGAGTAGCTCGGCAATGCGGCCGACCACATGCGCCGGCATGCCGCTATTGATCTCGGTGGCCAGCTCGATGAAGCGCGCCGAGAAGTTCAGCGCCTTCATGCGCCACGAGAGATAGCTCGGATCCACCGGAATACAGTGCCCGCCCAAGCCGGGGCCGGGCAGGAATTTCATGAAGCCATAGGGTTTGGTGGCGGCGGCGTCGATCACCTCCCACACGTCCAGCCCAAGGCGCTCGCACATCAATGCCACCTCGTTGGCCAGGCCGATGTTGATGGCGCGGAAGGTGTTCTCCAGCAGCTTGACCATCTCGGCGGCTTGCGTAGAGCTGACCGGGACCGTCACATCGAAGATGGTGTCGAAGAGTTGGCAGGCCAGCTGGGTACACAGCGGCGTCTCGCCCCCCACGACCTTGGGCACGCTCTTTACCTTGTGCGTCTCGTTGGCGGGATCGATCCGCTCGGGCGCAAACGCCAACGCGAAGTCCTCGCCGACGCGCAGCCCCGTCTCCTCGAGCGCCGGGACGAATAGCTCGCGCGTCGTGCCCGGGTACGTGGTGCTTCCGAGAATGACCAGCTCGCCCGGGTGCAGGCGATCGCGCACCTGCTCGACGGCGCGCGCCATATACGAGACGTCCGGATCCTTCGTCTTGGTCAGCGGCGTCGGGACGCAGATGTTCACGATCTGCACGTTGTGGAGCTGATCGAAGTCGTCGGTCGCCCGGAGCCGGCCGGAGTCGCGGACGGCCTGCAGCTCCTCGGTGGGGACGTCGCCGATATACGACTCACCCGCCTCGACGGACCGGATCTTCTCACGATCGACATCGAAGCCCGTAACGTGGAAGCCCGCCTTGGCGAACTCGATGGCAAGCGGCAGCCCCACGTAGCCCAGCCCGATCACGCCGACGCGCGCCGAACGATCGTCGATCCTGCCGGAGAGCTCTTCCAGACGTGCCATCGAATCTCCCACTTGCCTGAGTCAGCGCCGGGGCTTGCCCCAGCCGAAGTAGTCGGCAAAGTACACGTAGCCGGACCACAACGTGAGTGCCGTCGCCACGCCCAAGAGTGTCAATCCGAGCTCATGGGCCGGCAATCCCAGCGTGGGATAGTGAAAGAGCAGCGCTCCCACTGAAAAATTCTGAACCAAGCTCTTGAGCTTGCCCTGCCAGGACGCCCCCGCGACGTGCCCGTCCGAGGAGGCCATTCCCCGCAAGCCCGTCACGGCCAGCTCGCGGCCGACGATGATCACCACCATGAAGGTCGTCCAGGTAGGAATCCGGCCCGCGGCCACCAGCATGATGAGCGCGGTGGTGACCAGCAACTTGTCGGCAAGTGGGTCCAGGAGCTTGCCCATGCGCGTGATCTGCGCACCATCCATGCGCCGCGCCAGCCAGCCGTCGACGATATCCGAGAGCGCCGCCAGGATGAACGCCCAGGCCATGAACTGGCTACCGCCCTTGGTGAGCGCCCAGGAGGTGGGGATGAGCAAGAGCACCGGCACCACCGCGATGCGCAGCATGGTGACGGTATTGGGCAGATTCCAGAAGTCCTCGCGCAGCCGGGCCGGTGCCTTGGCGAACTCCGATCGGCCCTCCGCGTCGGGCGCCACCCTGTCTCTCTCCGCCTCGAGTTGCCCGACCTGCGAAGAACTCACCGCGTCCCCTCTCCGTCGGCCCTGATCGCCAACCCCGATTGCCAACCCCGATCGTCAGCCTCGATCGTCAGCCTCGATCGTCAGCCAACGGCATCGGCGATGGGTCGTTGCGCGCGTCCGAAACGCACGATTCGGGCCTAGAAGTGCCCCTGATAGCCGCGATAGTAATTCAGAACCCGCTTGACGTAAGCCTTTGTCTCCGGGTAGGGCGGGATGCCCTGGTGTCGGTCCACGGCCGTGGGGCCGGCGTTGTAGGCCGCTAGGGCGCGTGTGACGTCGCCGTATCGGTCCAGCATTTCCTTCAGGTAGCGCACGCCGCCGTTCAGGTTCTCGACCGGCTCCAGGGGCGCGTGGACGCCCAGCGTCGCGGAAGTGGCCGGCATCAGCTGCATCAGGCCCTGCGCTCCCTTGCGCGAGACGGCATCCACCTGGAAGTTGCTCTCGGCGGCCACCACGGCCTTCACGAGTGCCGGATCCACGCCATGGATGCGCGCCGTGTAGGCGATCAATGCATCGAAGCTGTGCTGTATCGGCGCCTCGACGCGCGATTCGGGGGTGAGCACCAGGCCGCGCGGCTTCCTGCTGAGAGGCTTGTAGCGGGCATCGAGGGGGAAGTCGCTGAAGTGGATCACGCCGCGAGCGTCGATGTAGCGGTAGAGTCCACCACCCCAGGCAGTCCCTGGGGCGGCGAGCCCGAGCAGCGTGATCAGCCCCGCGATTCCGATGTTGAGACGGCTCCGCATGCGATCGCGGTCCCTTCGCTGGGATCACCCTGAGGTCATCGCGCTCACCCCCGGGCCTCCATGCGAGGCAAGCCCCTTGGGGATAATTGCGACCACGCACCCGGGGTCGATAGACTCCGGAGCGATCCCTGCTCGGGAGTATCGGAGCTTTTTCCGCCCTGCCTTAGCTGCTCCCGGGACGCCCGTCGCCCCGAGGGTCATCAGTCTCGTCGAGGACCCCTGGCCATGCCCGCCCCCCCCGAGTTCGATTTTCTCGTGATCGGCAGCGGAATCGCTGGCCTTCATTTTGCCCTCCTGGTGGCGGAGCACGGCCGGGTGGCCGTCGTGACCAAAAGGCGGGCCACCGACTCGGCGACCAACTACGCACAGGGCGGGATCGCGGCCGTCACGGACGCGGCGGATAGCTTTGACGACCATGTGCGCGACACCCTCAACGCCGGCGCCGGACTATGCAACGAGAAGGTGGTGCGCTTCGTGGTCGAGCACGGCCCGCGCGCCATCGAGGGGCTGCTCAAGTGGGGCGTCGAGTTCGACCGCAGCGAGCCCGATCCGGGCACCGGCGAGAGCGGTTACGATCTCGGTCGCGAGGGCGGACACAGCAAGCGCCGCATCCTCCACAACCGCGATGCCACAGGCAACGAGATCGAGCGCGCCCTGCTCGAACGGATCAGCGCCCACCCGAACGTCTCTCTATTCGAGGATCACTGCGCGGTGGATCTGCTCACCAGCCATCGCGCCGGCCGCACCGAAAGCAATCGGGCCCTCGGCGCGTATGTGCTCGACGCCCGAACTGGCGAAGTGGACCGCTTCCTGGCCGGCGTCACACTGCTCGCGACCGGTGGAGCCGGCAAGGTCTACCTCTACACCAGCAACCCGGATATCGCCTCGGGTGACGGCATCGCGATGGCTTACCGCGCCGGCGCCACGGTGGCCAATATGGAGTTCATGCAATTCCACCCCACCTGCCTCTTTCACCCGGAAGCCAAGTCCTTCCTGATCAGCGAAGCGGTACGCGGCGAGGGTGGCCTGCTCAAGAACCTGGAGGGCGAGGCCTTCGCGAAGCGCTATCACGATATGGGCGACCTGGCGCCACGTGACATCGTCGCCCGTGCCATCGATACAGAGCTCAAGCGCTCTGGCGACGACTACGTGGTTCTCGACGTCACGCACCTCGAGGCGGCCTTCGTGCGCAAGCGCTTCCCCACCATCCACCAACACTGCCTCGATCTCGGCATCGACATCACCGAAAAGCCCATCCCGGTGGTGCCGGCCGCCCACTACTGCTGCGGCGGCGTACGCACCAGCATGCACGGCGAAACCGATCTGGCGAATCTATTCGCCGCTGGCGAGGTCAGCTGCACGGGCCTTCACGGAGCCAACCGGCTGGCATCGAACTCGCTTCTCGAGGCGCTGGTCTTCGCCGAGGCGGCCGCCGAGCAGGCCATTATCCGACACGGCCAGATTCCGGAAATCGGTGACGTACCGGCCTGGCGCCATGGCGACTCGATCGAGAGCGACGAGGCGGTGGTCATCACCCAGAACTGGGACGAAATTCGACGCTTCATGTGGAACTACGTGGGCATCGTGCGCAGCGATCGCCGCCTGGCGCGGGCGCGCCGTCGCATCGAGCTCCTGCGGGAGGAGATCAATCAGTACTACTGGAACTTCCGCCTGGCACCACCGCTGATCGAGCTGCGCAACCTGGCGACGGTGGCCGAGCTGGTGATCCGTGCCGCCGAGCACCGCAAGGAGAGCCGCGGGCTGCACTACAACCTCGACCACTCGAATCGAGACGACGCGCGCTTCTGCTGCGACACTCTGCTGCAGCGCGGCGAAGCCCCCCGCAGCGATCCTTCATGAAGTCTTTGGGTTCGGGCCCTTCCGGACTTTCCCGGATGCGGCGGCGCACGCGCTCGGCGAGGATCCTCGCCTGGGCGTTCCTCTGTCTGATCGCGGGCGGAATCGGCGCAGTGGGCCTGCCCGTCGCCAGCGCCAGCCGAGCGACCCCGAGCACAGACGCCACGCCGGCCGACGCTTCGCAGCATGCACGAAGCGGGCGAAGACTGCTTCGGGATGCACGCATACTCGAGCGCGAAGGTCGCTTCGAGGCCGCCGAGCGAACCACCCAGCGCGCGCTCGCCCTCACGCCGGACGATCCGCAGCTGCACCGGCTGCGTGCGCGCGTCCTCGACAGCCTGGGGCGCCGCGAAGAGGCGGCGATCCACCGCGCGGCCGCCGAAGGGCTCGATCCGACACCTGCATTGCCCGATCGGGCACTCTCGCCCTCCGGCGCGAGCCTACTCATCGTACTGCTCGAGCCCCCCGCCGAGCCGAGCCGCCGCGGCCGTGCACCGGCCGAGTGGCCGGATGGCGAGGTCCACGCCGCCATCGAGGCGCGACTCGCACAGAGACTCCCCAGCGCTCGCGTCGCGGCGCCGCCGGCTGAACCGGAGCCGACGGTCGAGAGCCGTCGCACCTGGCTGGAGGCGCAGCGGCGGCCCGCACCAATCAGCCTACGTGTGGACCGCGCCTGGTGTGGGGAGAGCATCAAGGACGGCCGATTCGGGCTCGCGGTGCTCCGAATCGGGCTCCCGGAGGGCGTGCGACACGTCCGCTACCTGCGCGACGATCCCGACGTCGGCGACGGCTGCCGAGCCCGCAGCGTGATGCACGCGCTCGAGCAAGCGTTGGCCCTGCCAGAGGTCGATGCGGCCCGCAGGGCGTCCGGCTCGCGCGACGCCGCGCCATCCTTCAGCTCCACCAGCGTGCACGCGCTCTTCCCGGATCTCGACGCACGCATCCATGACGCGCTCCGCGAGGGCCGCAAGTGGCTCGCTGCCGGGCAGCTCGACGCCGCCCGCGCAGCCTTTTTCCGGGCCCACCACATCGACCCCGGTCACATCGACGCACACTCCTTCCTCGTCGAGGTCGACCGCAGCCTCGAGATCTCCCGCCAGCTCGCGAACGCGGGCGGCGATCCCACCGCCGCCCGCGACGCGCAGCGCGACGAGAGTGCCGGCTGGCGCGTGCTCGAGCCACATCTGAGCAGCGCCGAACACCGCTCACTCGAAGACCAGCTCGAGGCGGAGCAGCGACTGCGCGAAGATCTCCTCGCTACGCTCGCGTTGCTCGGCAGCCAGCTGCAGACTCCCGACACCGCTGCACTCGCAGGCCTGCGCAGGGGCACGCTGCCCGAGGCGGGCGGAAAGGGATTCCGACGCGCCCGCGAGCAGATGCGCCGAGCGGGTGATCCAAAGGCCGCCTCGCCCGCCCCCGAGCTCGTGCTGAGCACGCGCGTCGTCCACACCCCTTCGGGCGAGCTCCTGGCCCGCTACTACTTCGCCGGCCGGAGTGAGCATCCCCTGCTGATGGAGGAGGACACCAGCGGCAATGGACATCTCGACCGCTGGGTGGCGTGGGTGGGCGGCACACGGCGCGAGATCTGGGAGGAGGATCGCGGGCAGGGATTGCCTGACGTGCACCTCGTCTACGCACCCGACGGGCGCACGCTCGTGCGCGTCGAGCTCGGCGGAGGCGATGGACAGCGGCCCGAGCGCGTCTTCGTCTACCGCGAGGGCCTGCTGCGAAGCGATTTCCAGGACACCACGGGCGACGGCCTCTTCGACGAGATTCTGCACTTCGGCGACGATGGGTCGCTCGCGCTGCGCGAGCGCGATCTCGACCACGACGGGCGCATCGACGTTCGCACCACCTATCGTTCCGGCCGCATGGTACGCCGCGAGATCATGAACCCCGAGGTGGTGGCCGAATTCCAGTGAAGAGATCGATCGTAAATCGAATCGGCCGCACCAGCATGCGCTCCGGGCTCAGCCTCTTCTTCGCCGCGTTTGCGCTCTTCGCGGCGCCCGCCTCGGCGCTGATTCTCGACGCCGGCGACGGCCGGGGAAACACCACGGCGCCGCCCGACGATCCGGGCTGGCAGAACGTGGCCCGGCGACTCGGCGGGCCGTCGATCGTCTATCTGGGCGATCGCTGGGTGCTCACCGCCAGACACGTCGGAGCCGGTGTCGTGGAGATCGACGGTAAACGCTTCGACCCGATCGCGACCGACATCCACTTCATCACGAACGACGACGGTACACACACCGACCTGATGCTCTTCCGCATCGATGACGATCCGGGCCTGCCACGGCTGGTACTGAGCGAGTCGACACCGCTCATCGCCGAGGATGTCATCCTGGTGGGCCACGGCGCCTCGCGCGGCCAGCCGATCAGTCTCGGCTCGCCCCCCGAGCCGTTGCGCGACGGCTTCCACTGGATCGACGACGCCACCAGACGCTGGGGCACCAACGTCATCAGTGATAGACCGAACTATGTGACATCGGGCCGCACGCGAACACTCGCCATCGCCACGCACTTCGATCGCATCGACGAGCCACTCGGGACGCCACAGGAGGCACAAGCTGCGATCGGCGATTCCGGCGGTGCGCTCTTTGCACGCGCGGACCGCTTGGATTCGGAGAGTGGCTGGGTGCTCGCCGGGTTGATGTTCACGGTGAGCAACATGAACGATCAGCCTCCACGAACCAGCTTCTACGGCTCCGCCACCTTCTCAGTGGACCTGGCCCACTACCGAGAGCAGATCCTTCGAGTCGCACGGCCGATCTGCCTCAGTGGCTCGAGGCTGGCGAGCGAGCCGGAGTGGGCCTGCGGAACCAGTCGGGTCGGGGGGCCCTCGCCCGACAACGCCACGCGCTTCGTCTGGCCGGCAGCGGCACTGAGTCTGATGCTCGCGCTCGCGCTGATTGGAATCCGGCGACGCGGCAGTTGAGCGGCCTACATCGCCTGGAGAGAACGGAAGATCAGTACACAGGCGCCCAGCGCAGAGAGCAGCAGCACGCCCCCACGCAGGCGCCGGGCGTCGATCCGCTCCGCGACGCAGCTCGAGAGCGCGAACCCGAGCACGATGCCGGGCAGAAGCGCCGCGCTCGCCTCGAATTCTGCGCGACCGAGTCGGCCCGCCAACGCGAGGGCCGAGAGCGAGAAGAAGCTGCCCACCAGGAAGAAGGGCACCAGGGTGGCGCGCAGCCGCGCGGCCCCGACATGCTGGTGGACGAGCGCCAGCGGCGGCCCGGGAATCGAGGAGGTGGTGCCCATGAATCCCGCCAGGGTCCCCGCTGCGGCGAGATTGCGGCCGGTCGGCCGCGGGGGCGTCCCGACCAGTGAGAACACCACCGCCAGCAGGATGACGCCGCCGATCACCGCGGAGAGCGTCGCTCGATCCGCCCACTGCAGAACGCCGAGCGCCACCACGGTCCCGGCGAGCTGACCCACGATCGGCCAGCCCAGACCGCGAAGCACCAACGCACCGCGCTCGCGCCAGCCGATCAGGACCACCAGCGGCACGCCGGCCAGGATCAGCGGTCCGGGAACCAGGCGCGGATCGAGCAGAGCCAGTAGTGGCGCCGCCACCAGCGCCATCCCGAACCCAATGCTGCCCTGCACGATCGCGCCCACGGCGACGAGCACACTGGCGATGAAGAGATCCATGGCGGACATGGTCGCCGCGATCTTCCGACCACTACTCGGGCGTGACGTACGCGGCGGTGATTCCACCGTCGACTACGAAGGTGGTGCCCGTCACGTACGAGGACTCGGGCGAGGCCAGAAAGAGCACCGCACGGGCGATCTCGCTCGCCTCGGCGAGTCGGCCCATCGGGATGTGGACGAGGCGGCGCTCGCGCGCCGCCGGATCCGAGAGCAGATCCTCGAGCAGCGGCGTGCGCACCGGTCCCGGACAGAGCGCGTTGGCGCGAATGCCCTGGCGCGCGTACTCGACTGCAATCTCGCGTGTCATCGCGAGCACGCCACCCTTGCTGGCCGTATAGGCGATCTGCGATGTGGCCGCGCCGATCAGTGCGACGAAGGAGGCGGTATTGATGATCGAGCCGCCACCGCTTGCGAGCATCGCGGGAATTCCGTACTTGCAGCCCAGGAAGACGCCCTTCAGATTGACGTCGATCACCTGGTGCCAGACGTCCATCGGTGTGTCCACGGGGGAGCCGTCGGCGTCTGGAAAAATCCCGGCATTGTTGAAGAGAATGTGCAGCCCGCCCGTGTCGCGGAGTGTCTTGTCGACGGCGGACTGCATCGCCACATCGTCGGATACGTCGGCCACCACCAGGAGCCCGCGGCCTCCCGACGCCGCGATCTGCTCGACCGTTGCATTGCCCGCGGCCTCGTCGCGCTCGCATACCACCACGTGTGCGCCCGCCTCGGCCATCCGCAGCGCAGTCTCGCGCCCGATTCCGCTGCCCGCACCGGTGATCAGCGCGCTGCGGCCCGAAAGTGCCCCACTGCTTGCATCGACCACACGCCCCTCCCCGCGACGATTCCCTTCGAGGGAGGTCGGTAGCCCAGAGCGGCGCCCCAGTCTACCGGCGGATGCGATGAATCCGCTCGGCGCCGATTCGATCGAGCGTGGGGGCGATTGGGGAGGCCTCGACTACTTGATCGTGATGAGACCGCGCTCGACCAGCGTATCGAAGGCGGCATGGATCTCGGACTCGGGCTCGGGGATGACGCCGAGCATGCGGTCCACCGACATCCCGACGAGGGCGAGATCGAGCACCGCCTCCTCGGTCTTGCCAAGTTCGGCGCGCGCGGCATCACCGGCGGACGCGTCGACTGCGAAGGTCGTCGTGGGTCCGATCACCACCTCTGCGTCGGGCTCGGAGCGACTGGACTCTTGTGCCTTCTCGCGAATACTGGCCTTCTTCGTCTGCGCCGCAGATTCACGAGTCTTCTTCTTGGCCGCGGCGGGGGTACGCATCTGGCGGTCGAGGTCGCCCTCTTCCTCGACCCCGGCGCCGGCGTCTGCGTCCGGGACTACGTCCTCGATGACGATCTCGTCGTCGTCGAAATCGAGACCCAGATCTTCGTCGAGATCGTCGAGATTGATGGAGAGCTCTTCCAGCGCTGGCTCGGCGTGATCCCGGACCGGCTGGTCGACCCCGCCGAGCGCGTCCTGGATGGCCTCGCCGAGCGGGATCGGCTCGCCGTCGAAGTCGGCCTCGTCGAGGCGCGACTGGAAGTCGAAGACCCCCTCGCGCCAGGAGAGCATCTGCTTGAGCGCGTCGATCGAGCGCTTCTCGCCCTGGCGCGCCGCACGCAGGCAGCCGTCCGCGAAGACGATCGTGCCCTCCTCGGCGCCACGAGTCACGTTGAGCGTGCCCTGGGGCGATGACGTGCCGAACATCTGTAGCAGATTCTCGATCCCGAGCTCTGCGATCGGACCGCTTATGCCACCGAGCCGACGGCTGTGCTCGGCCGACTGCACGTCGCTGATGAAGGCCGTCACCTCGGTCTGGCGCGCCTCGGTGATGTGGAATTCGACGCCCAACGCCGTCACGTCTTCCTCGTCGTTGGTGAGGTGGCGCACCACGGTGCCATCCACATCCATTGCTTCCGCCGTCTGCGGATGGTGGATCGTGAGCTTCACGCGCTCGCCCACGGGCACCTCGTGGCCGCTGATCGAGAGCAGCATGCCGGAGCTGCTGATATCGCGCGTACGACAGTCGAAGGCACCGATGCTTTCGGAGCGCACGTGCACGTGCAGGCGGGCCGACGAACGCGGGGCGGCGCGGCGCCCGCTGCGCGACAGCCGCTCGTTGCCCTCGATTACCCCGACGAAGGGTTCGAATTGCTTGCGGAGCTCGCGCGCCGGCAGGCCGAATTGGATCGCCACGCCAGGTGACGCACCGGCCTCGGCCATCTCGGGCGGAATGCAGTGCACCACTTCGCCTTCGAGCTCGAGGTATTGGTTGCAGAAGGAGAGCTCGAGCACGACCACCACAGGCGTACGCGGCTCCATCGTATCCGACGTCGCGATGAACACACCGCCATTGGCGATGTTGCTCACGTACTCGCTGCGCAGCGCGGCTTCGGTCGAGAATTCGACCTCGAGTCTGGAAGGATCAATCGACACTCAGCCCCCTCCAAGGCGGGTGCTAGTGGGTGCAATAGGACTTATCGGAGCCCGTCTTGGAAACCTGATCCTCGTCGCAAGGTCGCGGACATACGTGGCCCGGACGCGTACCGCAGATCAGATGCGCTCGAAGAAGCGCGCTCGCTCGTAGTCCGTCACGAAGCGGTCGTAGGCCCTCAGCTCGGTACGGGCGAAGTGCAGGAGGTGCTCCACCACCTCGTCACCGAAGGCCTTTCTGGGCAGCGGACTCTCATCGAAGGCCTGGACGGCCTCGCCGAGCGTATACGGAACCCGCGGGAGATCGGTGGCCGTGTAGCCGTTGCCCTCGAACATGGGAACCGGATCCACACGGCGCTCGATGCCGTCGAGAGCGGCGGCCAACATGCCCGCGTAGACGAGGTAGGGATTCGCATCCCCGCCGGGGATGCGACACTCGACGCGCAAGCTCGGCCCATGTCCGACGACGCGAAACCCAACCGTTCGGTTGTCGTAGCTCCAGGCGATGCGCGTTGGCGCGAAGGTGTCCTCGACGTAGCGCTTGTACGAGTTGGGGTTGGGGGCAAAGAGCATGGAGAGCGCGCCGGCGTACTCGAGCAGTCCAGCAATCGCGTGCCGAAACGTGGTGCTCATGCGCGCATTCGTACCCGGAATCGGATCGCCGTCGCCTGCGAAGCACGAGCCACCCTCGGGATCCATCAAGCTCATGTGCACGTGCAGGCTATTGCCTGCCCGCTCGGTGTGCCACTTCGCCATGAAGGTGATCGCGCAATCCTGCCCGGCTGCAATCTCCTTGGCGGCGAGCTTGTAGATGACGTGACGGTCCGCCATTTCGACGGCGGGCGCGTAGCGCAGGTTGATCTCGTGCTGCCCGGGGCTCGCCTCGCCCTTGCTGAACTCGACGGGCACGCCGCTGGCGTCCACGAGGCGGCGAATGTTCCCGATCACCGGCTCCGCGAAGCCCCCCGAGAGCACGTGGTAGTCCTCGTTGTACTTCTGGCTCAGGTCGAGGTCGCGGTAGCCTTTTTCGCACGCGCTCTGATACGTCTCCTTGAAGAGGAAGATCTCGAGCTCGCTGCCGAAATGGGGCACGAATCCCTGCTCGGCGGCCCGCTCGACCTGGCGTTTGAGGATGTTTCGGGGCGCCACCTGGATGGGAACGTCGCGGTCCTCTTCGAGTATGTCGCAGAGCACGATGACTGTCTTCTCGAGCCAGGCGGCCTGGCGCAGAGTCGAGATGTCCGGAATGGCGCGCAGATCGCCGTAGCCCGTTTCCCAGCTCGTCATCGCATAGCCGGGCGTTGGGTCCATCTCCATATCGCAGGCGAGCAGGTAGTCGCATGCGTGCATACCGTGCTCGAGAACCTCATCCATGAAGAAGCGCCCGACGATGCGCTTTCCCATCAGCCGCCCATAGAGATCGGGAAATACCGTGAGCACGGTCTCGATGCTGCCGTTCTGGATGCCGCTGCGCAGCGCGTCGACGTCGAGCCGACCGGGATCGCTCACCTTGACTGCCTCCTCGCCACGGTCTCAACCCGGATCGGGTTCGTCCTCCATGGCGCGGAAGAGCGAGAGCTGCGGCGCATCCTGGTCCACATCGATCGGGACCGGATACTCGTCGGAGAAGCATCCGTCGCAGATCCCGGTCTTCAGCTCGCTTGCGGCCGTCTTGCGCAGCCCTTCGAGGGAGAGATAGCCGAGCGAGTCGGCGCCGATGATCTCACGGATCTCCTCCACCGTGTGCTCGTGGGCGATCAGCTCCTGCTTGGTGGGTGTGTCGATCCCGTAATGGCACGGCCCGACGGTCGGCGGAGCCGAAATGCGGACGTGCACTTCGCGTGCGCCGGCTGTGCGCAGCATGGCGACGATCTTCACCAGCGTCGTGCCACGGATGATCGAGTCGTCGACCAGAACCACTCGCTTTCCCTCGAGAAAGCTACGGATCGGGTTGTGCTTGACCTTGACGCCGAAGCTGCGGATCGACTGTGCGGGCTCGATGAAGGTACGCCGCACATAGTGGTTGCGGATGAGGGCGGTTTCGTAGGGGATGCCCTCCTCCTCGGCGTAGCCGAGCGCCGCAGCTGTTCCGGAGTCGAGCACCGGCACCACCATGTCGGCGGCCACCGGGTGCTCACGCGCCAGCGCGCGCCCGAGCACTTTTCGGTAGGCGTATACGTTGTGGCCCATGAGATTCGAGTCGGGCCGCGCGAAGTAGATGTACTCGAAGACGCAGAAGTGCATCGGGGCCTGGCGAACGAAGGGCCGCAGGCTGCGCAGCCGGCCGCGACGGATGACGACCATCTCGCCGGGCTCGAGGTCGCGCTCGTAGGTGGCACCGATCAGGTCGAGTGCGCAGGTTTCGCTGGCCAGCACCCAGGCGCCATCCAGCCGGCCCAGGATGAGCGGCCGGAAGCCACTCGGGTCGCGGGCGCCAACCATCGCATCATCGCTGAGCATCACCAGACTGAAGGCTCCCTTCACCCTCGAAATCGAGTCGATGAAGCGATCCTCCATGTGCTGCTCACGCGAGCGTGCCAGCAGATGGAGGATGACCTCGCTATCCGAGGTGGACCCGAAGATCGCGCCGCGGCCCTCGAGCTCGCGCCGGATCGCCACCGCGTTGACCAGGTTTCCGTTGTGCGCGATCGAGACCGGGCCGCCATCCGTATTGGCACAGATGGGCTGAGCATTGCGAAGCAGGCTCTCGCCAGCCGTCGAGTAACGCACATGACCGATTGAGTGGCGGCCCTTCAGCCGCGAGAGCGTCTTCTCGCCGAAAGTATCCGCCACCAGCCCCATGGCACGGTGTGCGATGTGCTCGCGCCCATTCGAGGCCACGATTCCACAGCTCTCCTGCCCGCGGTGCTGGAGCGCGTACAGACCCAGGTAGGTGATGTGGGCGGCCTCGTCGTGCCCGTGGATGCCGAATACGCCGCACTCGTCGTGGAAGTGATCGGCCTCCCGCTCTTCACGAAGACGCTGGGCATCGGCGATCAATTGGGGCCTCGCAAGGTAGATCTCGAAGGGCTGGATCGTGAGGAAGTGCAGCCGAGCTGGTGATCGATCAGCGCTGCGCTGGCAGTGTATCGGAGCAGACTGGACCGGGTCAACGCGGCTCATCCTCCTCCCAGCGCCTCTTGAAGCAGGCTTCGGCCCGCATCCGCCGCGATCCGGACGCGGTCAAGCCCATCTGTGGCCCAAGCAACCGGACACGACCACACCTGCCTCTTGCCGCGGCCGATCCGGGGGGCAAGAATGCTCTGGCACCGACTTGCCCGCCAATCGAAATCACTCGAACCGGAGACACCCCATGACCCTCGATGACCGCCAGCTGGAAGAGCTCTGCTCGAGAACCCTCGAGCGCACCGACTTCCCCGAGCTCGGAGAGAAGCACACGGGCAAGGTGCGGGATAGCTACGTGAAAGGCCGCGGCCGCACCATCGTGGTCACCGATCGCGTGAGCGCCTTCGACGTCGTGATCGGGACGATCCCACTCAAGGGCCAGATCCTCAATCAGATGGCCGCCTTCTGGTTCCACAAGCTGTCGGACATCGCTCCCAACCACCTCATCGACGTGCCCGATCCGTGTGTGTCGCGGGTGCACGAGTGCAAGCTCCTGCCGGTGGAGTTCGTCTACCGCGGCTACCTCACCGGCTCGACGAAGACATCGATCTGGACCGCCTATGAGAGCGGCCAGCGCAGCTACTGCGGCCACGAACTGCCAGGCGGCCTGCGGCGTCACGAGCGTCTCCCCGAGCCCCTGCTCACGCCCACCACCAAGGCCGATCTCGGCGGCCATGACGAGCTCACTTCGAAGGCTGCCATCATCGAGGGCGGTACCATGAGCGAAGAGCTCTACGCCGAGGCCGAGCGCATCACCTCGGAACTCTTCGAGGCGGGCACTCACTTCGCCAAGGAGCGCGGGCTGATCCTGGTGGACACGAAGTACGAGCTCGGCCTGGATGAGAACGGCGATATCGTGGTGATCGACGAAATCCACACCCCGGACTCTTCGCGCTATTGGCATGCGGACACGTATGATGCAGCGATGTCCCGGGGCGAGAGCCCGCAAGCCATCGACAAGGAGTACGTGCGCCTGTGGCTCGGAGAGCAGGGCTACAGGGGGGAAGGCCAGCCGCCCGAGCTCACCACCGAGGTGCGCTGCGAGGCCGCACGGCGCTACGTACGCGCCTACGAGCAAGTGAGCGGCCTCACCTTCGAGCCGGATCTCGAGGAGCCGACAACGCGCATCCGCCGCAACCTGGGGATCTAGGCGCCTGGTCCGAGGCGGTGTGCCCCAGCTTGGAACTGACCGCCAGGCCTCTCAGCCGACCCGCATGAACGCGTAGCCGAGCAGCAGGTAGTACAACACCGGCAGCCCGAGCAGCGGCGCGTCGGCGCGGTCGAGGATGCCCCCCATACCGGGCAGCAGCTGGCCGGTGTCCTTCACCTGAGCGTCGCGCTTGAGCAGCGACTCGACGAGGTCGCCCACGATTCCCACCACCGAGATCACGATGCCAATCGGGATCGCAGCCTCCCAGGGAAAGGCCGCGGAGAGGTGTGGCCAGAACAGGTCGAAGGCGGCCTTGCAGGCGAGCCCGCCCAGCGTGCCCGTCACGAGCCCGCCGAGCGCGCCCTCGATGGTCTTGTTGGGGCTGATCTCGGGCGCCAGCTTGCGCCGACCCCAGGCGCGCCCTGCGAAGTATGCGCCGGTATCGCAGAGCACCAGCACCGCCATGCCATAGAACATGAAGAAGATGCCGGACTCCGGGTGCAGCTCGAGAGCCAAGAGCTGCCCGGAGTCGAACCATGCGCCCGCCGAGGTGTAGAAGAAGCGCAGCAGCACGGCGTGTGATAGCAGCCAGGCCACGTAGAAGACGCCGAAGAAGGTCCCGGAGATGCTGGCAAGCGACTCGGTAATCTGCGCCTTGCGCAGCTGCGCGACCATCAGGAAGAGCAGCGAGGCCGTCATGAGCAGCATCGCCAGGTAGTCGGTACCCAGGTAGGCGACGGCGATTACGGCCGCGCCAAAGCCCAGGCCCAGCCCCGTGAGCGGCCGCGCACCCTTGTCCTCGATCAGGCGGTAGAACTCGAGCTGCCCAAGAATCCCGATCAAGAGCACAGTGGCCACGTAGGGGTAGCCGCCGATGACGATGATATATCCGACGCCGAGCACCAGAACGGCCGCCGTGGGCACCCGCCTGACCAGGTCGTCACGCTGCTTCTTCGGAGGCTCGTCGGGCAGCGGCGTCGGCGGACGCGGGTGAACGGGCTCGGCGGAGGACACCTCACCCGCTACGGATCCGGGTCGAACGGTCTGACTGTCGTCGGCGCTCACAAGGGCGAATTCAACAGCAGATCCGGCTGGACCGCTAGAAGATTGCGCGGCCACACGAAATCGGGCCCCACGCGTGCTCGGAGAGTGAGCGGTGGCGGGGCATGGGCCGTCAGCGGCCCGTGTGTCCGAATCCCCCACTGCCACGGCTCGTGTCCGAGAGGACATCGACCTCGATGAAGCCAGCGCGGGCCACCGGCGCCACCACGAGCTGAGCGATGCGCTCGCCACGCCGCACCGGGAAGGGCCGCGCGCCGAGGTTCATCAGGATCACCTGGACCTCGCCGCGGTAATCGGCGTCGATGGTGCCGGGCGCATTCGGGATGGTGATCCCATGCTTCAGTGCCAGACCGCTGCGCGGGCGCACCTGGCCCTCATAGCCCACCGGAATCTCGAGTGCGAAGCCGGTGGGCACGAGCGCCCGATCGCCGGGCTCGATCACGATCTCGTCGTCCACCGCGGCGCGCAGATCCAAGCCCGCCGCGTCCGCGGTGGCCGGCTCGGGGAGAGGCAGCCCGTCTCCGTGCGGGAGACGGGCCACCCTCACCTCGATGCGGGCATCATTCGATGCACGTTCGCGATTCACGCCGCAAGCCCGACCGGATGATGATCCGGCCGATTACTCGGCGTCGGCCTGGTTTGCGATCTCGGCCAACGCTTCCTTGCGAGAGAGGCGAATACGGCCGGCCGGGTCGATGTCGATGCACTTGGCGAGCACCTCGTCGCCCTCGTTGAGCACATCTGTGACGTTTTCCACCCTGCCCTCCGCGAGATGGCTGATGTGAATCAGTCCGTCTGTGCCCGGGAAGATCTCCGCAAAGGCACCGAAGTCGGCGACTCGCTTCACTTTGGCGAGGTAGATCTTGCCGATCTCCGCCTCCTGGGTGAGCTCGTCGACCATCGCCATCGCCTGGTCGACCGCGCTCCGATCGGGGCCGAAGACGGACACGCGGCCCGAATCCTCGACGTCGATCTTGGCGCCCGTGGTCTCCTGGATGGCGCGGATCACCTTGCCGCCAGGCCCGATGATGTCGCGGATCCGATCCGGCTTGATGAAGAGCACCTCGAGACGCGGTGCGAACTCGTGCAGCTCCTCGCGCGCCTTCAGGCCGTGCAGCTCGGAGTCGGTTTCCTTCCGCATGCAGTCGAGGATGTGCAACCGACCCTCGCGCGCCTGGGCGAGCGCCGCCTCCACGATTTCCCAGTCGATCTGCTTGACCTTGATGTCCATCTGCAGGGCCGTGATGCCCTCTTCGGTCCCGGCGACCTTGAAGTCCATGTCGCCGAGATGATCCTCGTCACCGAGGATGTCCGATAGGATCACTGTGCGCTCACCGTCGGTGATGAGACCCATTGCGATTCCCGCCACCGGTGCCTTCAGCGGCACGCCCGAGTCGAGCAGCGCGAGCGTCGAGCCGCAGACCGCGGCCATCGAAGACGAGCCGTTGGACTCCAGCGTCTCACTCACCACCCGGATCGTGTACGGGAAGTCCTCGTGGGAGGGCAGCACGGGCTTGATGGCGCGCTCGGCCAGCGTTCCGTGCCCCACCTCTCGGCGGCCAGGGCCGCGCAAGGGCCGTGCCTCGCCCACCGAGAAGGGCGGGAAGTTGTAGTGAAGCATGAACGTCTTCTTGTAGCGCCCGATCATGCCGTCGATGGTCTGCTCATCGAAGCCACTTCCGAGCGTGGCGTTCACCATCGCCTGGGTCTCGCCGCGCGTAAAGAGCGACGCACCGTGGGGCCGTGCGACTGCACGCACCTCGCACGCGATGGGGCGAATCTCATTGTTCTTGCGCCCATCGATCCGCTCGCCGGTATCGAGCACGCGGTTGCGCATCAGTTCGCCACCCAGGTCGTGCAGGATGTTCTTCACGTTGCTGCGCATCTTTGCGAGCCCGTTGCGGCGATCATCCCAGCCGGCGAGTGTGTCGATCTCGACCTTCTGATTGGCGAACTCGGTCACGTACTCGTCGATGATGCCCTTCTCGATGGTCTTGACCGCACTCGCTCGGGCCTTCTTCTCCCTGATCTGAAAGGCCTCGGAGAGGGGCTGCTCGGCCTTGCCACGCAGCTCCGCCTCGAGCTCGGAGAGATCCTCCGCCACCGGCGGCACGATCTTCTCCTTTCCCGCCCGCTTCTGCAGATCTTCGATGCTGTCGATGATCTTCAGGATCTCGCCGTGGGCATGACGCAGCGCGCCGATCATGTCCGACTCGGGCAGCTGGTCGGCACCGCCCTCCACCATCACGATGGAGCCGCGGGTGCCCGCGACGATCAGCTCCATATCCGCCGCCTCGAGCTGCTCGGGCGACGGGTTGATGGCGAACTCACCGTCCACCCGACCGATGCGAACCGCACCAATCGGACCGAGGAAGGGGAGTGGCGAGAGAGAGAGAGCCGCCGAGGCGCCCACGAAGGCGCACATATCGGCAGCGTTCTCCGACTGGCTGCTGAGCACGGTGGCGGTGACCTGTGTCTCGTCGTTGTAGCCTTCCGCGAAGAGCGGGCGGATGGAGCGGTCGATGAAGCGCGAGACCAGAACCTCGCGATCACTGAGCCTGCCCTCGCGCTTGAAGAAGCCACCAGGAATCCTGCCCGCCGCGGCGAACTTCTCGACGAAGTCCACGGTCAACGGGAAGAAGTCGATCCCCGGTCGGGGACTCGAGTGCACTGCGGTGACGAGCACCGAGGTGTCACCATAAGTGACGACGACGGCGCCCGCCGCCTGTTTGGCCAATCGGCCGGTCTCGATGGTCATGGGACGACCGCCCACGTCCAGGGTCACGGTCGTCGGTTCGAACCAATACGGCATGAGATAATCCTCTTATCCTCTATGTCCGACGCCTCCAGCGCGCACGCGGACGACCAATGGGTCGCTGGCGGTCGCTGGACGGGTCAGGGTCGGGCGATGGAGAGGATATCTCGCGATGGAATGCAGGATCACCCATGCACGAAACCGAATCACTGACCGGCTTCGTGTATGACCGACTCCCGCATCCCAACACGGCACGATCCACTCGTACCGCCCTTCGTTTTGTTGTGCCCGCCAACCCCCCTGGTGGACGGGCGATGTGTCGTCGACACGCGCCACCGACACTCGCCGGCTGCGCGGTCCGACCGCTAGCGTCGCAGCCCGAGGTTCTTGATCAGACTCTGATAGCGCGGATAGTCGCTGCGCTTCAGATAATCGAGGAGCCTTCGGCGCTTGCTCACGATCCTCATCAGTCCGCGTCGGGAATGATGGTCCTTCTTGTGCATCTTGAAGTGCTCGGAGAGCTGCGTGAGCCGCTCCGTCAGCAGCGCCACCTGGACCTCGGTGGATCCGGTGTCCGCGGCGGTCCGCTTGTGGACATCGATCACGCTTTTCTTGCTCTCTCCGGAGATCAACTTCGCTTCCTCTCGATCTTCACTGGGCGTGCCTTCTTTCGCCTGCTTCTCGTCTTCATGTCTGGAAAACTTGGGTCACCATCCGGCCGTGCTTCCGGACCGATCCACCCGATCTCAGCTGGATGGCGGCTCTCCGCGCTCGGAGCGAACCCATAGTCGCGATATTGCGTCGGGAAGGCGTCGGTGCTGGATCGGTGCATGTGCCGACAAGCCCGCGGCCGGCGGGCGGAAACCGATTGCGCGGGAGTGTGACAGACACCCGCGGGCACCGCAACGGAGCTACACGGCGGTGTTCGGGGGACATCCCCCCCGACGTTCAAGCAGGTAGCACCCTCAGCGGCCACAGGCGCCGATCGGCGCGCAGCTCGAGCACCGCCAAGAGCCGGCCGTCCGGGCCGACGGCGCTGATCCGCATACCGGGCTTCGCACGATCGTACGTCCCAGGGGAAATGTCACCGCCGTTCTCCACCCGACGCGCGCCGGCCTCGGCGAGCTCGACGATCGGGAAGCCGAGCGCCTCCGCGGGGGCGATCAGCAGTGACTCGATCCGCCCCGCTTCGGCGGCCTCATCGCACGCCTCGATGCTGAGGGCCTGGGAGATGTCGAAGGGCCCGCTGCGTATGCGGCGCAGGTCCGCCAGATAGCCACCGCAGCCGAGCTCGGCCCCCAGATCGTGGGCCAACGTGCGCACGTACGTACCGGCGCTGCAGTCCACGGCAATCTCCAGATCCGGTGGCTCGAAGCGCAGCAGCTCCAAGCGTTCCACGCGCACCTGCTTGGGCGTTCGCTCCACCTCCTCGCCCTGGCGGGCGAGCTTGTGGAGCGGCACGCCGTCGCGCTTCACAGCGCTGTACATCGGCGGGATCTGCTCGATCTCGCCCCGGAAACCCTCGAGCGCACCACGCACCGCGGCCTCGTCGGGCAGGGTGCCCTCGTACCGCTCCAGCACCGCGCCCTCGCCGTCGAGGGTGTCCGTGACGGCACCGAGACGCACGGTGCCCACGTAGCTCTTCTGGCTCTGCGCGAAGAAGGGCACGAGCTTCGTCGCGCTGCGAATCGCCAGCGGCAGCACACCCGTGGCCTGGGGGTCCAGGGTGCCCAGATGGCCCACCTTTCGGATGCCGAGCCAAGCCCGCGCGGCATCGACCACATCGTGAGAGGTGCGGCCAGGCGGCTTGTCGACCACGAGGAAGCCCGCGGGCCCGGGCGGGTCCGGCCGCTCTCGTCTACGCCTCTTCGCCATTCTGCTCTTCCCTTTGCTCCTCTCCCGGCTCTTCTCCTGCATCCCCTCGCCCGGACGCGTCGATCCGGGCTCCAGCGTCGGCCTCGGCGTCGGGAAGCGATCGCAGCAGCGACAGGATCCGGCTGCCCTCGGCCATCGAGGGATCGTGCTTGAACTGCAGCGCCGGGGTCCGGCGCAGGTTGAGATTGGCCGCCAAATGCCTGCGCACGAAGCCGCTCGCCGAATCGAGGCCGCGGGCGACCTCCTCGACAGCGTCCGGATCTGCGCCGGTGAGCGGGCTCCAGAAGAGAATCGCCTGCGAGAGGTCCGCGGAGAGCTTCACCCGGGTGATCGTCAGCATGCCGATACGCGGATCGGTGCTCTCGTCGCGCAGCACGCGCGCAACCTCACCGCGAATCTGCTCCGCGATCCTATCCGTCCGCATGGACACCGGCTAGCTCTCCTCCCTCTCTTCTTCCCACGGCAGCGGCTCATCGTCCGCACCTCGGGGCCTCTCCGCATAGGGGAGATCGAGGATCTCCACATCCGTCGCCCGAATCTCCGCAAGGTGCATCGACTCGATGTACGACACCGCGCCGTCCAACGCGCGCCGCACGCCGGCGCGGTCATTGCCCACCGCCGCCAGCCCGAGCACGGCGCGTTGCCAGGTATCCTGGCCGCCCACCTCCGCGACCGACACGTTGAATCGACTCTTCAGCCTGGAGACGATCGACCTGACCACGCCCCGCTTCTGCTTGAGAGATTGCGAGCCGTGAACGTGGAGCTCGACCAGTGCCGCTCCCACCATCATGGGCAGGACTCCCGCCACCGTGCCGCTTCGTGCTCAGAGCGTGGCCGGCAGCTCCTCGACGTCGAAGACCTCGATCTCGTCGCCGACCTTGATGTCGGAGTAGTTCTCGATCCCGATGCCACACTCGGTGCCACTCGGGACCTCCTTCACGTCGTCCTTGAACCGGCGCAGTGAGCTCATCCGCCCCTCGTAGACCTGCACGCCGTCGCGCACCAGCCGGCAGTGCGCCCCACGAACGGCTTTGCCCTCGACAATCAGGGAGCCGGCGATGGTGCCGATCTTCGGAATCGTGAAGATCTGCCGCACCTCGGCACGACCCAGCATGCTCTCCTTGCGGACCGGCGGAAGCAGGCCCGCCATGGCGGCCTTCACTTGGTCGAGCAGGTCCATGATGATCGTGTACGTGCGCAGATCCACGCCAGCGCTTTCGGCCGCCCTGCGGGCCGCGGCATCCGGTCGCACGTGGAAGCCGATTACGATCGCCTCGCTCGCAGTCGCCAGCATGACGTCGTTCTCGTTGATCGCGCCGACACCCGCCGACAGGATCTTCAGCTTGACCTCGTCGGTCGAGAGCTTCTCGAGCGAGTCGCGTGCCGCCTCGCAAGTGCCCTGGACGTCCGCCTTGAGAACGACCGACAGTTCCTTGGGACCGGCGCCCTCGGCCTGGGCGAAGAACTCCTCGAGCGTGAGGCGTGGCGGTGCCGCCGACGGGCGCGAACGCGCCTGATCCTCGCGATGCGCAGTGATCTGCTTGGCGACTCGATCGCTCTCCACCGCGTGGAAGCGTGCGCCGGCTGTCGGTACCCCGGAGAGCCCCTGCACCTGGACGGGCACCGAGGGACCCGCCTCCTTGATGCGATCGCCCCGGTCGTTCTCCATCACGCGAACACGGCCAGACTCGGTACCGACGACGATCACGTCTCCGGTATTCAGCGTGCCATCCTGCACCAGTAGCGTCGCCATCGGTCCCCGGCCCTTGTCGAGACGCGCTTCGAGGACGACGCCCTTGGCACGACGACTGGGATCGGCCTTCAGCTCGAGCACCTCGGACTGGATGATCAGCATCTCGAGCAGATGATCAATCCCCTCGCCGGTCTTGGCCGAGACATTGCAGCAGATGACGTCGCCGCCGAAGTCCTCGGGCACGAGATTGTGCTCGGTCAGGCGCTGCTTGGTCTTCTCGGGGTCGGCGTCCGAGAGGTCGACCTTGTTGATGGCCACCACGATCGGACAGCCCGCCGCCTGCGCGTGCTCGATGGCCTCGACGGTCTGTGGCATGACCCCGTCATTGGCGGCCACCACCAGCACCACGACGTCTGTCGCGGCGGCGCCGCGCGCGCGCATTGCCGTGAAGGCCGCGTGGCCCGGCGTGTCGATGAAGCTGATCTGCTTGCCGTCCTTGGTGACCTGGTAGGCACCGATGTGCTGGGTGATGCCACCGAACTCCGTGTCGACCACGTTGGTGCCGACGTTGCGGATGGCATCGAGCAGTGAGGTCTTGCCGTGATCGACGTGGCCCATCACTGTGATGATCGGTGCGCGATGGTGCCGCTCGCCGCCTTCGCCCGCCTCGGTGGCCTGCTCGACCCCGGGCTCGAGGAATTGCTCCTCCTTGAAGCCCGTGTCCTGCACCTCGAAGTCGAACTCCGCAGCGACCTGACGAGAGGTCTCGATGTCGACGGTCTGGTTGATCGAGACCATCGTGCCCAGGGCCATCAGCTTGCCCTGGATGAGCGGCGCCTTCACGCCGAGCAGCCTTGCGAGCTCACCCACGCTGATCTCGCCCTCGACCTTGATCGCCTTCTTCAGCTCGGCCGCAGGCTTCGTGACAGCCGGCAAGGAGAGTTTGTCGCGGCGCTTGCGCCGCGGGTTCACGGCCGCGCGTGGCGCGGGGGCGGGGACCCGGCGCCCGGCGTGGCCGCGCCCGGTAATCTGGCGTGCAAATCGCTCCTGCTCCTGCAGATTGACGACCTCACGAACGCGCTTGCGCTGCTTGCCCTTGCGGTCATTGGCCGCTGCCCCGGACTCGGAGGCAGGCTTCGCCGCCACGCGCCGCTCGGGTGCTCCCGTGGTGCCCTCTCCGGACGTCGGCCCCAAAGGCTCGAGAGGCCGAGGCAGCTCGGCCGCTTCGTCCCCCTCGGGCTCGGGCGCTGCCTTCCCGGGCACTTCCTCGTCGCTCGGCTTCGGCTGGATCTCGTCGAGCGCGGGCTCGCCTGCCTCCTCACCTGCGACCGGTGCAGGGGCCACCGCGGTCTCCTCGACGAGGGCCGGCTCCTCGACCGCTGCCTTCTTGCGCCGACGCAAGACGGTGGTGCCGCGCTTGCTCTCGACGCGGCTTTCCTCCATCAGCCGCCCGCTGGCGACAGGCTTGCCCAGCTTCTGGCGCAGCACTTTGACCTGCTCATCGTCGAGCGAAGCCATGGCGCTCTTCAGCTCCATGCCGACCTCAGCCGCCCTTTCGACGAAGTCGTGCCGGTCTATTCCCAGCTCTGCAGCGAGCTTGTATGCCCTGATCTTTGCCATGCACTCAGTGCCCGGGGGTCTACTCCGGGAACCCCTCCGTCGATTTCTCGGCCGTCGCCGCTGGCACGTCGGTTTCTGCACCCTCACTCGCAGCGGCCGCGCCTGGGTCCGAATCAGCCGCGCCTGGATCCGAATCAGCCGCGCCTGGGTCCGAATCGGCCGCGCCTGGGTCCGAATCAGCCGCTCGCTCGCTCGCGGCCGCCTCCGCGGCCGCCTCCGCTTCTGCTTGCGCTTCAGCTTGCGCCCGTTCCTCCTCCTCGCGCTTCGTCACGACGAGCTCGCCAGCGCGCACCTGGATCCGCGCGGCGCCGTCCGTGTCGATACCCGGAAGCGAAGTCAACAGCTCGACCGAGCACTCCTCCAAATCCTCCAGCGAAGTCACACCCTGCTGGAGCAGGAGCTCCGCCTCGGGATCGCCGCAGGTCTCGACCACAGAGACGGCGCGCGATAGCCACTGCGCCACCTCCTTCATCTTGGACTCACTCTTGATATCGATCTTCCAGCCCGTGAGCTGGACGGCAAGACGCACGTTCTGCCCACGGCGGCCGATGGCGAGGGAGAGCTGATCGTCGGGGACGATCACGTCCATCGATTGGGTCTCCTCGTCGATGATCACCTTCGAGACCTGTGCGGGTGAGAGTGCACTGCACACGTAGCGGGCCGCATCCGGATTCCACGGCACGATGTCGATTCGCTCGCCTCGCAGCTCCTGCACGACCGCCTGCACGCGACTGCCCTTCATCCCCACACAGGCGCCCACCGGGTCGACGTCGCCGTCGCGAGACGAAACCGCGATCTTCGAACGACCACCCGGCTCGCGCGCAGCGGACTCGATGGTCACGATCTTCTCGTACATCTCGGGCACTTCCTGCTCGAATAGCTTCGTCAACAGGTCGATACAGGCGCGGGAGAGCACGATCTGGGGACCCTTGGAGAGCCGACTCACCTCGAGCACGTAGGCGCGAACGCGGTCCCCCGGGCGGTAGCTCTCGCGCGGGACCTGCTCTTTGGGCGGCAGGATCGCCTCGGCTCGACCGAGATCGACAATGATGGCGCCCTTCTCGAAGCGGCGGACGATCCCGTTCACGACCTCGCCCTTGCGATCACGATACTCGTCGAAGGTCTGGTCGCGCTCCGCGTCGCGGATGCGCTGAATGATCACCTGCTTGGCGGTCTGCGCGAGAATGCGTCCGAAGTCGGACGTGTCCATCTTGACGCCGATCTCGTCACCCACTTCGGCTTCGGGATCGTATTCGCGGTTCGCGACCTCGAGGGAGACCTGGGTCTCGGGATTGGTGATCTCATCGACCACCTCGCGGAACTCGAAGAGCTCGACCTCGCCCAGCTCCTCATTGAAGCGGGCCTCGATTTCCTTCTCCAGACCGTGACGCTTGCGCGCGGCCTGCTTCATCGCCTCCTCGAGGGCGCCGATGATCTCGTCGACATTGATCCCCTTGTCCTTGGCGATCTGATCGATTTCTCTTTTCAAGTTCGGACCGAACATATTGGCTCCGATCAATCGTCCTTCCGTCCGCCCGCAGCGCGCCCCGACGGCAGCACTCCCGCACCGCCGGTGTTCCCCTGAAAGTCCGCACTGCTGAACGCATAGACGGTGTTCGCCTTCTCGATGTCCTCGAAGGCAATCTCCACGTCGTGGCCCCCGACCGCGATGCGCACCACTCCATCCTGGTAGTCGCTGAGCACACCGCGAAAGCGCCGGCGTCCATCCAATGGCCTGCGGGTCCGAAGCTTCACTTCGGTCCCGATGACCGCATCGAAGTCCTTCTCGCGCGCGAGCATGCGATCGAGTCCGGGCGACGAGACCTCGAGCCGATACTCGGCCGACATCGCGTCGTGCATGTCGAGATGTGTCTCCACCTCGCGCGCAATCTCCGCAAGCCGATCCACGGGCACACGACCATCACCCGACGGGCTGTCGATGGTGATCCTGAGCAGGGTCGGCCCTGCGCCATGTACGCTCTCAATATTCATCAACTCGCAACCCCGGTCCTCGACCACGGGCTCGATCATCTCCTTGAGGTCGTCGGGGATGTCCCGGTACACTCGCTCCCCCTTCCGTCCTCGCCGCCCTCGATGTCCTGCTTTCGCCTTGTGCTCTTTTTGTGCTCTCTGGATTCTTGCTTGGCGCCTGAAACGAAAAAAAGCGGACGCGCGTCCACTTTCCCGGCGTTCACCCGACCGCCGCACCCGCTTCCGCAACCGCTCCGAATCACCCGCTGCAGCGTGATTCGACCGACCGATCTCGCCGGCCATGCTGTCTCGAAAACGAGCCTACCCGTCGGGGCCCGGTCCACTTCCCGAACACCCGAAGAGCCTTTGAAACGACTTGCCCGCGCCTGTCCCACCACCAGCCGGCTCTCGCGAGCCAGCTAGCCGATCTTCAACCTTCGATCAACTTTCGATCTTCGATAGATGTTCGCACGATGCTCTCGAGACACCCTCTCGCCGCTCCAGATCAACCCTCGGAGGGTGGGGAAGTGTCCGTGTAAGCCCGCGCAAAGTATACGAATTGCGGGCGGTTGGCAATGGGACATCAGAGTCGCTCCGGCAGCTCGAGGGCACCGATCAGCTCGCTTACCCGCGCGAAGCCGTGCCGTGCCGCGTACGCCTCGATTCCGCGCGCTACCTCGCCCGAGGCGATCGGGTTGATGTAGTTGGCCGTGCCCACCTGGACCGCGGTCGCCCCACAGAGAAGGAACTTCACGGCGTCCTCGGGGGTGAGAATCCCCCCGATTCCGCAGACGGGGATCCGCACCGCCCGAGCGACCTGCCACACCATGCTCAGCGCGATCGGCCGGATGGCCGGGCCCGAGAGCCCACCCAGCACATTCCAGAGCACGGGCCGCCGTGTCTCGACGTCGACCTCCATCGCCTGCACGGCGTTGATGAGCGAGATGCCATCGGCGCCGGCCGCCTCGCAGACGCGCGCCATATCGGCGATGCGCGTGACGTTCGGGGAGAGCTTTGCGAGCAACGGCTTGGGGGTCGCCTCGCGCACCGCGACGACGAGCTCGCGCAGGAGCCCGGGATCCTGGCCAAACTCGATTCCGCCGCTCTTCACGTGCGGGCAGGAGGCGTTGATCTCGATGCCCGCGACCCGAGGCGACTCCGAGAGGCGAGCAGCGAGCTTCGCGTAGTCGGCGACCTCGGTGCCGAAGCAGCTGGCGATCACCACGACCTCCTCGGGCAGCAGTGGAAGCCGTTCTTCGAGGAAGGCCTCGACGCCGATGTTCTCGATGCTGATGGCATTCAGCATGCCCGAGGGGGTCTCGGCGATGCGGGGCGGAGGATTGCCCGAGCGGGGCTCCAGGGTCAGGCTCTTGGCTACGAAACCGCCGATCTCGCAGAGGTCCATGAAGGGCGCGAACTCGCTCCCGTAGCCAAAGGTGCCGGACGCGGTCAGGACGGGATTCTTCAGCTCGATGCCGCCCAGATCGACCCGCATGTCGACGGCGCTCACGAAAGCCTCTCCCAGACGACATCGCCTGCGTCATAGACGGGGCCGGCGCGACACAGGAGCGAGTAGCCGCCGGCGGTCATCGGGACCGCACAGCCGAGGCAGACGCCAAACCCGCAGGCCATGTTGTTCTCGAGAGAGACGACACAGCGCGTGTCGGCCGCCTTCGCGATGCGCGCGCAGGCATGCATCATGGGCGTCGGACCACAGGCGTAGATCGTCGGAGCCGGGCCCGCGATCCGATCGAGCAGCGGGCCGAGCACGTCGGTCACAACGCCCCTCTGACCGCGGCTGCCGTCCTCGGTCGCGACATGCAGGTCGACGTCGAGCGACGCAAAGTCTTCGACTCCCATCAGGTCGGACTCGCCGCGCGCGCCGAGTACCACGTGGACCACGGCGGCCCCGGCAGCGCGAGACGCCAGCTCGTAGAGCGACGCGATGCCCGTTCCCCCTCCGACCAGAATCGCGGCGCCTGCTCTCGGGATCGGTGGGAAGGCTCCGCCGAGCGGGCCGAGCATCCGCAGCTGCTGTCCGGGCAGCGTCTCCGCGAGCAGACGGGTGCCGCGACCGCTCGCCTTGTAGAGAATCTCGATCTCGGCGGCGGCCGCCTTGGCGTGCCCCCGGTAGACCGCCATCGGCCGCGGCAGCAGTGGGTCGGTGCGCTCCACGTCGGTACGCGCGCCGGCCGAGAGCATCACGAACTGCCCGGGCTCGGCGCCGGGCCAGTCCGGCACGCGCACCACCAGGCGATGGTTCGCACCGCCCTCGGCCCGGTTCTCGACCACGGGGACATCCACCCGGAGGGGAAGGCCACTCTGTCCGGATTCAATTGTGCGGGTCATGAGGATCGCGTCCTCGCCGTCGGGGTAATAGCGCGGCCGACGCCCCACGACCACGAAGCCATGCCCCGCATAGAGACCAAGCGCCGCGGCGTGGCCAGCCCGCAGCTCGAGCAGAATGCGGCGGACTTCGGGCGGACCGGCGACAGCGGCAAGCGCGTCGAGCAGCTCGCCGCCCACGCCCCGGCGCCGCAGCTCGGTCGCGACCGCGACGTCGTGCACGTGCAGCTCGTCGAGCACGCGTCGTGCGATCAGCACGCCGGGCGCTCCGGCCGCGCCGCGCGCAACCAGAATGATCGCGTCGGACCGAAGCCATTCCGCTCGCAGCGCATCGGTGCTCCAGCGGCCGGGCCGCACCGCCTCGTGCAGTCTGGCGAGCGGCGCGAGATCCCCCTCCCGCGCGCGATCGATGGTCCACACTCGACTCCTCCCGCTCATGAACGCTCCCCCACACGTCCGGAGGACCCGCTTCTCCCGGCTCCAGCCCGCCCTCGACGCAGCATACCCGGACCGGGACCGGCGCCCTTCGGCGCTTGCGCTGCGGCACTCAAGCCGCTCGCGCTGCGGCACTCAAGCCGCTCGCGCTGCGGCACTCAAGCCGCTCGCGACCACGGGTCTAACTCCTCGGAAAGATTCGCCAAACGGACGGCGAGAGCGGGCAGATTGGGATCAAGCCAGAAGCCGAAGAAGACGATTGAGGCAAGGGCGACCAGCGCCTTTCGAGAGCGCTGAGCCCGCCTTCCAAGGCGCGGCACCAGGGGGTGAGAGTGACCACGATCATTGAGCGCCATCGCGAGGCCATCGGCGAGGATCCGGAAGACGTCCAGGCCTTCGAGGCGCTCCAGGAGTACTACTTCCTCGAGGGCGAATGGGAGGATCTCGTCCACCTCTACCGGCGGCGTCTCGAGGCACCCAGCCTGCAGGGCAATCCGCAGTCGCGCGTGCCCGTGCTCAACCGCCTCGGACAGATGCTCGAGGAGCGCTGTGCCCGAGTCGACGAGGCCGAGGAGGTGTATTGGGAGATCGCGAGCATCGCGCCCAAGTTCCGCCCCGCCCTGCGCCAACTCCGCCACATCTACGACGGCCGCGGCCAGTGGGACATGGTGCTGCAGATTGCCGAGATCGAGGGGCAGATCGAGATGTCGGCCGCGGAGCGCAGCCGCTTCCTGGCCGATCTCGGCGAGGTCTGGCTCGATCACCGCGACGACGCCAGCGAAGCGATCGACTGCTTCGGTCGGGCGCTGGACGGCGATCCACACCAGCAGAAGGCGCTCTTCGGCATCGCGCGCGCTCAGCAGAAGCTGGGCCGAGCCGAGGACGCCGCGCGCAGCTGGGAGCGACTGGTCCACATCCTGCGTGGTCCCGAGCGCGCACCGGCGCTCGTGGCGCTCGGCAAGGTCTACGCCGGGCCGCTGCGAGAGATCGATCTTGCCACGACCTGCTTCCGCAAGGCGATGACCGACGACCCCCGCAACGAGGACGCCGTCGAAGCGCTGGTCGTCATCACCGCCACGCTCGAGCAGTGGGACCTGCTGGCAGACCTCTACGAGCGGCGCTTCAACCTGGCCTCGGGCGCGCGCCACCGCTCAGCGATCGCCCTCGAGGCGGGCAATATGCAGCTGCAGCGCCTCAACAATCGAGTCGCCGCTCGCTCGTGGTTCGAGCGCGCACGCGAGCTTTTGGACGACGAAGTCTCGGTCCACCACGCCATGGCAGAGCTCGAGCGCTTCGAGGCCGACCACGCTTCGCTCCAGCACTCCCTCGATCGCATCATCGAGATCTCCGGACGCAAGGCGCCAGTGAGCGTATTGCTCGAGGCCGCGGACCTGCATGCCGAGAGCGGTCAGAAGGATCGTGCCCTGCGTTACCTGGAAATGGCCCAGGCACACAAGCCCGATGACCCGCTGGTTCTCGAGGCGTTGTCGGACGCGCTTGGCCACGCCAATCGCCCCAGCGATCTCGCCGACGTGCTCGAGCGCCGCGCCGCCATGGCGACGGACGATCCGCAGGCGCAGGCCGATGCTCTGTGTGAGCTGAGCCGGCTGCACGAAGAGGAGCTCGGTGATTCCGAGGCCGCCCTCGGTGCGCTGGAGCGAGCCTTCGAGGCCAACCCTCAGCTGGGCGCAGTGCGCGGTCGGCTGCAACGCCTCTATCGGAAGACCGAACGCTTCGACGACCTGCGCCAGCTACTCGAGCGCTCGCTGGGCCAGGCCACAAGCGCCGAGAACACCGCAACGAGCTGCGAGCTCGGATTCCTCTTGCTCGAGCACTACCAGGACATCGACGGGTCTCGGCGTGCCTTCGAGCACGCGCTCGAAGCCGACTCGGGCTCCAGCCGCGCGCTCCAGGGTCTGGAGCAGGTGGCACGCGTATCGGGCGACGACGATGCGGTGCTCGCGCTCTGCGAGCGTGAGGCCGCGAGCGCCACTGACCCCGATCGGCTCGCCGAGCTCGTAGGCGAGATCACGCCCTTGCTCGAGTCGCGCGACGAGCGCGAAGGCGCACTTCAGTGGATCCAGCGACTGCTCGAGCTGCGCCCCGGCGACCGCACCGGTCTCGAGACGGCCGCGCGCCTGCACGAGGCCGCCGGACAGACGGACGAACTCGTCCAGACCCTCACCACGCTGGATGCGCAGCTGGAGGGCGCCGAGCAGACCGCGAACCGAAGGCGCCTCGCCACCCTGCACCACCAGCTTGGCCACACGGACGCGGCCGTCGCCGTGATGGAGTCCGCGATCGCGTGCAATCCCGATGACTTGGACGCCGTGCGCGAGCTCGTCGACCTGTACCGCGGGGCCCACCGCTACACCGACATGGCTTCGTTGCAGCGGCGGCTCGCCGACATGCTACCGCCGGCGGAGAGCGCGGCCTGCCTCGACGAGCTGGCCACGGTGCTCGACAGCCAGCTCGGCGACGTCGATGCCGCAATCGTGGTGCTCTGGCGCCTGGTCGAGATGCCGGAGCGCCCCGCGCAGGCGCCGGAACGACTCGAGAATCTACTCGAGCGGGCCGGCCGCTACGAGGAACTGGCCCAGCAGCTCTCGGAGCACCGACGCCGCATGCTGGATCCCAGCGACGAGGCCGACGCGCTCGACCTGCGCCGCGCCCACATCCTGATGGATCGGCTCGGACAGCTCGAGGAGGCTGCCCAGCTCTTCCGCGCCGTGCGAAGCCGCAATCCCGCCAGCAGCGAGGCGACAGAGGGTCTCGAGCAGGCGCTGCGCTCGGGCAACGACGCGGCCGGTCTGTCCATGCTGCTGGAGAGTCGCGCCCGCAATGAGTCGGACCCGGCCGCCCGCGCTCACATCGAGTTCGAGCGCGCCGTGCTCTTGGAAGAAGAGCTCGGAGACCAGGAGGCGGCGCTCGCGGTCTACGACGGCCTCGCCGAGCAGGCCTGCGAACTCTCCATCACCAGCCTGGCCGGACTGCGGATCGAGCGCATTCTCGAGCGCCGCGGCGACTGGGTGGCGCTGCGTGCGCGCCTCGAGACGCACCTGGAAGACGCCATCGAGTCCGAGGCCTGGGAGCTGCGCGAGCGTCTGGCCGCACTCTGCCGCGACCGGCTCGCCGACCGTGAGGGCTGCATCGAGCACCTCGAGGCGATGGGCCGGATCGACGCGGACCGCGCCGAGACCTGGCGTGAGCTCGCCATGCTCTACCACGAGCTGGGACGCGACCCCGATTGGCTGCGGGTCTCGCAGGCCGAGTTGGCCACCGACCCGGATCCGGAGCGAGAGCTGGTAATCCGCTCGAATGCGGGTGCGCTCTGCGCGGAGAGAGCCCGCGGAGCCCTGCCGGATGCTGAAGAGTGCGCGGCATCGGCGCGCGACCACTATGAGCGCGTGCTGGAGCTGGCCCCCACCCACAGCGAGGCCAGCGAATTCCTGATTCAGCACTACGAGCAGAGCGACCAGCCGGAGGAGGTCGCGCGACTGCTGCGCGCACGCCTGACCGATTGTGCGGAAGTCCTGGCTGCCGACCCGGGCTCGCGCACTTCGCTGGAGCTGCGGCTCGCCGATTGGCAGGCGGAGCGGCTGGGCGACCACGACGGTGCCCTCGCCACACTCGAGGAGTCACTCCGGCACACGACCCATGTGACGGCCGTGGCCCAGCCACTGGTCCAGCTCTACGAGCGGACCGGCCGCGACGGCGCCGTGATCGGATTGTGCCAGCGCGCCGCCTCGGCGTGCGAGGGACCGGCGGAACGCGCCGATTGGCAGCTGCGACTCGGCCACGCGCTACAGCGCGCCGGCGAGCTGCGTGAGGCGAGCGAGGCGTTCTGTGAGGCGCTCCAGGGCCGACCCGGTGATCGCGAGACCGAGGCGATCCTGCGCGGTCTCTACCGCGAGCTCGATGATGCCCAGCCACTTGCCGCGCTCCTCGAGAGCGAGATCCCACGCTCTGAGCCCGAGCAACAGGTCGCCCTGCGCATCGAGCTGGCCGCCCTGCAGGCGGATCGCCTGGATCGCGGCGAGGAGGCGCTCGCGCATCTGCGCGCCGCGCTCGAGATCGACCGCGACCACACCGGAGCCTTCGACCTGGCCATGCGACTTTCCGAGCTGCAGGACCGCCAGGAGGAGATGCTGACGCTGCTGGACGCACGTCTTTCGGGCAGTGGAAGCCCTCTGCAGCGCGCCGACTGGATGGAGCGGCGCGGCCAGCTGCTGGCCGGCCGGCTCGACCGTCCCGAGGAGGCCGCCAGCGCCTATCGCCAGACGATTGCGCTCGATCCGGATCGACGCAGCGCGCGTCAGGCGCTGCGCGAGGTCATGGAGCAACTCGGCCGCTGGTCGGCCGTGCTCGACTGTCTGCACCTCGAGGCCAGCGCGGAGAACGGCCACGAGCGCGTCGCGACGCTGGAGCGAGCAGTCGAGATCGCGCGCGAGCACCTCTCGGGCGACGCCGCCCTGCCCTGGCTCGAACGCCTGCGCAGCGAGCGGCCCGAGGATCCCGAGGTGCTGGAGCAGATCGCGGAGCTGCACCGCCAAGCCGGCCGGCCGGAGGCGCTGCTTCGCGCGCTCGAGGCCCAGCTCGCACTCGTGGACGACACGTCGCGGCGGCGCGACATCTACGCGAACCGCGCCCGGATCTTCGAGCGCGATCTGCACGCACCGGGCCGTGCCATCAGCGCCCTCGAGACCGCACGCGATCTCACCCCCGACGACCCCGAGGTGCTGGGCGAGCTCGACCGTCTCTACGACCTGATGGGGCGCACGCGTGAGCGCGTCGAAGTGCTCGAGATTCGCCTCACCCAGGCGCCGCCCGCAGAGCGCATCGAACTCCACCGTCAGGCTGCGCTGCTGCGTGCTGCCTCACTCGCCGAGCCCGAGCGGGCGACTCCGCACCTGCTGCGCGCCTACGCGTTGGCCGGCGAGGTCGAGGCGAGCGAAGAATCCACACCCCGAATCACTCTGCTGCGCGAGCTGGCCGAGACCCTGCGCGCCTCGGCCCGCACCGACGCTTGGGTACGCGCCGCCGAGGCCGAGCTCGATGCCTTGAACGTCGACAGCGATGACGGCCGGCGGCGAATCGCCGAACTGCACCTGGAACTGGCCGCGGCCTACGGCCACGAGCTCGGCCTGCCGGACACCGCTCGCCAGCACCTGCTCGCCGTCAACGCCATGGTCGACGTGGCGTCGCTGCTGCCGCCCGATCGCATGCGTCGCGCCGAGCTCGAGCTGATCGACGCCCTGCGGGCCGAACGCAATCACGTGGCGCTCGCCGATCACCTGTCGCGCCGGCTTGCCGCAGGCGCGGGGGATGCAGGCGATTGGCTCGAGCTGGCTCGGCTGCGGGCCGAGTCCCTGCATGCACCGGCGGCCGCCGCTGATGCGTACCGCGAAGCGCTGGCACGCCAACCCGACGACCTCGGCGCGATTCGCGGCCTGCGCCACGTGGCCGAGTGCCTGCGCGACTGGCCGGAGGTCGCCCACACGCTGGAGCTCGAGCTCGACGCACGGGCGCATCCCTCGCCGCGCGAGCGCTCGACGCTGCACAAGAAGCTCGGCGAGGTCTGCTGGCATCGGCTCGAGGCGCTGGATCGCGCCGCCGACGCATTCGCGGCGGCGCTCGCGGAGATGCCGGGCGACCTCGAGGCGATCCGCTCTCTGCAATCCGTGCAGGAGCGGCGGCAGGCGTGGGCCGAGGCCGCGGATCTCTATGAGCGCGAGATCGGGCTGCTCGGCAATGACGACGGCGCACGCGCGAGCTCACTCTGGTTGCAGAGCGCGCGCGTCTCGCGCGAGCAGCTGGGGGATGAGGCCCGTGCGCTGCGTGCTTACGAGGCCGCGTCCGATCACGGTCCGCTCGCCGCGACGGATCAGCACGCCTTCGCGGAGCTCTACCGCGAGTCGGGAGATCTTGCCCGCTACGCTGAGACATACACGATCTGGTGCGACGACCCCGATGCCGACACGAGTGTATGGGACCACCTCGCACTGGTCGGTGCTCTGCTCGAGCTCGGTCGACACGACGCCGCGCTGGCGCGTGCGATACGTGCCAGCGAGGTCGCCCCGAACAACGCCGAGGCCTGGGATAGGGTCGCCGAGCTCCACAGGGAATTGGGCGACCGCGGCGAAGCGCGCAACGCCCTCGAGCGCGCCGCCGCGCTGCACGAGCCGCGACCGGCCGGCAAGCGGCTCGTCGAAGCCGCCGCGCTCTGCGAGTCGTCCGAGTCCGAGGAAGCCGCAGCATTGCTTCGCCAAGCCATCGTGCGCGATCCGGCATTGGTGGTCGCGCACGCGGATCTGGCCACTGTCGCCGAGCGGCGCGGAGACCTCGAGGAGGCGGAGTCCGCCGCAGGCTGCGCGATCGATCTGCTCGACGCGGACGCGGACCTGCCGGGCGATCGCCAGCTGGAGGTCGCGCTGGTCGGGGGCCGCTGCGCGCGCGCACTCGAGCGATTCGAGTCGGCGGCCGAGTTCTTTGCGGCGGCGCTCGAGCGCGACGCCGCCTGCCTGGAGGCGTTGGAGGCGCAGTGCGAGGTGCTCTACGCCCAGGACGAGTGGGTCGCGGCGCGCAAGCTCGCCGATGCTCGCCTTGACCTGCAGGGCGAGAATTCGGCCCGGGCGCGCCAGCTCGCCATCTCGGGACGCGGTCTCGAGGCAGCCGATGACACCGGTGCCGCGATCGCACGCTACCGCCAGGCGCTGGAAGCCGACGCGGCCCTGTCCCTGGCCCACGAGGGCCTCGTGCGCATCCATGAGGCGACCGGCCAGAGCGATCGGGCCATCGCTGCGCTCGAGCAGTGGATCGAGAACGACGACGACGCCTCCACGCGCGCCGCCGCGCGAATGCGTGCGGCCCGGCACCTGCTGGACGCGGATCTGCAAGACCGCGCCGAGCAGAACCTGCGCGCGGCGGTGGAGGACGATCGCGGACTGAACGAGGCGTGGGGGGTGCTGGTGGAGATGCTCGGCACGCAGGAGCGCGATGACGACGCTCTGGCTGCTGCCGAACGCGCACTGGAGACCCTCGAAGCGCCGGAGTGGCGCGCCCGCGTCTCGCTGGTCATGGCCCGCATCCTGGACGGCCGCCGCGAGTCGCGTCGCGCCATCGACGCCTACGCGGAGACAGCCCGTGGCGACACACGCTGCGTCGAAGCAGCGCTCGCACGGGCCCGCTTGCTGCGCGCCGCCGGCGAATGGCCCGAGTCTGCGGAAGCCCTCTCCGCCTTCGCGAGCGCCCATCCCGATCCCGAGAGCCTGGACCTGGCACGCGTCCATCTCGAGCGTGGCCGTCTGATGGCCGGTCCGCTCGAGCAGGTCGAAGAGGCGATCCGATGCTACGAGCGAGCCCTCGAGCTGGCTCCCGATCTGACCGACGCCCGGGAGCCGCTGGCTGCTCTCCTCGCCCACTCACCCGAGCGCTGGCGTGACGCCCTGGCCAGCCACCGCATGCTGCTGGCCAAGGATCCGACTCGCACAGCCTCGATGCGGGCGCTGCTCGAGATCGGCCAGCGGCGTCAGTGGGAGGACGCCACGCGCTTCGGGCTCGCGATCCTCAGGGCGCTCGGCGCCGCCACGCCCGAAGAGAACGGCTACGCGCCCCATGCACTGCCCGAGGCGATCGGTGCACCCGAGCAGCTGAGCGATCCGGTCTGGGAAACCGCTCGAAAGATCTGCCGTACCGGCGCACAAGAGATCGAGACGGCCATTCAGGGAGAGCCGGGGAGTCGCGACATCGAGGTGGGTGAGGGCGAAGCGGGGACGCTCTTCAGTGACCGCCAAGTGGCTGCGGAGACCGAGCTGACGGCGCCCGGTCTCAGCGATCTCAGCCTCGAGGAGCTGAGCTCCGTCATCCTCACAGTCACCACATTGGCCACGGATCCGGGTGGCAACTGCAACGATGGTCCATATATGCACGAACTCGACCAAGCGCTCGGCCGTTGGTCGCGCAGAAAGATCCGCAAGACGCTCGGCGCGTACTCAGTACGGGACATCCAGGGCATCGACTACCAGGCCTGGCGCGACGAGCTGCGTCTCAACGCGGCCTGCATGGCGCTGGATTGTGGAGAGGGCGATCTGCGCGACGCGCTCATCACACTCGCGGGCCGCAACGCCGAGGCCGCGGCCCTGATATCCGACTCCGCGGACATCTCGTCGCTGGTGGCCGGCTCGACCGCGGCACGCCGCCTCTTGGCTCGGGTAGTCGATGCATGGTCGGCCCGGCTGAATGCCGCTGCCGCGCAATAGCTCGCCATCCAGGAGAAGACATGGCTGAACGAACCACCCAGGACATGCGGCGCTACCGTCGCCAGACCCTTCGCATTCTCGTCGACTACGTGACCGAGAAGGGGATCCGCTGCGATTATGCGACCACACTCGGTGCGGGCGGAATGTTCATCGAGTCCGACGAACCGCTGCAGGCGGGCGATACCCTCAAGGCCCGATTCAAGCTGCCGCAAGGCGACCAGATCCACGAAGTCGAGGGACGCGTGGTGTGGAGTCGTGCGCCGGGCACCGAGGGCCACGTCGAAGCAAGTGGTGGCATGGGAATCAAATTTGTCGACCAGGAGTCGATTTCGAGCCTGGCTCGAGAGCTGGAAGACTACGAACTCTAGCCTGCTGCCTCGAGGCGGAGCCTTCGCACCAGCCGCTGGTGAAGCGCGTGCCCGCCACGCTCGACGCTGACATGGCCGCATAGGGGCATCCCGAGCAGCGCCAGGTCCCCGATCAGATCGAGCACCTTGTGGCGGACGAATTCGTCGGGGAAGCGCAACCCCTCCTCGTTGACCACCCCTTCGGCGTCGAGCACGAGCGTATTGGCCAATGATCCACCTCGTGCGAGGCCGACGCGCCACAGCGCTTCCACGTCCTCCAAGAACCCGAAGGTGCGAGCGGCCGCCACGTCGCGCTCGAATGCGGCACGATCGAGCGCTTCGATCTCGAATGTCTGCCGGCCAATGCTCGAGTGATCAAAATCGATCGCGTAGGAGATGCGGAGCACTGGGGCTGGATCGATTCTGATCCTGCGATTCCCTTCGACGATCTCGATGGGCTCGCACACGGCGTGCACATCGCACACTGCATCCTGCTCGTAGGCCCCGGCTTCGTCGATCAGGTCGACGAAGCCCCTTGCGCTGCCGTCGAGCACGGGCAGCTCATCACCGTCGACCTCCACGACGACGTTGTCGATCTGCATCGCGTAGAGGCTCGCAAGCAGATGCTCGACGGTGGCGATGCGCGCATCGCCGACCGCGATGCTGGTGGCGTGATCCGTCGAGACGACACACTCCGCATGCGCTGGAATCTCGATCAACTCGCCTGCGAACCGACGCTGAAAGACGATGCCGCGACCCGGACGCTCTGGCCGCAGCGTAATCTGCACGGCGTGACCCCCGTGGAGCCCGACGCCGCTACAGCTGACCTTTTCGGCGATCGTCCTCTGGCACCGCGGTTGCAGCAAGACGCCCTCCCGTCGTCCGGGCACGGCGAGCTTAGGCCGAATCGGAGGGCGCGCCCACGGGCACACCGTGGAGCGGCTCAGCCCTCTTTCGTCTTGGACTGACTGCTGCCGGCCAGAGCGCCTCGGATCTTCGCCAATACCTCGCGCGCCGACTGGTAGCGATCCGCCGGATCCTTGGCGAGGCAACGCGTGACGATGGCCGGCAATGGCTCGGGCAGGTCCGGTCGCAGCTGGCGCACGTCAGGCGCGGGGGTGTGCACGTGGTGGTAGGGGATGTTGCCCTCCTTGAAGGGCACCGTCCCCGTCGCCATCTCATAGATGGTCACACCGAGCGAGTAGATGTCGGTGCGGTGGTCGATATTCTTGCCCAGCGTCTGCTCGGGACTCATGTAGTAGGGCGTACCCGCCACCACGGTGGTGTGATTGCGCACCTCTTCCACCACCTTGGCCAGGCCGAAGTCCATGATCTTGGCCTTCTTGTCGCGAGTCCACATCGTATTGGCGGGCTTGATATCTCGATGCACCACGCGGTTCTCGTGCGCGTAGGCAAGTGCTTCGCTGACCTGCACGATGACGTGGAGGATTCCCGCCGGCGAGATCTTGCCGCGGCGACGCAAGATCTCCTTGAGAGTGGTGCCATCCACAAACTCCATGGCGATGTAATAGCGTCCGTCCTGCTCACCGGTGTCGTACACGGTGACGATATTCGGGTGGTTGAGCTTGGCGGCAGCCTTGGCTTCGCGCAGAAAATTCTCGACGGCCTGCGCGTTCTCCTTGAAGTTGTCGGGCAGCACCTTGTAGGCCACCATACGGTCGAGGACCGTGTCCTTGGCCTTGTAGACGATCCCCATGCCTCCGCGGCCGAGTTCGCCGACGATCTCGTAGCGCCCTGGCTGACTGCTCGCCGTCGGCATGCTCTGGGCGGTAGCTCCGCCAGCTCCGGCGACTCCCTTCGCGGCCGGCACGGCGCCGGCCGCCGGAACGCGGTCGCGCAGTCCTACCAGTCGCTGCTCAACGTCCTGGTAATGGTAATCGAAGCCCAGGATCTTCTCGTAGATCTCGAACGCCTCGACGAGCTGCCCGTCGGCCTCGAAAATCGTAGCCAGCGTGTAGAAGATGGGCATGTTGTGCCGATCGAGCTCGGAGCCGCCGATGCTCTGCTCGAGCTTCTTCACAGCGAGCGAGAGCTGACCGCGAGCCCGGAAGATGTCGCCTAGCAAGGCCGACGCCTTCGCAAAGTCCTCATGGTCCGGCGGCACCTTCTGGAGCACCGTGATGGCCTCGTCGTCGATCCCCTGTCGGTGGTAGACCTCGCCGGACGGTAGGTGCTGACCGGCCTTGTCCAGCAGCTCCGCCTCCTTCTCTGGAATACCCTCGAGTGCGAAACACTCGGCAGCCTCGGTGAAGCGCTGCACCCGCTCGTAGCACTCGCCCGCGCGCATCCGGTTGCCGGCCATCCGAAACATCTCGGCCGCACCCAGGTAGTCACCCTGCTTCGAGTAACACTCACCCGACTGCTCGTAATCCTCGAGCTGGCGGTAGAGATCACCTGCATCCGCAAAGTCGCCGGCGTCCGCCAGCTGCCCCGCCGCCTCTTTCAGCTCACCGCGATCGCGATGAAACTCGCCCATGATGCGCGCGGCGGCCTCGTGCTCGCCGAGGTTTCGCAGCGCGTCGGCGGCACGCTCGAGCTGGCCGGCGTTGCGGAAGAACTCGGCGGCCTCGGCGAAGCGCTCGAGCGACATCGCGACGTCAGCCGCCTCCGGCCAGCACTCGGCACGCTCCAGCAGCTCCTTGGCGCGATCGGGCTGTCGGGCGCGCCCGTAGAGCTTGGCGGCCTGCCGAGCGAGCTTCTGCAGCTCGGCCAGCTTGTTGCTGTCATTGCGCGATTTGGGTGCCTCGTCCTCAAAGACCTTGTCGAGACAGCGCGCCGCGTGCTCCCACTCCTGGACCTTCACGAAGGCCGAGGCCGCATGGCGGTGGAACTCGACCTTGTCGTAGCACTGTGCGGCCTTGCGCCAGTTCTCGCCCTTCTCGTACATCTCGGCCGCGACGCTGAGGTTTTCGGCCTCGAGGTAGCAGTCGCCGGCCCGTGTCCACTCCTCCTGCTGGGCAAAGATGGCGCCCGCCGAGTCGTGGGCACCGCCCTCGAGGTAGAGCTCGGCGGATTCGATGAAGCGATTCTGGTCGTGTCGCACCTCGGCGGCGCGCGAGTACATGCCACCCTCGATGTAGTACTCGGCGGCCTTGTCGAGTTCGCCGCCGGTCCACATCATCTGCGCCGCCTCCTCGATCTCACCCTGCTTCTTGAGCGCGGCGGCCGTCTTCAGGAGCTTCTTCTGGGAGCGTTTGTCGGTGGCCTGCAGCGCCTCGTCGAACGCATCCAGCTCGCTCTCATCGTCGGCCTTCTTCTTCTTCTTCTTCTTGCTCCCGCCGTTGGAGGGTATGAAGATCGCGAGCGCCAGGAGGAGGCAACCGGCGGGTGCAAGTACGAAGCGCACGATTGGACCCGAGACCAGCGCCTCGAGCTGCTTCGGCTGATCGATGGGCGCGGCGAATCCGGCCTCGATCGAGGCTCGGTGACCCGAGTCCAGGATGCCCCGGATCGGCTCGAGCAAGCCGGCTTCGGGCATATACGCCGACACGAGCCCGAAGGCGCCCAGCAGCAGGAGCGGCAGGCCGAGCAATCCAGCGATGATGCGTCCCAGCGCTCGCACTTCGAACCGAACCCTTCTTCAATGCGGGAGGGAGACCGTTCCCTCATCTCGGTTTCGCGCACCTGCCCGAGCGGATGCCTCGGCGCGACAGCCTCGCCGCCCACCCGTGCCCCTGCTCTATCGGTCGGCCGCGTCGCTGCTATGAGCCTCGCGCGGGCTGTCTCGAACCCGCAGCCCCGGCGTCGCGCCCGTACGAGGCCGCGCGCGGGCGCGGCGAGCACGCTGTGCGCTGAAGCTGGAAGGCTGTGATCCGAACGGAGCGCCGGCCGCTCAGGCCCGCCGCCAGTGCTCGACAGCGCGTGGCGTGGCGACGCGCCCACGCGGCGTCCGATCCAGGTAGCCCTGGTGGATCAGGTAGGGTTCCACGACGTCCTCGAGTGTGCCCTTGTCCTCGCCCACGGCGGCGGCCAGGGTCTCGAGGCCGACCGGCCCGCCATCGAATTTGTCGATCAGAGTACCGAGCAGGGCGCGATCCAGTGGATCGAAGCCGGCTGCGTCGACCTCCAGGCGATCGAGGGCGAACCGCGCGCTCTCGCACCGCACACCCACACCGCGCCCCTCGGCCACCTCGGCAAAGTCGCGTACCCGGCGCAGCAGGCGGTTCGCGATGCGTGGCGTGCCGCGCGAGCGGGCGGCAATCTCCGTAGCGGCCTCGGCATCCACGTCGATGTCGAGGATCTGCCCGGAGCGGTCCACGATCCGCTCGAGGTCTCTGACCGGGTAGTACTCCAGGCGCGCACTCCAGCCGAAGCGGTCGCGCAGAGGCGAGGTGAGCAGGCCAGCCCGGGTGGTGGCGCCGATCAATGTGAAGCGCGGCAGGTCGAGTCGGATCGAGCGGGCGCTCGGCCCCTCGCCGATCATCAGATCGAGCTGAAAATCCTCCATGCCGGGATAGAGGATCTCCTCGACGCTGGCCGAGAGGCGGTGGATCTCGTCGATGAAGAGCACCTCGCCCGGCTCGACGTTGGAGAGCAACGCAGCGAGATCGCCGGGGCGCTCGATGGCTGGACCGCTGGTGGCATGAAAAGTCGCCCCCATTTCGTTGGCGACGATGCGCGCCAGCGACGTCTTGCCGAGTCCGGGCGGCCCGTAGAAGAAGAGATGATCGAGCGCCTCGCCGCGGTTGCGCGCGGCCTGGATGAAGACGGCGAGATTCTCGCGCAGCCGATCCTGTCCGACCATCTCGTCCAGACTGCGCGGGCGCAGGCTGTCCTCGACACTCCGCTCGTCACCACCCAGATCGATGCTGATCGGTCCGCGATCCATGCCTTCACTCATCGGGCGAGTCTCCGCAGGGCGACGCGGATCAACGACTCGATGCTGGCGCCCTCACCTGCCTCGGCGCCGGCGGCATCGACCACGCGCTCGGCCTGGGAGCGTGGATAGCCGAGGTTCAGCAGCGCCGAAAGCAGCTGCTCGCGGACGCCCTTCCCGCTGCCGGGTGCACCCACGGGATCTGCAGCCTTGGCGGACGCTCCGATCTGCCCGAGCAGATCGCTGGCGCCTTCGCGTAGCTCGACGCCGATGCGCTCCGCCAGCTTCGGCCCCACGCCCGGCACGCGGCGCAGCGTGTTTTGGTCGCCCTCGCGCAGCGCGTGCAGCAGACGCTCCGGCTCGATGCCCGAGAGAATCGCCTGCGCGAGCTTCGGCCCGACGCGGTTGGCGCGCACCAGCAGGTCGAACGCGTCGCGCTCGAGCGACGTCGCGAAGCCGAAGAGCAAAAACGCGTCCTCGCGTACTACCGTGCGAACATGCATTGCCAACGTCTTGCCGCAGTCGGGCAGGCGCTCGAAGCTCTGCAGCGATACGAGGAGCTCGTAGCCGACGCCGTTCACGTCGAGAAGGACATGGGTCGGCGTCTTCTCGCGCAGGCTGCCCTCGAGCCAGGCGATCACGTCCGCATCCTCGTCCACTCGCCTTCGTGGCGAGCGCGCACTGAGCGGCGCCGCCGGCCGCGCACGTCGAGACCCGCGAGCCGGCCGGCGTGGGCCTGGCAGATTGCCACCGCGAGGGCGTCGGCGGCGTCGCTGGCGGGCTCCGTCCGCAGATCCAGCAGCCGCATCACCATGGTCTGCACCTGCGCCTTGGCGGCGCCGCCGTGGCCCACCACCGCCTTCTTGACCTCGCGCGCCGCGAGCTCGCCCACCGTCAACCCGGCCGCGGCCAGGGCTGCCAGCGCAACGCCTCGCGCCTGCCCGAGCACGAGCGCGGAGCGCGGATTCGAGGCCACGAAGACTTTCTCCACCACGGCCGTGTCCGGCGCGTGGAGTGCCACGATCTCGGCCAGACCGCCGTGGATGTGCGCCAGGCGCGCAGCCAGGCTGGCGGTCCGGGGCGGACGCAGGATGCCATGGGCCACGTGCACCACGCGTCCGTCCGCGTAATCCACCACCCCGTAACCGGTCGCCGTGGAGCCTGGATCGACTCCGATTATCCGCATCGCACCCCCCGTACGATTCGCGGCCCGTCCCCGGGCAAGCGTTCAGGCGAAACGAGCCATTTCCTCGTCCGAGATATCGAAGTTTGCGTAGAAGTTCTGCACGTCGTCGAGGTCCTCGAGTGAGTCTGCCAGCCGCAGCATCGCCTCCGCGTCCTGACCGGAGAGCGCCACCGTCGTGCTCGGCTCCATGCTGATCTCGGCATTCGAGGGTGCGAAGCCGGCCTTCTCGAGGGACTCCTTGATCTCGCTGTATGCGGCGGCAGAAGTGACCACCTCGATGCTCTCGTTCGACTCGACGATGTCGTCGGCACCCGCCTCGAGGGCCGCCTCCATCAGTGCATCGGCGTCGAGCCCGCTCGGCTCGAATAGCAGCAGCCCCTTCTTGTCGAAGAGGTAGGAGACACAGCCGGTAGAGCCGAGGTTGCCACCGCTCTTGGTGAGCGCGTGGCGCACATCGCTCACGGTCCGGTTCTTGTTGTCGGTGAGGGTCTCGATCAGGATGGCGGTGCCTCCGGGCCCGTAGCCCTCGTACACGGCCTCCTCATAGGACTCTCCCTCGACCCCGCCGAGGCCCTTCTGAATCGCCCGCAAGATGTTGTCCTTGGGCATATTGGCCTGCTTGGCCTTGTCGATGACCAGGCGCAGGCGGGGGTTCGATTCGGGCTCGCCACCCCTGAGCCGGGCAGCCGTGGCGATCTCGCGGATGAGCTTGGTGAAGATCTTGCCGCGCTTGGCGTCGGCGGCGCCCTTCTTGCGCTTGATCGTGGACCATTTCGAATGGCCGGACATGCACTTCCCCCGCTTCTGTCGGGGATTTAGCACGCGCCCCGAGGCGGGGCCAGGAAGCAACGCCGCCCGGCCTGCGCAAGACCATTCAGCCCGCACCGCGAGATGCCGATGACTGAAGAGGACGCGCCGTTCCCCGAGGGTGAACGGCTGAGAAGACGTGCGTCGGGCGATGCCCGAGGCCACATGAGGACGCTCCGCCGCGAGTGCAGACAGATGGGCGCAGAATGCGCCCGTACCGCGACGAGACAGACGCGAGCCGAGTAGGAGAGGAAACCGCATGGCGGAGATTGCCGTCGGAATCGATCTGGGTACCAGCAACTCATGCGTCGCTCTGATGAGGAATGACAAGATCGACGTCCTGCCGAACACCTATGGTGAGCACACCACCGCCAGCGTCGTCGCCTTCGCCGAGGACGGCAGCATCACCGTGGGCAATGCCGCGAAGGCCAACATCATCCACGAGCCCGAGAACACCGTCAGCTCCTCGAAGCGCCTGATCGGCCGCTACTTCTTCTCCGAGGAGGTCAAGAAGGCTCAGGCAATCTGTGCCTACGAGATCATCGAGGGCGCCAATCACGGCGTGCGCATCAACATTCGCGACGAGGAGTTCTCGCTGCCCGAGATCTCGGCCATGGTCGTGCGCGAGATGAAGCAGATCGCCGAGGCGAAGATCGGCGAGCCGATCACCAAGGCCGTCATCACCGTCCCGGCCTACTTCAACGACAACCAACGCCAAGCCACCAAGGACGCGGGCAAAATCGCCGGCATGGAAGTGTTGCGCATCCTGAACGAGCCCACCGCCGCCGCGCTCGCCTACGGGTTCGGCCGTGGGCTGAATCAGCGCGTCGCGGTCTACGACCTCGGAGGCGGCACGTTCGACATCTCGGTCCTGGAGATCGGCAGGGACGTCTTCGAGGTATTGGCCACCTGCGGCGACACCTTCCTGGGCGGCGACGACTTCGACGATCGCATCCTGGACCTGTTGGCCGACGAGTTCGTCGCCAAGCACGGCGTGAACCCGCGCAACGACCCCTATGCGTTCGAGAAGCTGAAGTTCGCCGCCGAGCAGGCCAAGAAGGGCCTCTCGCTGGAGGAAGAGGTCGAGATCCGTATCCCCGATGTGATGACCGTCGAGGGCGGCGAGTGCCTCTCGCTCCAGCGCACCATGAATCGGTCCGAGTTCGCAAGCCTGGTTCAGGACCTGATCCAACGCACCTTCAAGGTCTGCGACGAGGCGATGCAGCAATCGGATCTCACGACCCGCGACCTCGACGGCGTGATCCTGGTCGGTGGCCCGACGCGGCTGCCGGTCATCCGGAAGGCCGTGCAGGACTACTTTCAGCAGGAACCCAAAGCGGACGTCGACCCGGACGAGGTCGTCGCCATGGGAGCCGCCATCCACGCGGCGTCTCTCGTGAACGCCGAGGCGCCGGATTCTGTGCTGCTGGACGTGACGCCACTGGATCTGCGGATCGGTGTCGCAGGCGGACTCGCCGAGCCGGTCATCGAGCGCAACACACCGGTGCCGATCGAGCAGTCGCGCCGCTTCACGACCTTCCAGGACTTTCAGGAGTCGGTGAAGATCCGCGTCTACCAGGGCGATTCGCGCACCGACAGTGAGAACGAGATGCTCGGCCAGTTCGAGTTCTCGGGCTTCGCCAAGGCGCGTCGCGGCGAGGTCAACATCGACGTCACTTTCGAAATCGACGCCGATGGAATCGTGAACGTGACCGCCGCCGACCCGGCTACCGGGCAGGCCGCGTCCACCTCGATCTCGCTCTCGGGCGGTCTCTCCGACGAGGACATGGAAAAGATCCTCGAGCAGGATCCCACTGCGCGCGTTGCCGCCGCAGCCACACCCGATGGGTCAGACTCTCGGACCGCCGCGAGCGCGCCGGCGCCGGTCGCCGCCGACGAGGAGATCGTGCTGCTCGAAGAGACTCACGATGGAATCGATCTCGACCTGGAGATCGATGACGACGCGAATGATGGCGATCTCGAGCTCATCAGCGACGACCTCTCTGCGCTCGCCGCCGAGAGCAACGATTCGGCCGGCTCGTCCGTGATAGATCCCAACGCTGTGAGCATCTCGGATCTCGACGGCGAGCCCGACGAGCTGGTGCCGCTCGGAAACGCCGCCGTGGAGGTCAACGTCAACGAAGGCAACGCGCGCGAGGACCTCTTCGACTCGTCGAACAAGGATCTCTCGGCGGATGACGACGAGACCGAGCTGGAGTAGAGCCCCTTGTCCGACGTAGCGCCGCTGGAAATCCAGGCCCTGGCGAAGATCATCGACGAGCTGGACTACTATCAGCTCCTGCACCTCGAGACTAATGCTGAGGTCTCGGCGATCAAGAAGGCCTTCCACGCGACATCGCGCACCTTTCATCCCGACGCCAACCGCCACCTCGGCGACGAGCTGCGCGAGGAGTGCGCGCGCATCTCGAAACGGGTCACCGAGGCCTATTGCGTCCTGCGCGACCCGCGCCGCCGCAAGGCCTATGACGCCAAGCTCGGTGGCAACGAGGGCTTGCGCATGCAGCTCGCAGAGGCGAAGGCCGCGCACGCTCGCCAGGATACCGAGGAGCGCCAGGGCAGAACGCCTCAGGGCCGTCAGTTCTACCAGAAGGCCGCACAGGATATTGCGCGCCAGGACTGGACCTCCGCGCAGCAGAACCTGAAGATGGCGATGACGTTCGAGCCAGAGAGCGCCTTCTTCAAGGAAAAGCTCGAGGAAGTACGCAAGCAGAAGTAGCAGCGCGCCGCCCACCGCCACCGGACCCGCTCCGATGTCGCCGCCGCCGCTCCACCCCAGGGGTCGACCCGCCCCGCCCTGCCCCCCGCGGTTTGCACCCGCCGGTCCGGGTTGGCATGCTCGGGATTCCTTTGACTCACGAATCAATCGAGGCGCCCGGAACTCCCCCGGACGACCTCTGATCGAGGAATCCCATATGCCCACGAATGCGGCCGAAGGCGGGGAGTCCCAGGGACTCCTGCCCATCGTTCCGTTCCTGAAGATTCCCGCCGACGGGGATCCCTACATCGACGGCGCCCGCTGCAAGAGCTGCAGTGCGGTCTTCGTCGGCGAGCGCGAGACCTGCTCGAGCTGCGGCGCGCGCGACAAGCTGGAGTCGATCAAGCTCTCCAATGACGGCGAGCTCTACGTCTTCAGCATCGTCTTCCGCTCGTTTCCCGGCATCGAAGTCCCCTATGTGTCGGCGGTGGTCGACCTCGAGGGTGGCGGCACATTGAAGGGCAATCTGATCGGCGTCGAGCCGGATCCGGAGAAGATCAAGATGGGCATGCCGATCGAGGTCGTCTACGAGAAGGCCCCGCGCAAGGATGCCGAGGGCAACGAGTATCTGACCTACTATTTCCGACCGAAAGCCTAGGGCACGGTCGAGGAGAGAGCAGAATGAGCGACGTCTACGTAATCGGCATCGACATGATCAAGTTCGGGCGCTTTCCCGAGATCTCTGTCCCGAAGCTCGGCGCGACCGCGGCCCATATGGCGCTCGACGACGCCGGCTTGACGATCAACGACATGCAGGCCCTGTACAGCGGCAACCTCGGGCAGGCCGCGGCCATGGTGGGCCAGCGCATCCTCGGCGAGATCGGCCAAACGGGCATCCCGGTGGTCAACTGTGCGAACGCCTGCGCGACCGGCGCCACGGCCTTCCGCGAGGGCTGGATGTCCATCAAGGCCGGGATCTACGACACGGTGCTCTGCGTCGGCACCGAGCAGATGGGCCGAGGCCTGCTCGGCGGCGGCGGCGGCGGTAAGAAGGGCATACCCACCGAGGGACTGCTCGGCTCCGGCACGATGCCGGCGGTCTTCGCCGAGGCGGGCATGGAGCACCAGCGCAAGTACGGAACCACCTTCGAGCAATTCGCCAAGGTCTCGGTGAAGAATCATCACCACTCGACGATGAATCCGAAGGCGATGTATCAGATCGAGACGCCCCTGGAGACGGTTGTGGGTTCCGAGATGATCGCATACCCGAACACCAAGCTGATGTGCTCGGTGAACGTGGACGGCGCAGCGGCCGCCGTGATCTGCTCCGAGGAAAAGGCACGCCAGCTCGGCAAGATGGACCGCGCCGTCAAGGTGCGTGCGTCGGTGCTGACGAGCGATCCCTACCAGGAGCGCAATCTCCAGATGCCCGACGTCAATACATGCACCCAGAGGGCCGCCAAGGCCGCCTACGAGATGGCCGGCTGCGGCCCCGAGGACATCGACCTCGTGGAGCTGCACGACTGTTTCGCGACGGCGGAGATCCTGCACTACGGCAACCTCGGCCTCGGCAAGGCCGAGGATGCTGGCCGCATGATCGACGAGGGCGAGACGGCACTCGGAGGCCGTGTCCCGGTCAACGTCTCGGGCGGGCTGCTCTCCAAGGGCCACCCGCTCGGTGCCACCGGCATCGCCAACATCTATGAGGTCTGCACACATCTGCGTGGCGAGGCCGACAAGCGGCAGGTCGAGGGTGCACGCATCGGCCTCACTCATGTAATCGGGCTCGGCAGCGCATGCGCGATTCACATCCTGGAAAAGACTGACTAGGCGGATGCACGGTGAGCGGCCGTGCGCCCTTTTCAGTGGCAAGCATCACAAGAGGGGCTTCGTCCGCAAATGGACGCGGCCCCTCTTGGCTTGATGCTGGCTTCGCACCGGCTGCATGCAGGTTCCATGTGGTTGCCCGCGTGATCGCGTCCCCGTAACCTCTGTGGCCATGCGAACAAGCCGGATCCTGCTCGCTCTCGCTGCAGCCGCACTGCTGGCGTGTGGTGATGCCAACGAAGCCCGAGACCCCGGACCGACCGCACCCGATAGAGCGCAGACGGCATCCAATGCAGCGGATGCGGGCGCAGAAGTCGCGACCCAAGCCGAGACTCGCCACGACGTGCGCCTGGCCGCCGACGGCTCCGAGCCGGAGCGAAAGAAGGCGGCCCGTGCGGCAGGCGAACGACCCCTGCCCGCGTTCGGGGGTCAGACCCTGGCGGGTAGCCACCTCTCGATCTCGTCGCTGATCGGCAAGCGCATGTTGCTCTTCTTCTTCAATCCCGAGGTTCCGGAGGCAGAGCCCATCGCCCAGGCAGTAGCGGAGGTCGCCAAGCAGAGCGGGCCCAACAACTTCAACGTCGTGGGCATCGGGGTCGGGAGCAACGCCTCTGTGCTGCGCAGCTTTGCGCAGGAGGTGAAGCTCGAGTTCCCGATCATCAACGACTCCAACGCACGCATCACCACGCTGCTGCGCCTGCAGAGCCGCATCCTGGTTCTGGGCGTGGATTCCGAGGGCTACGTGACCTTCGTCCATCCGGGCTTCGACACGGCGGGCGACGACGCCGTCGAACACATCGCAGGCCGGCTCCGGGAGTCCCTGCGGATCGCCGCGCCACCCCACGCGGCGAGCGGGGCGCTCATCCAGCACCCCGTAGCGCCCAGCTTCGAGACCACCAGCCTTTCCGGACAGCCATTCGATCTCGCCAGCCTGAGGGGCCGGCCGGTCGTGCTGATGTTCTTCCTCCACACCTGCCCACACTGCCACCACGCGCTCGAATTCATGCGCGAGCAGCTCCCCAAGCTGCCGGAGGCAGCGCGCCCGCAGCTGGTGGCGATCTCGCTTCAGAACCGGCCCACCGCCGTACGCAGTGCGCTCGAGCAAGCCGGACTCGACTTCTTCGAGCCACTCGTGGATCCGGACCAGAAGATTGCCCAGCTCTATGGCGTCCGTGGCGGTGTGCCCGACATCAGCCTGATCGACGCCGAGGGTCGTATCATCCACCGCAGCACGGGCTGGCGCGACGACCGCGACCCCGCGCTGACACGAATGTACCTCGCGCGGATCGCCGGCGAGAAGCCGCCGATGCTCCTCAGCAAGAAGGGCTATGCGGGCAATGACGTCTGCGCAGTCTGCCACGAGCAGGCGACGGCGACGTGGGAGTTGACCTCCCACGCACGCGCCTACGACACGCTCGTCACGCACGGTCAGGAGCGCGATCCCGAGTGCATCTCCTGCCACGTGGTGGGCTTCGACCGGCTCGGTGGCTGGTCGTTCACCCGACCCGAGGCGGGCCTCGAGAACGTGGGCTGCGAGAACTGCCACGGCCGCGGCGGGCCACACCTCTCGCCGGACTTCCTGGCCGAGCAGGGCTACGCGGGCGTGTGTGGAACCTGTCATGATGCCAAGCACTCGCTCGGTTTCGAGTTCGGAACCTTCCTGCCGGGCATCTCTCACGCTGCCCTCGCCTCGCTCAGCGACGCCGAGCGTGCCGCGCGCTTCTCCGGTCCTGCGAAGCCGCGACAGCTGCTTCCGACGAGTGCGGACTACGTGGGCAGCGAGGCGTGCCAGAGCTGTCACGTGGCCGAGTTCACGACCTGGGCGACGAGTGGTCACGCACGAGCCTTGACTTCACTCGTGAAGGAGGAGAAGACGGCCGACGCGGACTGCCTCGCCTGCCACACGACGGGCTTCGGGCTGGACGGCGGATTCCCTGTAGGCGGTAACACCACGAAAGAGACAGACCTCGCGCGGGTAGGCTGCGAGTCTTGTCACGGCCCGGGCGGCGACCACGTCCCAGAGAACGCCACGCGGCTCGGCTCGATCTTGAGCCTCGGCGACAAATGCGACTCATGCGTGATCCTGCAGATCTGTGGCAGCTGCCACGACGAGGCCAACGACCCGGGCTTCGAGTTCAAGGTGCAAGAACACATCGATCGCCAGCGTCATGGCACCATCGAGGCCGGCAGCGGCAAGCCGCTCGGCACCGCCACGCGGATATCGGACGAGCCCTCGGACCGCGAGCGCATCGCCGAGGCCCTGGAAGAGCTCGGGCGCGAGGGCTGAACCGCCTCTGGGCCCAACGCAATGGAAACGCAGAGCGAAACGCGAGGGGAGAAGCACGCGAGATGAGCGCCCAGCCCGAGGACCTGGCCGAGGCCCGCGCACTCCTCGCGAGCGCCCGGGCCCTGCTCGGCGAGCTCGTCGAAGAGGGCCTCACGACGTACGAGCCCGCTGCCCATCCGCCTCTTGCCGAGCCCATGACACCGGCGACGCCAGCGCTCGAGCGTCCCACCCGCCCGGTCGCATCGCCCACAACCCCGACCCCATCCGGCTCGCCACCTGCCACCGAGTCCATCCAGCAGCCGCCCGAGGCGCCCGCATGGGGCCCCGAGCCGACGCTCGAGGCTGTGCGCGAGGCACTCGGCGACTGCAGGCGCTGCCAGCTCTGTGCGGGCCGCCAGAAGATCGTCTTCGGCGACGGCAACCCGGACGCCGACCTGCTCTTTGTCGGCGAAGCGCCCGGTGAGAACGAGGATCGGCAGGGGCTGCCCTTCGTCGGGCGCGCCGGCGAGTTGCTCACACAGATGATCGAGAAGGGAATCGGACTCGCGCGCTCCGACGTCTACATCTGCAACATCGTGAAGTGCCGTCCGCCGGGCAATCGCAATCCGCTGCCGCCCGAGGTCAGCGCCTGCCGGTCCTTCCTCGACGGCCAGATCGACGCGGTGCGGCCAAAGGTGATCGTCACGCTGGGCAGACCCGCAGCCAGCCTGCTCCTCGGGCGCGACGTCGCAATCACACGCACCCGTGGCATATGGCAGGAGTACCGGGGCATCCCGCTGATGCCGACCCTGCACCCCGCGTACGTACTGCGCCAGTACACGGCCGAGACGCGCCGCAATGTGTGGGAGGACCTGAAGGCCGCCCTCGCACGCGTCCACGAGGGCTGATCAGGCCAGCACCCGGTCGAGATCTGGATCCGTCGGCCCGAGCTCAGCCAACGCAAGCGCCAGCTCGCTGGCGCGCCGCTCGAGATGTTCGTTGTCGAGGGTTGCGCGCAGCGTCTCGCTCAGGCGCTCGACGCTGAGTCCCGCACGCGGAATTCCCGGCGGACCCACGCCGAGATCGGCGATTCGGCGCGCGAAGTAGAACTGGTCGAGTACGTGCGGGACGACGATCTGCGGCACGCCCGAGCGCGCCGCCGTGTGGGTCGTGCCGGCGCCACCGTGGTGCACAATCAGAGCGGTCCGCGGGAAGAGACTCGAGTGCGGGACCGGATCGATCACCAAGATGTCCTCGGGCACCGGACCTTCGCCGAGCCCCGCCCAGCCGCGAGAGATCAGCGCCCTGGAGCCGAGACGACGAATCGCGTCGAAGAGCCGCTCCGTGGTCCGAGCCGGATCCGGGTCCGGCATGCTGCCAAAACCCAGGTAGACCGGCTTCGGACCCTGCTCGAGGAAGGCTTCGAGCTTGGGCGGGAGCGGGTCCGGCCGATGCGGGTGCAGACAGCGGATCTGTTCGAAGCGGATGCTGCCGTCATCGGGCATCCTGGCCAGAGCATGGTCGACGGCGATCAGCGGGCGCTCGGAGAGGACGTGGCGGATGGCATCGCGGATCGGCGCGAGCCCCAGCTCGGCCCGCTTTCGATTCAGGTCGCGCCGGACGGCCGCGTTCATCGCCTTCTCGCTCAGCCACCAGAGCGCCCGGTTCGCCAGGCGGCTGCGCAGCTGAAAGGGCAGCATGGCCGGGGTGTGCTCGCAGCTGGGCAGGAGGGCCGGCGTGTAGGCGATGAAGCGATAGGGAATGCCGGCGAGCTCCGCCGCACTGGATGCGGCCAGGATCGTTCCGGCGGCCAGCACATAATCGCAATCGCGCGCCGCGTCCGGCAGCACGGCGAACTGGCTCACGATGGACTCATCGCCCCACTTCTTCATCTCGGCGAACATCTGCGGACCGCGGCTGTGCAGGGCGGCGGCATGGCCAATGATGAATTCGCGCACACTGACCCCCATGGAGACGAATTCGGCCCCGCAGGCGCGCACGTCGTCACCAAAATCGGGCGGCGCCACCAGGCGCACTTCGTGCCCGTGGGCGAGCGCGTGCCGAGCCAGCGCCAACATCGGATAGACGTCACCCCGGGTGCCCTCGACCGCGATCAGGATCCGCATGCTCACCCCCTGGCCCGCCCCGGCGCCGCGCATCCTGCTTGGGGGGCGGGTAGAATCCCCTCATCCATCGTGTGGTCGAGGCGCCGTCTTGAGGCGCATGAGCGAGCGAGACTGAAAGCTTCCGACGGGAACGGAATCCTCGCAGCCCGCGGACAGAACGCCTTCGGTCGACCAAAAGAGAGCCCTCAGCCAGCCAACTGAACGCTTTCAGTCGGCCAAAAAGAGAGCCTTCAGTCGGCCAGAACAGGCGTGTCAGGAACAGCGGCCGTCTGCGCCTCGCGGTATTCGTCGAGCGCCTTGCGGACCGAATCGTCCGAGCGCGCCAGGATCGCTCCGGCGAAGAGGCCGGCGTTCTTGGCGCCGGCCTTTCCGATCCCGAAAGTCGCGACAGGGATGCCACCCGGCATCTGGACAGTGGCCAGCAGCGCGTCGAGGCCGTCGAGCGACGAGCTGTCCAGCGGAACACCGAGTACGGGGAGTGGCGTCAGTGCCGCGGTCACACCTGCCAGGTGTGCCGCAAAGCCCGCTCCACAGATGAAGACCTCGATACCACGATCTGCAGCCGAGATCACGTAGTCGTGATGACGCTGTGGCGTCCGATGGGCTGAGATCACGCGCACATCGCTGGTCACGCCGAGCTGGTCGAGCGCCTCCGCAGCCGGCTTCATCAGCTCCCAGTCATTCTTGCTGCCCATCAGGATCGCGACGCGAGGGGCCTGCTCCTTCGACATGCCGGCAGCGTAGCACGCGGGGCCCTGCCATCGCGGTGACAGCGGATTGGCCCGGAGACTCCTGATGAGATAGACCTCCCGCCAGGAGGGCGAGCCGCCATGTCGAAGCCCGATCCGAACATCGGCGCCGCCACCGCCCTCTGCGGCATCGTGCTACATCCGGCCGGCCACACCCGCTCGCCGGCCATGCACAATGCTGCATTCGGGGCGCTGGGTCTGGACGCAGCCTACCTCGCCTTCGACGTCCCGCCCGAGCGCCTCGGCGATGCGATCGCCGGCGTCCGCGCGCTGGGCCTGCGCCAGGTCGCCGTGTCGATCCCGCACAAGGAAAACGTGATGCAGCATCTCGATCGCATCGACGAGACCGCCGCCGCCATCGGCGCCGTCAATACTGTGACGCGACGGGGCGACGAGCTGGTCGGCTCGAATACTGATTGGACCGGTGCCCTGCGCGCGCTCGAACGCGAGATCGACCCGAAGGGCCGCCGCGCTGTGGTGCTGGGCGCGGGTGGCGCGGCACGCGCCGTCGTCTACGCATTGCTGCATGCCGGGGCCGAGGTGATGGTCCTCAATCGCACCGAGGCGCGCGCGCGGGTGCTTTCGCGGGCGCTCTCCGCGAGTGGTTCCGGCTCACTGGCCGACCTCGCAGATCTACCGCACGACATCCTGGTCAATACCACGGCTGTCGGACTGCGCTCGGCCGCGTCACCCGTACCCGCAGAGCATCTGCGCGCGGAGAGCGTCGTGATGGATGCGGTCTACGAGCCGGAGCAGACACGGCTCCTCGCCGATGCCGAGGCGCGCGGCGCTCGGCCGCTGGGAGGCAAGTGGATGCTCGTCCATCAGGCCGCAGAGCAGCTCCGCCTGTGGACGGAGCGAGATGCGCCGATCGCGGTGATGGCGGCCGCCTTCGATGCCGCCGGATCCGAACCCGAGTAGAAACCGGAAAAGAGGTCGCGGCGGTCGACCGGGAGCGCTCAGCCCGTGTATCCCCACTTCTCCTTGTTGGCCTGCACTTCTTCCGGAGTCGGCGTATCGATATCCGGCTTCTCGGGGACCTCGAACTCGTCGCGCAGATCGACGATCTTGGCGTTCAGCGCGGTGTCGTCTTTGAAGATATCGGGGACCTGCTCGTCCTCGAAGATTGCCTCCCACGGACACTCGGGCTCACACACGCCGCAGCTGATGCACTCATCGGGATCGATATAGAGCTGGTTGGGCCAAGCAGAATCGCTCTCGTCGCTCCGAACCACGATGCAGTCCACAGGACAGACTTCGACGCAGGCCATGTCCTTCTTGTCTCGACAGAGGCTGGTAATCACCCAGGTCATGGACACTCCCCATTTCAGTGGACCGGCGGCGGCACCACAAGCTTCGAACCCAACGCCCGTCTACTTGAGCTTGGTTTCCTTGTAGACCACGTGCTTGCGGACCACAGGATCGTATTTCTTCAGCTTGAGCTTGTTCGGCGTATTCGTTCGGTTCTTCGACGTCGTGTAGAAGTGGCCGGTGCCTGCACTCGATTCGAGCTTGATCTTCTCTCGCTTGTTCTTGGCCATGGCTCTTCCTCGGATCTCGGTTCAACGCCGCGCGCTGGGTCGATCGTGCACCGCGCGTCGGGCGTTCGAGAGATGTCGGCTGGGTTCCCTGCTTGACCAATTCGCCTTGATCACTCTGAGCTTGATCACTCTGAGTTTGGGGACGATAGCGGGCGATCAGCCGGCCGGCTCGGGGACAGGCCCGCCGTCGCGCGCGAAAACGCGCACTCGATTGCCGTCGCGCTCTTCGGTGCGAATTCGGCCGGGCTTGTTGTCCGCCGGATTGACAAGCATCACGTTGGAGACGTGCACGTAGCCCTCGTCCTCGACCACGCCGCCCTGGGTGGCACCCGCGCGGCCAGGCTTGAGGTGGCGCTTCTGCATGCGCACCTTCTCGACGCGGACCCGCGACCGATGCTGGTCCAGTGCCAGCACGCGGCCCTGCTTGCCACGATCGGCCCCACTGATGACCTCCACAAGGTCACCTTTTCGAATACTCTTCATGTCGAGACTGCCTCCGCGAGGATGCGAAGGTATCCGCCAGCCAGGCCGCCAAGTCAATACCCGGACCCCCTCCTCGCAGCGATTTCGGCCGGATTCCGGCCACTTCCGGCCGTCTACCGGATCCGCCCCGGCTCACGCGTGGTAGGCTCTATACCCCGAGGGAGGTCCGTATGCGACGAGTGGCCCTGATCACGACATTGGTCGTGGTCGCCGGCGTCGGTGCCTGTACATGGCTCTTGCCCGAGAAGTACGCCGTGAATGCCCCGATCGCCCACATGTTGTGGGGGCGAGGCACGGATGCGCCCTCGCCCCAGGTAGTGGACGCGCGCATGCGGGTACCGGAGGGATTTACGCTCTCGATCTGGGCCGAGGGGGTGCGCGGCGCGCGTGTGATGCGTTTCACGCCGTCCGGCGACCTGCTGGTCAGCGCGCCCGTGCAGAGAAGCATCCTTCTGCTCGAGCGTGACAGCGATGGCGACGGGCGTGCCGACGGCCAGCGGGTTCTGCTGAGCGACCTCTCCCAGCCGTACGGAATCGACTTCCACGAGCATTGGCTCTATGTCGGCGAGACCAGCGACATTTTGCGCGTCCGCTTCGATCCGGGTCAGCCACCGGGCAGCGGCGGAGCGAGCGGCGCGCGGGTTTCAGGCGAAATCGAGCGACTCGCCACCGACATCCCGTCGGGTGGCAACCACTGGACCCGCACCCTGCGCTTCTCACCCGACGGCTGGCTCTACGTGAACGTGGGCTCGAGCTGCAACGCGTGCCGGGAGAAGGATCCGCAGCGACGCGCCGCGATGTTGCGCTTCCGTCCCGACGGCACGGGCGAAGAGACCTTTGCGACGGGCCTGCGCAACTCAGTCGGCTTCGACTGGCATCCCGTGACCGGTGAGCTCTACGGAACCGACAATGGCCGAGACCTGCTCGGCGACGACTTTCCACCCTGCGAGCTCAACAAGCTGGTGAGGGGCGGCTTCTACGGCTTCCCGGTGGCCAATGGCAACCGCATCCCCGACCCCGATCTGGGCGACGGCGAGGAGAAGCGCATCGCCGGCTCGATCCCGCCCGTCCACAGCTTTCGCGCTCACAACGCACCACTCGGCATGACGTTCGTTCGCGGCCAGGCTGCGCCGGCCGCCTATCGGGATGCCGCCCTCGTCGCACTCCACGGCTCGTGGAATCGCAGGCAGAAGGATGGCTACAAGGTGGTGTCGCTGCATTGGCGGCCGGACGGATCGATCGAGGAGCGCGACTTCATGACCGGCTTCCTGCACGACGGGAATGTGATCGGGCGGCCCGCGGATGTGGTCGTGGGGCCGGACGGTGCGTTCTACGTCTCCGACGACTACGCCGGTGTGATCTGGCGAGCCGCACCCGCGGTGGAAGGCTGACGATCACGCGGCGTCGCGGCGGAGCCAGGTCGAAGGGGCGCTCGTCAGAATCGCCGGCCAGGACGATCGGCTCTGACTACTCGGCGTGTCGATGCAGCAGCACGCCATCATCACGCCGCACAGTGACGCACTGCCCGAGCTCCTCGAGCACGTCGAGTGCGCCAATCACCATCAGCAATCGAGTGCGCATCTGTGTGGCCGGATCATCGTTCGGGAAGAGCGAGTGCCAGATCTCATAGGCGGTCACTGACTGGCCGATGGCGGTCACCGATCGCAGGCTGCGCTCGATGCGCTGAATGCGCACCTCGTAGTAGAGCAACGCGTCGCGGATGGCGCGATCCGGCACCCTGACCACGCCACCGAAGCCGGGCAGGATCGCGCTGAAGCTCTGCCGGCGCAGCTTACGCAGTGAGTGTCTGTACTCGAGCAACCCCTTGAAGCGCGGCCTCCGGCGCAGCGGATCGCGCGGATCGGGCAGCTCGTCGAGGTAGTAGTTCTCGGTATTCGGCACCGCGCCGCCGAGGATCTGATCACCCGAGAAGAGCACACGGCTCGCCGCATGCTGGAGCAGGATGTGACCCGCCGTATGACCGGGGCTGTGGATCACCTCGAGTGCGAAGTCCTTGAACTCGACGGCGTCGCCGTGGCGCAGCACGCGATCCACGCAAGTGGGCTCGCACAATGCGGGATCGCTGCGAATTCGGCGCTCGCGCTCGGCGATCATGGAATCGATCGCGTGCCTGGGAACCCCGTACTCGCGGACGAGCGCAGCCGCATCCTCGAGATTCTCGTCGCGCTCGACCGAGAAGCCCTCCACCATCGGCACCGCCTGCTCGTGGGCGCAGATCTCGAGATGATCGGCGGCCTGCCGCAAGGACTCGGCCTGACCGAGGTGATCGCGGTGGTAGTGGGTAAGGATCACGCGCTGCAGATCTTCGAGTCCGTAGCCGAGACAATCGAGCGCCGCGCTCAACGCCGAGTGGGACGCAGCGCTCTTGACGCCGGTGTCGATGAGCGTGAGCGGTTCACTCTCGATCAGGTAGACCTGGACGTAGCCCACTTCCCACGGGGTAGGGAGTGTGATGAGATGCGCACGGGGGAATTCACGCAGCGGCGCCCGGCTCAAGTTTGTCGCGGCCCCCCCGGTGCCGCGACGCAGGCTGGAGTTCATGCTGATCAAGATAGCAGTGCAACCCACGCGCTGCTGATCGAGAGCGTTCATCGATAGACCCAGATCGCTCGGCTAGAATCCCAGCATGCGCCGGAGCACTCCCCGGACGGCCGCATGGGGCGGGCTTGTCTCGCTCACCCTCTGCCTCGCACCGCTACTG